>NZ_JBVVQW010000007.1:277036-289405 GCF_055811655.1 Mesorhizobium sp. WSM4809
CCCCCCCCCGGGGGCGGGGGGCCCCCTGGGCGGGGCCGGCGGGGGGGGGCGCGGGCGGCCCCGCTGCTCGCCTTCACGCTCTCGGTCGACGAATTCATCATCGCCTTCTTCACCGCCGGCGCCGGCCGTGCCTCGACGACGTTGCCGATGCAGATCTACGCCATGATCCGCTTCGGCATCACGCCGGAGATCAACGCGCTGGCGACCATCGTCATGGCGGTCTCGATCACCGCGCTGACCCTGTCGCAGCGGCTCAACCGTGGGATCATAGGCCAATGAGCGAACCGCGCACGCTGCTGGCCATCGATCATGTATCGAAGAATTTCGGCCGGGTGACGGCTGTCGACGGCATCTCGCTCGATATCAGAGAGAACGAGTTCTTCGCGCTGCTCGGCCCGTCCGGCTGTGGCAAGACCACGCTGCTGCGGATGCTGGCCGGATTCGAGACGCCCAATGACGGGCGCATCCTGCTCGACGGGCGCGACATTGCCAAAACCCCGCCCAACAAGCGGCCGGTCAATCTGATGTTCCAGTCCTACGCGCTGTTTCCGCATATGAGCGTCCGCGCCAATGTCTCCTACGGCCTGGAGATGGAACGTTTGCCGGCGGCTGAAATCCGCTCCCGCGTCGACGCCATCCTGGCGACAACCGAACTCGTCCCCTTCGCCGACCGCAAGCCGGAGCAACTGTCGGGCGGCCAGAAGCAGCGCGTCGCGCTCGCCCGCGCGCTGGTCAAGCGGCCGCGCCTGCTGCTGCTCGACGAGCCGCTTGGCGCGCTCGACAAGAAGCTGCGCGGCGCCATGCAGCTGGAATTGAAGCGCCTGCAGCATGAGGTCGGCATCACCTTCGTCATCGTCACCCACGACCAGGAAGAATCGCTTGTGATGGCCGACCGCATGGCGGTGCTCAAGGACGGCAGACTGCTGCAATGCGACACGCCGCACGCGATCTATGAGCATCCGGCCGACCGTTTCGTCGCCGACTTCATCGGCGTGATGAATTTCGTGCCGGGCAAGGCCGCCACCGATGGGGTTGTCGCCGCGAATGGCGCGCGAATATCCGGCAAGGTTCCAGCAACGCTCTCGCCCGGCGCATCCGCTGTCGCTTCGGTGCGGCCGGAGCGCATCCGGCTGTTCCCGGAGGCTCAGACCGCCAACCGCACCACCGGCACGGTCGAGGCGCTGGCCTATCAGGGGCTCGACCTGCAGCTGCATGTCCGCACCCCCCTGTCGCCAAAGCCGTTCCTGGTGCGCGTCACCGCTGATGCCGCCGACCGCCGGCCGGTCGCGTCGGGAGATCAGGTCGAACTCGGCTGGGACGCCGCCGATGTCAGAATTTTCGCAGAATGACAGGAGAAGCCTGATGGCGCAGAAGACGATCGCGTTTTTTCCAGAAGCCGCCTACGGCCCGGCGCTCAATTCCGTCGGCATCGCCCAGGCGGTCGAGGCGCGCGGCCACAAAGCCGTTTTCCTGTCCGACCCCGGCTTTGTCGATGTCTACAAGGGCTACGGTTTCGAGGCGCATCCGGTGAACCTGTCGGAGCCGATGCCGCCCGAACAGATGGCGAAATTCTGGGAGGATTTCATCAACGGCCACATCCCGAACTTCCGCAAATCGCCTTACGATCAGGTCGACAATTACGTCAAGGATTGCTGGACGGCGATCGTCGACAGCGCCAAATGGGCGCAGAAGGATCTGCCGCGCGTTCTCTCAGCCATCAAGCCGGATGTGATCTGCGTCGACAACGTCATCCTGTTTCCGGCCATCAAGCAGTTCGGCAAACCCTGGGTGCGCGTCATCTCCTGCTCGGAAAACGAGATTGACGACGAGGACATCCCGCCCCATCTCTCCGGCTGCGGCGAGAACGACCATGCCGGTCACCAGCGCTACCGCGATCATTTCAACGCGGCGATCAAGCCGATCCATGACGACTTCAACGCCTTCCTCGCCGCCAACAACGAGGCGCCTTATCCGATCGGCCAGTTCTTCGAGGCCTCGCCCTATTTGAACCTGCTGCTCTATCCCGAAGCGGCAAAGTTCAAGCGCCGCCATCCGCTCGACCCGGCAAAGTTCCAGTATCTGGAAGGCTGCGTGCGGCAGGAGAAACCCTACACGGTGCCGACATTCGCCAAAAACAATGACGGGCCGCTGCTCTATGTCTCCTTCGGCAGCCTCGGCGCCGGCGATGTCGAGCTGTTGAAGCGCATCATCGCGACCCTGGGCAAGACGCGCTACCGGGCGCTGGTCAATGTCGGCGGCTACAAGGATCAGTACACGGACGTGCCCGGCAATGTGATCGTCGAGAGCTGGTTCCCGCAGCCTTCGGTCATCCCGCAGGTCGATGCGGTGATCCACCATGGCGGCAACAACTCCTTCACCGAGTGCCTCTATTTCGGCAAGCCGGCGATCATCATGCCCTATGTCTGGGACGGCCACGACAACGCCACCCGCGTCGAGGAAACCGGCCACGGCTTCGGCATGCCGCGCTACGACTGGACCGATGCCGAGCTGATCGCCAAGATCGAAACCTGCCTGACCGACCCGGCGATGAAAGCCAAGCTGGCGAAGACATCGGCGCAGATGCGCGCGCAGAATGGGCCGGAGAAAGCAGCCGGGTTGCTGGAGACGCTGCTATGACCTCCTCCGCTCCCCACCTCCACCAGGCCACCACCCGCACCGACCTCGTCGACTGGGGCGCCCAACCTGACGCATTGGAAGGCGCTTCGCACTCCACCGGCAGGCTCGTGCACAAAGGCCCGAACAACCAGCCGGAATCCGGCATCTGGGTGTGCACGCCAGGCCGCTGGCGCCTGAGGATCCCGCGCGATGAATTGTGCCATTTCGTCGCCGGCCTCGCGACCTACCGGTCGGATGTCGGTGAGCTGATAGAAATCTCCGCCGGGACCGTGGTCATGTTCCCGGCTGGCTGGACAGGCGAATGCACCGTGCATGAGACCATGCGCAACGTCTACATGCTGGCCTGACCACGGAGCTTGACGACATGCCGACACCGCACTGGCCGAAGGCCTCGACCGTGGAACTGGAGGACTGGGGCGCGGGCAGCAACACACTCGCCGGTTCGCCGCGCGCCTCGGGCAGGGTCCTGTCCCGGAACCCGGACGGATCGAGCGAATGCGGCCTGTGGTCGTGCACGCCTGGCACGCGCAAGGTCACCTTTGGCGCCGACGAGTTCTGCCATTTCCTCTCAGGCCGCGGCAGCTATGTCCATGACGATGGCGAAGAGATTCCGGTCAAGGCCGGCACGCTGGTGTTCTTCCCAGCCCGCTGGACCGGCACCTCCATCATCACGGAAACGCTGATCAAGGCCTTCATGTGCCGCTGAGCACCCTTTCAAGGAAATCGACATGACCACACCCATCATGAAATCCCCGCTCACCGTTACCGACCTCGTCGACTGGGGCGTCATCCCGACCATGATCGAGGGGCAATCCCACACCTCGGGCAAGCTGCTGTACAAGGGGCCGGAAGGCCGCTCCGAATGCGGGCTTTGGGTCTGCACACCAGGCAAATGGCACTGCCATGTCACCCACGACGAGTTCTGCCACTTCCTCGAAGGGCGCTGCACCTACGTCCATGAATCCGGCGAGGTCATCGAGATCGAACCGGACACCGCAGCCTTCTTCCCGCAGGACTGGAAGGGCGTCTGCACCGTCCATGAGACGATCAAGAAGGTCTACATGATCCGCTGAGCGGATCCGAGAGGATGTCCATGGATTTCTCCCCTGACCGGCCGACCTTCTTCGTCAACCCGGACTACCGGCCGATGGCCGGCACGAACAAGCCAGTGATCGATCCGGCGACGCTGGAAACCGTCGGCGCCATCGCTGCAGCCAGCGATAGCGAGATCGATGCCGTGCTCACCGCCGCGACCAGGGCGCAGGCCGCCTGGAAGAAGCTCGACGCCAAGAGCCGCGCCAAGCACCTGCATGCCGTCGCCAACGCCATCGAGGCGGCGGACTTCACCCGCTGCGCCGAGCTGATGGTGCGCGAGATGGGCAAGCCCTACCCCGAAGCGATCGGCGAGATCGCCAACTGCGCGCCGATCTTCCGCTACTATGCCGAGATGGCGCGCGACGATGCCGGCAAGATCGCCGGCACGACGCAGGCCGGTTCGTTCCAATATGCGCGCTACGAGCCCTATGGCGTCTCCGTCCACATCATGCCCTACAACTTTCCGATCCTGCTGATGTGCTGGACGGTCGCCGCATCGCTCGCCGCGGGCAATGCCTGCGTCATCAAGCCGGCCGAGGCGACGACGCTGTCGACGCTGGACTACATGACCGTGTTCCGCTCGCTGCCGGAAGGGCTGGTCTCCTGCCTGCCTGGTGGAGCGGCCACGGCGCAGGCGCTGATCGCCTCCGAACGCACCCATGCGGTTGCCTTCACCGGCTCGGTCGCCGCCGGCAAGGCGGTGGCGATGGCCTGCGCCGAGCGCATGAAGCCTTGCGTCATCGAGGCAGGCGGCAGCGATCCGCTGATCATCAGCCAAAACGCGCCGCTCGATGTAGCGGCGGCCGGCAGCGTCACCGCGGCCTTCCATCTCACCGGCCAGGTCTGTACCTCCGCCGAGCGTTTCTTCGTCGTCGACGCCGTTCATGACCGCTTCGTCGAGCTGTTCGCCGAAAGGACTCGGGCGCTGCGCATCGGCAACGGCATGGACAAGACCGAGATCGGACCGCTGGTCAGCGAAAGCGCGCGGACAAAGGTGATGCGCCTTGTGGACGACGCCATTGCCCATGGCGCCGTAGCAGTCACCGGCGGGCGCATCCCGCCCGCGCACAACACCGGCTGGTTCTACGAGCCGACGATCCTGACCGGCGTCACCCCGGACATGGCAATCGTGCGCGAAGAATGCTTTGGACCGGTCGCCGCCATCTGCCGGGTCAGGGATTTCGATGAGGCGATCCGGCTTGCCAATGACAGCCCGTTTGGGCTCGGCGCCTCTGTCTTCACCACCGATCTGGCCGAAGCCCACGAGGCGGCTGAACGGCTCGAAGCCGGAATGGTCTGGGTCAACAACCCGCTGATCGACAATGATGCCTTGCCCTTCGGCGGCTGGAAGGCCTCGGGCCTCGGCCGCGAACTCGGACGCCAGGGGCTCGACGCCTTCCGCCGCTCCAAAATGGTGATCATCGACCACAAGCCTGCAATCCAGGAATGGTGGTATCCGTACCCCGACAGCTGGTTCCGCGAGACCGGTGGCCGCAAGCACGTCTGAGTGTTTCGAACCTCGCCAGCTCCGGATAGCCAGTCCATGGCCGGGAAAAAGCGATGCCGCCGGGCGAAGCCCGGCGGCATCTTTCTTCGATTGGCTACTGCCGTTTCAACGGCAAGTCGTTACGGCGTCGTTTCTGCTTCCATCGCGGCGGCCGTCTGGTCGATCTTGTCGGCAAGGACGCCCTGAGCCCAGGACGTGACCGCAGCGTCGACCGGCTTGTTGGCCATATCCGCCAGTGCCGCGTCGAGCGATGCATCATCGGTGCCGACCTCTGCCGCGGCAGCCGCCTCATTGGCGGCGGTGACCTCTGCCTCCTGGGCAGTGATTTCGGCCTCCAGATCCGTTATCTTCCCAGGCAAGGCCGCCTGATCTTCGGGCGTCATGGCCGCAATCTGCTCGGGCGTCAGCGACGTCAGCGCGTTCAACTGCGAATTCAGCGCATCCAGCTTCTCCTGGGCCGCTTCAGCGGCGGCCTGAGCGACCTTGGCTTTGGCGGACTGCGTCACGAAGGCCTGGATGGCAGCGAACTTCTTGCTCTTCGAGTTCATATAGGCGTTGATGTTGCGCTGAAGCGAGTTCAGCCGGCCGAGCTTGGCGTGGATGTTCTTCTCCTTGGGGACCGACGAGACCTTTGTGGTCTTGTCGACCGTGGTGTCGTCCGTTTTGGCCTTTGCCACCTGCCCCCGAGCCGACGACGACTTGCCGTGCGAAGCGCCGCTCTTGCCATTGCTATTGCCGCCGTTACCGCCTGCATTGCCCCCGCCGTTGCCGTTGCCACCGGCGTTGCCACCGCCATTGCCGCCGCCGTGCCCGTTGCCGCCGGCTCCGGCGAGCGCCGGAGACGCCAGAAGCGCCAATGCGGCAAGCGCCGCGAACAGAGTTTTCCGGTTTGTCATGGTAATCTCCTCGGGAATCGTCACCTGGCCCGACCGCTAGCGACCGTCCTATGAGAAATCGCTAATTGTACAGAGTAAACTTTAGACAAATGCTGTCTCAATACGCGATCTGGCGCTCAGCCCGAAACATAACCATCTGATATTAAACACGAATCAGCGCTCGTGAACGGCGATGGCACTGAAGTCCCATGCCGGCAGGACTATAGTCCTGCCGGCATCCAGCGGCATGGGTGAAAGTCGTGACGTGGTATATCGGAAAGGCTTTGAAACAGGGAAATTGATAAAGAAAGCACAAGTCTCAGCCGATACTTTCACCGCCGTCGATTACCAGCGCCTGGCCGGTCATGAAGGATGAGCGGTCGGAGACGAGGAACAGGATCGCTTCCGCGATCTCATCGGCGCTGGCCCAGCGTCCCATCGGAATCTTGGTGCGGACATAGGTTTCGATCGCCTCGCGTCCGCCCATCTGGGCGATGAACGGTTCGTTGAACGGCGTGTCGACCCAGCCCGGGCAGAGCGCGTTGACGCGGACATTGTGCCGGGCATAGTCGAGCGACATCTGCCGCGTCATTGCCACTACCGCGTGTTTGGAAGTGGCGTAAGCGATCATCTCGCGGTCGTAGAACACGCCCGAATTGGAGGCGGTGTTGAGGATGACACCGCCGCCTCGTGCGATCATCGACGGCATGACCATCCTGGCCGCCAGGAACTGCGCCCGCACATTGACCCGCCATGACGCGTCCATGCCGCCGACCTCGACCTCGGTCAGCGTTCCGCCGACCTGGATGCCGGCGTGATTGTGCAGGATGTCGATGCGCCCGTGCCTCTCGATCGTGCCGGCAATGAGCTTTTCCAGCGCCCCATCGTCCGCGACGTCAGTGGCGATCGCCTCGGCCTGCCCGCCCACTGCCCTTATGTTCGAAGCCGTTGCTTCGCCGGCGGCCTGATCCCTGTCGGCGATGACGACCACCGCGCCTTCCCTGCCCATGATCATGGCGCCGGCGCGCCCGATGCCGGAGCCGGCGCCGGTCACGACGGCGATGCGGTCTTTGAGGATCATGATGCGACTTTCAGTTCGACGGCTTGCGCTGGCGCAATTGCCATTGGGCAAGCACCACAAGCAGCACGGAAGCGACGAGCACGATCGTCGCGATGGCGTTGATCTCGGGCGTCACGCCGCGCCGGATCGACGCGAAGACATAGATCGGCAGCGTCGTCTGCGCCCCGGCGACGAAGAAGGCCACAATGAAATCGTCGAAGGAGAAGGTGAAGGCGAGCAGGAAACCGGCAACGACGGCCGGCATGATCTGCGGCAGCACGATCGAGCGGAACGTCGTCAATGGCGTGGCGTAGAGATCGCTCGACGCCTCGACCAGATTGCGGTCGAGGCTGCCGAGACGCGTGCCGACGATCATCGTCACCAGCGCCATGGAGAACAGGCCGTGCGCCGCGATGATCGAGCCGTAGCCGAGCGCCAGGCGCGGCGGCTGGTCGTCGGGCCAGATCGAGGCGAGGAACGGATTGACGACCGTGAACAGCTGGACGAGCGCGACCAGTGTCGAAATGCCGATGACGACGCCCGGAACGACGATCGCGGCGCCCAGAAGCGCATCGAAGACCGCGCGTGTTCTGATGCCGACGCGCGCCAGGCCGAGTGCCGCCGCAGTGCCGCACAACGCCGCCAGCAAGGCGCTGGTGGTGGCGATGAACAGGCTGTTCTTCAGCGCTTCGACCAGGAACGGGTTCGCCAGCGCCTTGCCGTACCATTGCACCGAAAAGCCGGTGAACTCGCTGGCATGGTGGCCGGCGTTGAAGGAGAACAGCACGACCAGTGCGATCGGCAGATAGAGGAAGGCGAACACCACAATGACGAAGGCGCGCATCAGATCAAATCCACCCGGCGCGCGCCCGAAACCCGGGTCGAAATGCGGTTGGCGGCAATCAGCACCACCACCGAGACCAGCACCAGCGTGATCGCGATGGCCGATCCGAACGGCCAGTTGCGCGACTGCAGGAACAGGTCGACCAGCGCATTGCCGATGAAGAACACTTTGCCGCCGCCGAGCAGCGTCGGGATCAGATATTCGCCCAGCAGCAGGATCATGACCAGCGAGAAGCCGGTCATCACGCCCGGCAGCGACAGTTTCAGGGTCACGCCGAGGAAGGTCGAGAGCGGCGTCGCGCCAAGATCGGCGGAGGCTTCCAGCAGCCGGCGGTCGAGCCGCTCAAGGCTGACATAGATCGGCAGGATCATCAGCGGCAGGTAGCCATAGACGATGCCGAGCAGCACCGCGCCCGGCGTGTTGATCAGCCTGATATCCTCGAAACCGATATAGGACAGCAGAGCCGGGATGCCGCGCCCGCCCAGGATATACATCCAGGCATAGGTCCGCATCAAAAGGCTGGTCCAGAACGGAATGACGACCAGCGCCAGCAGGATCAGCCGCCAGCGCTGCGGTGCGCGCAGAGCGAGATAATAAGCAACGGGATAAGCGACGAGCAGACAGGCGAGCGCCCCTATCGGCGCCAGCACCATCGTGTTCCAGAAGGCAGCCGCCCGCGCCGGAAGATTGGCATATTGCGCGAAGGTGAAAGCCGCTTGATAGCCGCCTTCCGGCGCCCGTTCGCCGACGCTGAACACCGCGATGGCAATGAATGGAAGCACCAGAAACACCACCAGCCACGCGGTCGCCGGACCGAGCAGCATGGCGGTCGTGAGGTTGTGACGAAATCTATTGCCGCGCATTGAAAACCGCCCCGATACCGGCGGACATATGCCGCCGGTCAATTGTCCGCGCCAGACCGCCCCTCAGGCCGACTTGAAGCGCGCCATCAGCTCGGCGCGGCCGGGATCTGTCAGCGTTGCCGCCGCGCCGAATTCCAGCGGCGTCAACAGGTCGGCCGCCGGATAGAGGATCGGATTGTCGAGCACTTCCTTGGGCAGCAGCTTATTGACCCGCGCATCGGTCGACGGCGCGCCATTGGCCAGATGCTCCTTCACCGCCACCTGCGGGTTCATCAGGTAGTTGAGCAGTGCGTACCCGGCCGGCTTGTTCGGAGCGTCCTTCGGGATGGCGTAGAAATCGGTCCAGATCTCGCCGCCTTCCTTGCCCAGCACATAGGCGATCTCGGGAATATCGCGATGCAGCTGCGCGCCATCGTTCGTCCAGCACATCGTCATCCAGGCGTCGCCGGCGCGCATCCCCGGCTGATAGTCGGAGGAGACCGCGAACAGATGCGGCTTGACCTTGAGCAGCAGTTCCTCCGCCTTGGCCAGTTCGTCCTGCTTCAGCGAGTTGAACGAATAGCCGTAATATTTCAGCGCATTGCCGATCGTGGTCAGCTGGTAGTCGTGCACCATGGTGCGGCTGTCGCCTTCGGCCATGGCGGTGTCCCAGAACTCCTTCCAGGTGGTCATCGGCTTGGTCAGCTTCTTGGTGTTGACGGCAAAGCCGGTGGTGCCCCAGTTCTTCGGCACGGCGTAGGTAACCGCATCGATCGTGCCTTCCCCGGTGAAGCGGGGATCTTGCTGCGAGCCGTCGAAATTCGGCAGCTTCGCCATCTCCAGCGGCTCGATGATGCCGAGTTTCTTGTAGGTGGAAATCGTGTAGTTGGTCGGCACGAACAGGCTCCAGCCCGAGGCTCCGGCCTGCAGCTTGGCCAGCATCTCCTCGTTGGAGCCGAACACGTTGACCTCGACGGCGACGCCGGTGTCCTTCTTGAAATTCTCGAACGTCGCCGGGTCATGGTAGTTCGGCCAGGTGGCGATCGACATGCGGTCGCCAAGGCTTTCGGCGGCAAAGGCCGGTGTCGGCATGATGCCGATCTCGCGCGCCATCACCGCCGTGGCAATGCCAAGGCCGGTGAGGCCGAGGAAGTCGCGGCGGCCGATCGAGCCGCGCTTCAAACGCATCAGCTGATCGACAAAATTCTTGGGGCTTATCGGCAGTCCGTCACGATATGATTTCGACATGTTTATCTACCCTCTGGTTGGCCCCGTTGTTCTTGGTCTCCGCAAACGCCAGCGGCGTTCCGGAGGCAAAGCCGATGGCGACGGGTTCACCCGGCTTGAAGAGATTGCCGTGGCCGATCAGGTGATCGGCCTTGGCCAGCAGCGTTCCGATGCCCTGGACCTCGATCGCGTATTCCGCCGTCGAGCCGAGGAAGATCCGGTTGCGGACGACGCCTTTGAAGGGGCCGCCCGTCTGGGCGCCAAGGCTGAGCGATTCAGGACGCAGGCTGACCGAAACGGCCTCGCCTTGCTGCAGGGCGGTTCGTTTGCGCGCTGCAATGACGGTGCCGTCGGCAAGCGCCACCTCCACCAGCTCGCCCGAATGTCCGGCGACGGTACCGCTCAAGAGGTTGGTCTTGCCGACGAAATCGGCGACGAACAAATCGGCCGGTTCGTCATAGATCTCGCTCGGCTGCCCGAGCTGGACGATGCGGCCGCCGTTCATGACGCAGACGAAATCGCTCATCGACAGCGCTTCCTCCTGGTCGTGCGTGACCAGCACGAAGGTGATGCCGATCTCGCGCTGCAGGTTCTGCAGCTCGATCTGCATGTCGGTGCGCAGCTTCTTGTCGAGCGCAGCCAGCGGCTCGTCGAGCAAGAGCACCGCCGGCTTGTTGACCAGGGCTCGTGCCAGCGCCACACGCTGCTGCTGGCCGCCCGACAGTTCGTGGATCTTGCGGCGGCCATAGCCGGCGAGCCGCACCATTTCGAGCGCCTCGCCCGCTCTTGAGGCGATCTCGCGCGAAGACAGCCTTGGCCGCGCCTGGCGCAGCCCGTAGGCGACATTGTCCTCGACATCGAGATGCGGAAACAGCGCGTATTGCTGGAACACCATGTTGACCGGCCGCCGGTAGGGCGGCGTGCCGGCCATGTCCTGGCCGCGAATGAACACCTGGCCTTCGCTCGGCTGTTCGAAGCCGCCGATCATGCGCAGGCAGGTGGTCTTGCCGCAGCCGGACGGCCCGAGCAACGCGACAAAGGCGGAGGGCGGGACAGCGAGATCGATGCCGCTGACCGCGGTCACCGCGCCATAGCGCTTGGTGACGCCGCGAAACTCGATGTCGGGCACTGCGGTCAAGGCTGATGGCTCCAGCAACAGGGCAATATCGGGACGCTAGCAGAGCCAATGGCGGCTAGTATATACCTCTGAGGTGGTATATCTGATCTATTTTCTCGTTTAAGGGGGTATGGGTTGTCCCGCAGCGACGAATACAGCCAGCTCGCCACGCTCGTCGCGGCGACGCGGGAGACCAGTGGCGACCTGTTCGGCAATGCGCTGGTCGATTGGCTGCGGCTCCATGTCGGCTTCGACCACTGCGTGGTGTTCGGCTATCGCGGCGCGGCGCGCCCGCCGCTGCTGTTCGAAACCTTCTCGCCGGCCGAAAGCCACGTCTTCGTCGCGCTCTATCAGGAGGGACCCTATCTGCTCGACCCGTTCCATCATGCTGCGGTCGAGCGCAAGGAAGGCTTCTGGCGCATGCGCGAACTGGCGCCGGACCGTTTCTATGCCAGCGAGTATTTCCGTTCCTACTACAGCCAGACCAGGCTGGCCGAGGAGGTCGGCTTCTTCGTGCCTCTGCCGGGCAAGGATGTGCTGGTGCTCTCACTGATGCGGCTGCGCGCTTCAGGCCCGTTCGGCACCGCCGATGCCAGATTGCTGCGCGACATGGCGCCGGCGGTGATCAGCTTCGCCAGGCTGCGCTGGCCCACCCTTCCGGCCGATGAACCTGCAGAGGCGCAGCAGGACGAGACGACCACTCCGGTCAACGAGTTCGACCGCGCCCACATCTGGCAGAGCCTGTCGCTGACGCCGCGCGAAAAACATGTCGTCGACCTTGTGCTGCAGGGGCATTCGACGGAATCGATCGCCAGGGCCATGCGCATCGTGCCGGGCACCGTGAAGGTCCATCGCCGCAACATCTACCGCAAGCTCAAGATCAAGTCGCAGGCCGGCCTGTTCGCACGTTTCGTCGAGATCATCGACGCGCGGATAAGGTAGCTACTTCGCCCCGCCGTTTACCTGGGCAATCGCTTCGGATTTCGAATCCGCGTCACTTTTTTGCGAACGCCGGCGCTGCCCCTCACCTGCCTGCCGGCATCCTCTCCCCGTATAGGGACGGGGAGAGGGGCGCAGTGTCCGAACCGGATAGATAGGTAACAGAATGGACTGATTAGATGGGTGACAGTTTTCTTGTCCGCCGGGAGGACCGGCGATGGTTTGG
>NZ_JBVVQW010000008.1:0-243802 GCF_055811655.1 Mesorhizobium sp. WSM4809
CCGCGAACCCATCATAAGGGGGAAAACTGTTACCTATCTATCCGGTTCAAACTGTTACCCATCTATCGGCTGGACACGGCCAGGGCAATGAGGGGCGGCGCTGACCTCGGCGATACCGGACGGACAGCGCGCCTCATATCGTGGCGCGCCCTGACCAATTTTACTCCGCCGCCTCATACCCCGCGATGCCCTTGATCTCGAGGAAATCCTCGAGCCCGTATTCGGCATATTCGCGGCCATTGCCGGACTGCTTGTAGCCGCCGAACGGCAGGCCGGCGTCCCACTGGGGATAGTTGATGTAGACATTGCCGGTTCGCATGCGCGCCGCGACTTCGCGCGCCTTCTTCATGTCCTTGGCCTGGATGTAGGAGGCGAGACCATAGACGGTGTCGTTGGCAGTCTCGACCACCTCGTCGACGCTGTCGTAGGGCATGATCGCCAGCACCGGCCCAAAGATCTCCTCGCGCGCGATGCGCATGTCGTGGGTGACGTCGGCGAACACCGTCGGCCTGACGTAATAGCCGCGGTTGAGTTCGGCCGGACGGCCGGGGCCGCCGGCGACCAGCGTCGCACCTTCATCGATGCCGGCCTGGATCAGGTCCTGGATCTTGTCGAACTGGATCTGGCTGACGACCGGGCCAAGCTTGGTGCCGGCGGCGTCGGCGGGGCCGACGGTGAACTTTTCCGCCGCGGCCTTGGCATAGCCGGCTGCCTCGTCATGGCGGTCGCGCGGCACGAACATGCGCGTCGGCGCGTTGCAGGACTGGCCGCTGTTGCTGAAGCAGCCGGCGACGCCCTTGCTGACGGCGCTTGCGAGGTCGACATCCCCGAACAGGATGTTGGCCGACTTGCCGCCAAGCTCCTGATGCACGCGCTTGACCGTGTCGGCGGCGGCCTTGGCCACCAGGATGCCGGCACGGGTTGAACCGGTGAACGACATCATGTCGATGTCAGGATGGCTGGACAGCGCCTGGCCGACGCCCGGTCCGTCGCCATTGACGAGGTTGAAGACGCCCTTCGGCACGCCGGCCTCGTCGAGGATTTCGGCGAAGATGATGGCGTCGAGCGGCGCGATCTCGGAGGGCTTCAGCACCATGGTGCAGCCGGCAGCAAGCGCCGGGCCGACCTTGCAGGTGATCTGGTTGAGCGGCCAGTTCCACGGCGTGATCAGCCCGACGACGCCGATCGGCTCCTTGACCACGAGATGGTTGCCCTTGACGTGGCGGAATTCGAAACTCTTCAGCACGTCGGCCATCTTCTGCAGATGCGCAAGACCGATGCCGACCTGACTGTCCAACGCCATCTGGCGCGGCGCGCCCATCTCGCGTGACACAGCGACGGCAAGATCGCCACTGCGCTTCTTGTAGACCGCGATGATGCGGTTCAACAGGTCGAGCCGCTCGCCAACCTCGGTGAAACCAAACCTGTTGAAGGCGCGCTTGGCGGCAGCCACCGCTTTGTCGACATCGGCCTTGGAGCCGAGCGAAATCTGCGCAAAGGCGTCCTCATTCGAGGGATCGATGACATCGAAAGCGTTGGGCACAACAGGATCGACCCACGCGCCATCGATATAGAACTGCAGATTGTGTGACATGGTTTTCTCCTTGGCCGCATCGTCGCGCCGGGCCGTCATATCTGGCTGGAGATAACGATGCACAAACGCCGCTGTCAAACGCAACCCCCGAAGTGGTTGAGCCAGTGCGGCAGTGATTGAGCCAGAGCGGTTGGGCCAGCAACCGGCTTGGTGACGATGGACTACAGCAGGATATGCCCGGCCTCGACCAGAAACCGCCTCGCCGCGGCCTGATCCGTCGCTTTCACCAACAGATGGTCGCCATCGAAAGTGGACACCAGGAAGATGCCCAACCCGTTTTCCGACAACGGCCTGATGACCGAGAGCACGATACCGGTTTCGTCGAAGGCAAACGGCCCCTGAAGCTTGAAGGCCACCCAGTCACCGTCCTGCCTGACACTATCCGGCACACGATCCTGCAGGCAAACGATCGAAAGCTCGTCGTCAGTCCTTGTGATGCTGACGAAGCCTGGCCCGTCCGCCCAACCGGGGATGGTCTCGCCCGCCGCCAGCCGGGCAACCGCGTAAAACCCTGAGAGTTGTTTGAGCCTGACGCAGATGGCCATTGTCGAACCCCTCCCTCAGATCGCCGGTGATCCCGCCAGCTTCTTGCTCATGTGGACCGTCATACCGTTCATGAACGGCTCTTCCCTATCGATGACATAGCCCTGCCTCTTGTAGAGCGACACATTCGCCTCGAAGGCGCCATTGGTCAGCAGGCGAAGCTCGGCACGTCCTGCTTCGATCGCCTTGCGCTCGGCCAGCTCCAGCAGCAGCCGGCCGATCCCCCTGCCCTGCGCCTGCGGTGCGACGCAGACATTCTCGATCCACAGGTGATCCTCGGCCAGCACGGTTTCGATCAGCCCGACGATCCGATCATCCTCCACGGCGAGATCGAACGGATGCTCGGCAACGGCCTTGTCATAGTCGGCGCGCATAGGCAGCGGCTCGCGGCCGATCACCGGCACCCATTTGGCATAGGCGGCACGAACGATATCCCGGATCGCGGCGGCGTCAGCAGGCACGGCCGGCCGAAGCCGGATGGAAGAATTGTTGGTCATCAAAGTGCTCCAGATATGAAAAACCCCGCCGGCGGTGTCGCGGGCGGGGCTGGAAACGAACGAACCGGGTCTATCCTGCCGGTCTTTGTCGTCGCGCAATCGTCTGCCGCTCCGCACTGTGCAGGGGCGGCGTCGCTTGGTGGGCGCGAGGACGAACATGGCGCCAAGCT
Organism: Mesorhizobium sp. WSM4809; assembly: GCF_055811655.1. Taxonomy (NCBI): domain Bacteria; kingdom Pseudomonadati; phylum Pseudomonadota; class Alphaproteobacteria; order Hyphomicrobiales; family Phyllobacteriaceae; genus Mesorhizobium; species Mesorhizobium sp. WSM4809. Next base: position 2,805 of record NZ_JBVVQW010000008.1, read on the forward strand.
GGAACAGGAAGCGCGGCGCGTCAAGACACCTACAACGGCTTCAGTATTCCTGCGCCGTCGGCCTGAACAGGATTTCGTTGATGTCAACCTCGTCAGGCTGGCTCATGGCGAACACCACCGTCCTGGCGAAGGAATCGGCGGGGATAGCCACCCGATCGTAGAGCGCGCGCACGCCTTCGGCGACATCGGCCTCGGTGACGCTGTCCGGCAGCTCGGTCGCCACGGCACCGGGCGAGATGATGGTGGTGCGGACGTTGTAGGGTTTCACTTCCTGGCGCAGACCTTCCGAGATGATGCGCACCGCGTGCTTGGTCGCGGCATAGACCGCTCCGCCCGGCCCGACCTTGTGGCCGGCGACCGACGAGACGTTGATGATGTGGCCGCTTTTCTGCGTCTTCATGTGCGGCAGCGCGGCGGCAATGCCATAGAGCACGCCCTTGATATTGACGTCGATCATCCGGTCCCAGTCCTCGACCTTGCCGCGCTCCAGTGGCGAGTGCGGCATCAGGCCGGCATTGTTGATGACGACGTCGACGCGGCCGTGCGTCTTGACCGCATGGTCGACCAGACGCCGGACCTGGCCGACATCGGTGACGTCGGTCTGAAGGATGGCGCCCTCGCCAAGTGAAAGCGCGCCGGCCAGCGCCTGCAACCGGTCGAGGCGGCGTGCGCCCAGCACCAGTTTCGCGCCCTCCCTGGCCAGAAGCCGTGCGGCGGCTTCGCCCAGCCCGCTGCTGGCGCCAGTGATGACGACGACTTTGTCCCTGATGTTCTCGGCCATGATTCTTTTCCTTCTGATCTTTGGCTTCGCTGCCCCCGGCAGCCTGGGCGGTCGCGTTGGCGGCTCAGCCGGGCAATTCGACCCGACCGAGCCAGCCGGTGACCTCTTCAAGCGTCTGGCGTTCCTGGTCGCACTGCTTGGAAAAACCCTCGATGAGCCGAGCCCCTGGTGCATGATCTGCGAGGACTTTCAGGCTCTGCCCTGTTCCGTAGCCGCCATGGGTGATGAACGGCACCAAGGTCTTGCCGGACAGATCGTGTTTCGACAGGAAGGAGCGGATCACCGAAGGCGCGGTCATGCCCCAGATCGGAAATCCGAGGAACACCGTCTCGTAGGTTCCGATATCAGGCACCGTGGCGGCCAGCGCCGGTTCGAAACCGGACTCCCGCTGCTGCTCCGCCACCGCAACCTGCTGCTTGTAGTCTTCCGGGTAGGGATCGACGGTCGCGATCTCGAAAATATCCGCTCGCAGAGTCCTGCTGATCTGGCGCGCGATAACCCGCGTGTTGCCGGTGCGGGTGTAGTAGGCCACCAGCACTTTGGCGCCGCCCGTTCGCCGCGCGCTCGACGCACTGGCGGGCCGGCTCGATCCGGGACTCAATCCGGCGCCCAGAGGCAGTGCAAGCATGGTCATCAGTGCACCTCGTCTTGAGACCGGTTGACGCATATGGCTCTCCTGCGCATGGCTCTAGCGATCGATCCTTGCTTCCTGTTGCGGAGAATAGCGCGCTCCCTGTACGGCAATCGCCGAGACCGCGTTCTCGATGTCGGCAAGATCGTTCGCCGTCAGCGCGATGGTGGCCGACGCGATGTTCTCTTCGAGGCGATTGAGCTTGGTGGTGCCGGGGATCGGAACGATCCACGTCTTCTGCGCCAGCAGCCAGGCGAGAGCGACCTGTGCTGAGGTCGCCTTCTTCTGGACTGCGATCACGCCGATCGCGTCGACCAGCGCCTGGTTCGCCTTGCGGGCGTTTTCCGCAAAACGCGGCACGGTGTTGCGGAAGTCGCTGCTGTCGAACGTCGTGCTGGCATCGATGGCGCCGGTGAGGAACCCCTTGCCCAGCGGGCTGAAGGGCACGAAGCCGATCCCCAGTTCTTCAAGCACCGGCAGGATCGCCTCTTCCGGTTCACGCCACCAGAGCGAATATTCGCTCTGGACCGCGGCGACCGGCTGTACCGCATGCGCACGCCGGATCGTGCGCACGCCCGCCTCGGAGAGACCGAAATGCTTCACCTTGCCTTGGCTGATCAAGTCCTTCACAGCGCCCGCCACCTCTTCGATCGGCACGACCGGATCGACGCGGTGCTGGTAGAGGAGGTCGATGCGGTCGGTCCTGAGCCGTCTGAGCGAGGCCTCGACGACGTCACGAATATGCTGCGGCCGGCTGTCCATGCCATCGTGTCCGGCTGTCCCGGCGATGTCGATGCCGAACTTGGTGGCGATCACCACCTGGTCGCGGATCGGCTGCAGCGCCTCGCCGACGACCTCCTCGTTCGTGAACGGTCCATAGACCTCCGCGGTGTCGAAGAAGGTGATGCCACGTTCGAACGCCGCCCTGATCAGGTGGACCGCATCCGCCGTCTCCATCGGCTGTCCGTACGACTGGCTCATTCCCATGCAGCCCAGTCCGATGGCCGAAACTTCGAGACCGCTGTTTCCAAGTGTGCGCTTCTGCATTGTCGTTATCCCTTCTTCTCGGCGTCGGCTTGTTCGAAGACCTTGCGGGCAATGCCGATCGCAGTGCTTGCAACGGGCCATCCGGCGTAGAAGGCGAGATGCGTAATGGTTTCGATGAGTTCGTCGCGGGTGACGCCATTGTCGAGCGCACGCTTCATGTGGAAAGGCATTTCATTGATCCGGTAGCCCGAAATCAGGCTGGTGACGGTGACGAGGCTGCGGTCGCGCGGCGACAGGCCGGGGCGTTCCCAAACGTCGCCGAACAGCACCTCGTCGGTGTATCTGCCAAGCGCGGGAGCGATATCGGAGAATGGGCTTTTCAGCCTTGGAACATCGGTCATGGTGGTCTCCTTCGTAGAGTTCGGGCGTTGAACTCGGCGCCACGCGCCGATACCTGTCAAATCCCGTATTGTTCGTCGCTGACATGCTCCAACCAGTCGACGACCTTGCCATCGAGCGCTTCGGCGATAGCGATGTGGCTCATCGCCGTGGTCGGCGCGGCGCCATGCCAATGCTTCTCTCCAGGCGCGAACCAGACGATGTCGCCAGGAAGGATCGGTTCGATTGAGCCGCCCTCGCGCTGCACCAGGCCTGCGCCCGATAGGACGATCAGCGTCTGGCCAAGCGGATGCGTGTGCCAGGCGGTGCGCGCACCGGGCTCGAAAGTCACGGTGGCGCCGCCGACGCGGGCGGGCTCGCTGCCCTTGAACGGCGCGTCGATGCGCACCGCGCCGGTGAAATAATCGGCCGATCCCCTGGCCGAGGCTTGAGAGCCGTTTCGCGTGATGTCCATGGTTTTGTCCCTTCCTGGCAACAGGCGTGACACGACCGCCGGTCTTCAGAGGCTGCCGGTAGAGGCGCCCGGTGTGATGACGCCTATCTAGGGTCTGCGATTGGTGCCGATTAGGTGCTATATCCAGCATGATCTTATGAAAGGGGCTCATGAATGCCGCGAGACAATCTGAATGAGCTAACCGCATTCCTCGCCGTCGCGCGCGAGGAAAGCTTCACCAGGGCGGCGGCCAAGCTCGGGGTTTCCCAATCGGCGCTCAGCCATACGGTGCGGGCGCTGGAGGAGCGGCTGGGCGTGCGGCTCCTGACCCGCACCACGCGCAGCGTGTCGCCCACCGAGGCCGGCGAGCGGCTGGCTCGCACCGTGGGGCCGCGGCTCGATGAGATCGAAGCCGAGATCGCGGCACTCAGCGCCTTGCGCGAAAAACCCGCCGGCACCATCCGCATCACCGCCGGTGAGCATGCCGCCGATGCGATCCTGTGGCCTGCCCTGGCGAAATTCCTGCCCGACTATCCTGACATCAAAGTCGAGATCATCGTCGACTACAGCCTGACCGACATCGTTGCCGAGCGCTTCGACGCCGGCGTGCGGCTGGGCGAACAGGTGGCGCGCGACATGATCGCGGTGCGCATCGGCCCCGACATGCGCATGGCGGTGGTCGGATCGCCGGCCTATTTCGCCAAATGGCCGAAACCGCGCACGCCACAGGACCTGACCACCCACAATTGCATCAATCTGCGGCTGCCCACCTATGGCGGGCTCTACGCCTGGGAGTTCGAGAAGGCCGGGCGCGAGCTGAAGGTGCGGGTCGAAGGCCAGTTGGTGTTCAATACGGCCGCGCTGCGCATGAACGCGGTGCTCGCCGGCCTCGGCCTTGCCTATCTGCCGGAGGAACAGGTAACGGCCCATCTGGCCGACGGCCGGCTGGTGCGGGTGCTCGCCGACTGGTGCGCGCCTTTCCCCGGCTACCACCTCTATTACCCCAGCCGCCGGCAAGCGACGCCGGCCTTCTCGCTGCTGGTCGACGCGCTACGCTACCGAGGCTAGAACAGGAAACCGGGTTTCCGAAAAAGATCATGCTCAAAACGAGCAGATAGAGCCCCATCCCGATTCGGGAACAGGCTCTCCATCTGGACTGTGCCCGCCGTCGTTCTATCTTCCGGATCGAGCAGATCTGACGAAATCCGGAGCTATCGCCGTGACCGTGACCGACCTTTATCGAGGCTACATCGCCTGCCTCAACAATCAGGACTGGCAGAAGCTGAATCGCTTCGTTCATGACGAGGTGCACTACAATGGCGACCGCGTCGGGCTGTCGGGATATCAAGAAATGCTGGAGCGCGATTTTCGGGAAATCCCGGACCTCTATTTCGACATCCAGCTGCTGATCGCCGAACCGCCGTTCATAGCCAGCCGGCTCCAGTTCAACTGCACGCCGAAGGGAACCTTCTTCGGCCTGCCCATCAACGGCCGCAAGATCTCCTTCAGCGAGAACGTCTTCTATGAATTCCTCGACGACAGGATCAGGAACGTTTGGTCGGTGATCGACAAGGCGGCCATCGAAGCGCAGCTTTGACGGCTGCGTGCGGCACCGCATCCTCCGGTTGGAAGCATCGTCAAGCATGCGAGCTGTCCATCGCCCTTGCAGCTGGTGGTAACTTGCCTACCTTGCATGCGTAGGAGACTATGCGGATGTCGAATGTCGAGAAGGTCAGCGTTGCCCTCACCCCTGAAATGGCAACCATGATGCGCGAGGTCGTCGCGGCGGGCGAATACGCCTCGGCAAGCGAAGTCATGCGTGAGGCGTTGCGCGAGTGGAAGTTTCGCCGCACTCAACGCGAACAGGCTGTCGACGAGTTGGGCCGGCTTTGGGACGAAGGCATCGCAAGCGGCAACGCTGTCGACGGACGCGAAGCCTTCGCCCGGATCAAAAGCAAGCTCGATGCGAGGATCGCCGAGCGCGAGTTGCGATGACGCTGCGCTTACGGCCCGAAGCCGAAGCGGACATTGAGGCCATCGCGCTCTATATCGCCGAGGATAGCATTGCGGTGGTATGATGAAATCCATGCTCAATGCCAGCGAATCGCCGAGATGCCGGGAATGGGTGTTGCTCGACCGGAAGTGCGAGCGGGCTTGCGCACCTTCCCCGCAGGAAATTACCTGGTCCTCTATCGCCAGATCGAGGACGGCGCGGAGATCGTGCGCGTTATCCATGGCGCACGGCAGTGGCAAGAATTGCTCTAGCCGGACGATTCTCTGAAGGTGCTCGCTGGACGGCCCCAAGGGGAGCCAATGCATGTTGCTCCATGACAATCGTTCGTAGAAATCGATCGTTCTAACGAAAATAATTCGTTGGAAAGATCGGTTGAGGAATGACATTCTCCCCAGGTACCCCCCCTGGAGCATTGCATTGTCTTCCGTTTCCCACTTCGCGAACGATATTCCGAAAAGCGCGTTTCCTGCCGATCTGACCCAAGGGCGAAAATCCCTCAATTGGAACGGCATCATCCCCGGCATCGTCTTGGTCACGATGATCACTGCGGTCGCCTTCTCGGCCCGCAACGTCTCCGGCTTCGCTTTGTTCAGCCCGATGATCCTCGCCGTCGTTGCCGGCATGATCTACTCCAACGTGCTGGGCACACCGGTGCACGCCAAAGCCGGGATCGCATTCTCGCAAAAGCGCCTGCTGCGCTTCGCCATCGTTCTGCTCGGCTTCCAGCTGACGCTCGGCCAAGTCGTCTCGATCGGCGCCGGCGGCGTCGGCATTGTCGCCGCCACGCTTGGCGCCACCTTCGTTTTCACCACCACGCTCGGTCGGCTGATCGGCGTCGACGCCAAGCTGGCGCAGCTGATCGCCGCCGGCACCTCGATCTGCGGCGCCTCGGCCATCGTCGCCACCAACATCGTCACCGATGCGCGCGACGAGGACGTAACCTACGCCGTCGCCTCGATCACCTTGTTCGGCACCGTCGCCATGCTCGGCTTCCCGCTCATGGCGCCCCTGCTCGGCCTCGACCAGCACGCTTTCGGCCTGTGGGCCGGCGCCTCGATCCATGAAGTGGCGCAAGTCATCGGCGCTGGCTTCCAGAACGGCACCCAGTCCGGCGAGATCGCTACCGTCGCCAAGCTGACCCGCGTCGCCATGCTGGCGCCGATGGTCGTCGCGCTCGGCCTGATGGCGCGCCGCAGGAGCAGCAGTGAGGTAGCGGCGCGGCCGCCCATGCCGTGGTTCGTCGCCGCCTTTGTCGCCATCGCGGCGCTGAACAGCCTCGTCACGGTGCCAGCCGAGGTGAAGTCGGCAATGGCGCTCGCCACCACCATCATGCTGACCATGGGGCTGGCCGCCATGGGCCTGCAGGCCGACATCTCGCAGCTGCGCTCGCGCGGCCTGCGCCCGCTGGCGCTCGCCTTCTCGGCCTTCCTGTTCATCGGCTGCTTCAGCCTGATGCTGGTGAAATTCACCTAGTCTAAACCGGGCCTCAGTCCTCGAACGAACTCGACGCGGCATAGATCGCCGCCAGCGTCTCGATGCCGGCCTGGTCGGCCTTGTCGAAGCGGCCGGGCAGCGGGCTGTCGAGATCGAGCACGCCGAAGACGCCTTCATCGTCCTCGAGCAGCACCACCAGTTCCGAGCGCGAGTCCGCATCGCAGGCGATGTGGCCGGGAAAATCATGCACGTCCTTGATCAGCATCGAGGTGCCGAGTTCGACCGCCGTTCCGCACACGCCCTTGCCGACGGCGATGCGCACGCAGGCCGGCTTGCCCTGGAACGGCCCGAGCACCATTTCCTCGTCCGATTGCAGGAAATAGAACCCGGCCCAGTTGAGGTCCGGCACCATCTGGAAGATGAGTGCTGCGGTGTTGGCGGCGTTGGCGATCGAATCGCGCTCGCCGTCGAGCAGCGCCTTAAGCTGAGTGGCGAGGTCGCGGTAGAACGCGGCCTTGTCTGAGGTGTCGATGGCCTTGGCCGCAAACATGAACGTGTCTCCGTATAGGGGGTGGCGGTTCGTCCGATCGCTTGCCAAAGTCCGGCGAGCTCCGCAACCAGACGGCCGCCTGGACAGTCTAGCGTGGATTGCGTCCCCTCCGAAAGCCGCAAGATAAGGATTGCCTCCCGGCGCTGAGCCGGTCGGCAAGGCAGCTATGCGTAAACTTTGCGATGGATCATCTTGAGAATCATGACGGCCCCGATCGGGGGCCGCCATTCACATCTCAAACAGGTCGAACAAGTCCTGGGTTTTAGTAGCCGCCCATGCCGCCACCGCCGCCACCCGCAGGCGCGGCATCCTTGGCCGGGATGTCGGTGATCATCGCTTCGGCGGTGATCAGGAGGGCTGCGATCGAACCGGCATCCTGCAGTGCGGTACGCACCACTTTCGCCGGATCGACGATGCCTGCCTTGATCATGTCAACATAGACCTCGTTCTGGGCGTCAAAACCCTGATTGTGGTCCTTGCTGTCGGTGAGCTTGCCGACGACGATGGAGCCCTCGACGCCGGAATTCTCGGCGATCTGGCGGATCGGCGCTTCAAGCGCCCGCAGCACGATCGTAATGCCGGCCGTGACATCGGCATTGGCGCCGGTCAGGCCGCCAAGCACCGAGCGGGCACGCAGCAGAGCCACGCCGCCGCCGGGCACGATGCCTTCTTCAACCGCCGCGCGGGTGGCGTTCAGCGCATCGTCGATGCGGTCCTTCTTTTCCTTGACTTCCGACTCGGTGACGCCGCCGACGCGGATGACGGCAACGCCGCCGGAGAGCTTGGCCAGCCGCTCCTGCAGCTTTTCCTTGTCGTAGTCGGAGGTCGTCTCCTCGATCTGGCCCTTGATCTGGGCGACGCGCGCCTGGATGGTCGCCTTGGTGCCGGCCCCGTCGATGATCGTGGTGGTGTCCTTCTCGATCAGCACACGCTTGGCGCGGCCGAGCATCTCGATGGTGACGTTTTCGAGCTTGATGCCGAGGTCTTCCGAGATCATCTGGCCTGATGTCAGCACGGCGATGTCTTCCAGCATTGCCTTGCGGCGATCGCCGAAGCCCGGCGCCTTGACGGCCGCGACCTTGAGGCCGCCGCGCAGCTTGTTGACGACCAGCGTCGCCAGAGCCTCGCCCTCGACGTCCTCGGAGATGATCAGCAGCGGCCTGCCGCTCTGCACCACCGCTTCGAGGATCGGCAGCATCGCCTGCAGATTGCCGAGCTTCTTCTCGTGGATGAGGATGTAGGGCTCTTCCAGCTCGACGCGCATCTTGTCGGCATTGGTGACGAAATAGGGCGAGAGATAGCCGCGGTCGAACTGCATGCCTTCGACGACGTCGAGTTCGGTCTCGGCGGTCTTGGCTTCCTCGACGGTGATGACGCCGTCATTGCCGACCTTGTCCATCGCTTTGGCGATCATCTCGCCGACGCTGGCATCGCCATTGGCGGCGATGGTGCCGACCTGTGCGATCTCGGCCGACGACTTGACCTTCTTGGCGCGCGCCTGGATTTCCTTGACCACGGCGGAAACCGCCTGGTCGATGCCGCGCTTCAAATCCATGGGGTTCATGCCGGCGGCGACCAGCTTGGCGCCTTCGCGCAGGATCGAGGCGGCCAGCACCGTGGCGGTGGTGGTGCCGTCACCGGCGAGGTCGTTGGTCTTCGAGGCCACTTCGCGCACCATCTGGGCGCCCATGTTCTCGAACTTGTCGGCAAGCTCGATTTCCTTGGCGACGGTGACGCCGTCCTTGGTGATGCGCGGCGCGCCATAGGCCTTGTCGATGATGACGTTGCGGCCCTTGGGGCCGAGCGTGACCTTCACCGCATTGGTGAGGATCTCGACGCCGCGCAGCATGCGGTCGCGCGCGTCGGTGGAGAATTTGATTTCCTTGGCAGACATGATTTTTATCCAGTTCGTTCGGAGAAAATGAGGTCAGGCAGCTTTCTTGGCGGCCACGGTCTTGTCGGTTGCGGCCGTCTCGCTCTTGTCGATAACGCCCATGATGTCGGCTTCCTTCATGATCAGAAGGTCCTCGCCGTCGATCTTGACCTCGGTGCCCGACCATTTGCCGAACAGGATGAAGTCGCCGGCCTTGACGTCGAGCGGAACAAGCGTGCCGTTTTCGTCGCGTGCGCCAGGGCCGACGGCGATGACTTCGCCCTCCTGCGGCTTTTCCTTGGCAGTGTCGGGGATGATGATCCCGCCCTTGGATTTGATATCGCCTTCGGCGCGACGAATGACGACGCGGTCGTGGAGTGGCCGAAATTTCATGGGAACTTTCTTTCTGGGGCCGGCACAGGCGGCCACGCCCCTCCTCTATAGACGCGTTGGCACTCGATAGATAGGAGTGCCAAAAATTATTCGCGGGCCAAATTAAATATTCAAAAGTATTATTTCAGCTGGCCGTTTCGTGATATCCGCAGAATGTCAAATAATTCAAAAGATTGAATTTTGCCGATCGAGTGCCTATTTATCGGACAAGTTCACTTTCACGATTTCAGGCACAAGGGAGATTTCTTCGATGGCCGAAGGCAATCAGACGATCATGGAAAAAGCTGAAGCCCGCTTTGTCGACAAGCAGAAGAAGACAGCGGAGAAAAACAAGGCGACCGCCGAATATATGTCCGAGGCAAGAGCCAGGGAGATCAAGACGGCAAGGCTGAGGGAGCTTCGGCTGGCCAAGGAAGAGGCCGATCGTGTCGCCGAGGCCCTCAATCCTACGCCGAAGAAGAAGCGGGCGACCAAGAAAGCCACGGAGGCCAAGACATGAGCCTCACCTTCCCCAACCCCAGCCGCAGCTATGACGAAGCGGGCCAGCGCATTCGTTTCGTCGGCCATGACGGCATGTTCCAGATCTCATTTTCCGTCGCTGCCGACGCCATGGCCAAGATGCGGCCGGGCACTGCTGCCGATGAAGCCGGTTATCTCCAGACATTCGACACCGAGAGCAGCGCCATCCGCGAGGTGGCGTCGAAGGCCTACGACCGCACCCGCAAGAGCATGTATGTGCTGACGGCGGCCGATTTCGGCTGAAATGCCGGCGAGTTGGCGCTGACCGCGATCAGGTCTTGCGCTCGGCCCTTTCGCGGCGTTTGACGTCGCGGACATTCATCTGCACGACCATGTCCTCGGCCTCGCGCGGCCCCATCCCGACCATCACCTTTTGCCGGACAACCGCAGGCTGGCCGGTGAAGACATCGATGATGCTCCAACTCTGGGGAAGCTCCATGCGCACCGTGTAGCGGTTGGCCATGCCGGTCAGCCTTGCATCCTGAAAAACACGGCGCCCAGGATCAGCACCGTCCAGGCGACGACCGACAGTTTCAGCACCATGCCGCCATGCGCAGCCAGAAGCTTCCGCAGGTGCGGCACACCTGCCGGCGAGATTGGTGCCGCCGCCAAGGCGACAGGGGTCTTGAGGCCAAGTTTTCCAAAAACGGGCAGCAGCGACGGTTCACGCACGAAAGGCCTCGAATGTAAGGAAAAAGCGAAGCAACAACGCTCGCCTCCCTTCCATAGCACTCTTTTCGCGAGCGCCTGCATGCCAAATTCAAGACAGGACTGCTTTGACGGCCGGTCCGTACTGCCTTCGCAACACACAATCTATTCGTGGGACCTGACTGCGCTCGGGGCAGATTGGGACGCCAAATTCTGGAGGCCTCGCCTCGGGATCGAACCGAGGCTTCAGAGATTTGCCGTCTCCAGCGTAGCCGCTCCGCCACGAGGCCATGGCTGTCGAAGTAGCGGCCAAATATTTACGGAAAGGTTAATCCCGAGGGGATTGTTCAGAATTTTCGGGATCGAGTTTCAGAGTGTTCGCCAGCCAACCTTGCCGGGCCTAGCTTCCGGCACAGAGTTGCGATCCCTCACGCCCAAGCGGCAGCCCGCCCCGTCTCGACCGAGGGCGTCCAGCACTGCGACTGACGTTCTTCCCCTGAGCTACGCGCTTCCGAGGCTGCTTTATACCCCGGGTTGCATTTCGGAGGAGAGGAGCGGAGGCCAACCAACTTTCCCCTTGAACAGCGATTCGATCTGGCTTAGCTTCATCTGAGAAAAGGTTTTCCCAAGCAATTGTCGTTGGGCTCGGCCACCAGCCGGGCCTCATCCGGCTCGGTAAGAGAAAACCTTTTCCCAACCAAGGATCTCGGCGCGATGCCATCGGACGATCTGCCTGTTCCGGTCTTTTCCAAGCCAGTCACCTTGCGTGACGTGGCCGCCCAGGCCGGAGTCAGTGTCGCCACCGCATCCAAGGCACTCAATGGCCAGGGCCGGATGACAGCCGAGACGCGCGAGCGCATTCGCGAGACCGCCCGGCGGCTTGGCTTCCGGCCCAACAGCCTGGCGCAAAGCCTGCTCCGGCGGCGCAGCTTCACCGTCGGCCTACTCACCAACGATACCTATGGCCGCTTCTCGCTGCCGCTGATGTCGGGCATTTCGGACGCGCTGGTCGACAATGGCGTCTCGGTGTTCCTGTGCAATGTCGAGGAGGATCCGCGGCTGGGCCAGATGCATGTCGACGCCATGCTCGACAAGCGCGTTGATGGCATCATCGCCACCGGCAAGCGCATCGATCGCCATCTGCCCGTCGACCTCTCCAATCTGCGCGTCCCGGTGATCTATGCCTTCACGCAGCCAGATCCCGACGCCGTCGCCTTCGTCTCGGACGATGTTGGCGGCGCCCGGCTGGCCGTCGAGCATTTCTGCCGGCTGGGCCGCAAGCGCATCGCCCACGTCACCGGGCCGGCGAGCTTTGCCGTGGTGCACGCGCGCGTCCAGGCTTACCGCGACGTGCTCGTCGAAAACGGCCTGACGGTCAGCGAGCCGCTGCTCGGCTCCTGGTCGGAAGCCTGGGGTCACCAGGCGGTTGCGCAACTGTTCGACGGTAAAAGCGAAAGGCCGGACGCGGTCTTCTGCGGCAACGACCAGATCGCGCGCGGCGTCATCGATGCGCTGCGCGAACGCGGCCTCGACGTCCCCAGTGATGTCGGCGTCATCGGTTTCGACAATTGGGAGATCGTGGCCGAGGCGACGCGCCCGCCGCTGACCTCTGTCGACATGAACCTTGTCGCGCTCGGGCGCGAGGCCGGGTTGACCCTGCTTTCGCTGGTCGGCGGCAAGCCCGCCGCGCCGGGCATTCGAAAACTGCCGTGCCGGCTGGTGGTGCGGCAGTCATGCGGCCATCCGCCGGGTGGCTGAAAACGAAGCGCCGCGCAATCGGCGCCAAGCCGCGGACCGCGGCCAACCTTGGAGGAGGAGAACATGAGGAACCTGATTGCCAAACTGACCCTGGCCGCTGCCGTTCTGGGTGGCGGTCTCGGCACTGCCGCCGCCGAGACGGCCAACATCTGGGTGCGCGCCGACGGCTCGAATTTCATGCCGAGGATCGTCGATGCCTACAACAAGGCGCACACCAACCAGGTCAAACTCGACATCATTCCCAATGCCGAGATCATCCCAAAATACGGCGCCGCGGCCGCCGGCGGCACGGCGCCCGACGCGCTGTCGCTCGACTTGATCTACACGCCCTCCTTCGCCGCAGCCGGCCAATTGGAGGACATTACCGACTGGGCAAAGTCCCTGCCCTATTTTGCCAGCCTGTCGCCGGCGCATGTGAAGACCGGCACCTACAAGGATCACATCTATGGCCTGCCCTTCTCCGCCGACGCCTCGGTGCTGATCTGGAACAAGAAGCTGTTCAAGCAGGCCGGCCTCGACCCCGAAAAAGGACCAGCCAACTGGGCCGAGATCGCGGCCGATGCCGAGAAGGTCAACGCGCTCGGCGGCAACATCAAGGGCTTCTACTTCTCCGGCAATTGCGGCGGCTGCAACATCTTCACCTTCACACCCCTGATCTGGGCGTCGGGCGGCGACATCCTGAGCGAAGACGGCTCGAAGGCGACGCTGGACAGCCCGCAACTGCGCGGCGCCATCGATCTCTACCGCTCGATGGTCAAGAAGGACCTGGTGCCGGCGGGCGCGCAGACCGATACCGGCGCGAACTTCTTTGCGGCATTTGCCGCCGGCAATATCGGCATCTCGCCGTCCGGCGCCTTCGCCATCGGCGCGCTCAACACCCAGTATCCCGATATCGACTACGGCGTCACCTTCCTGCCGGGCAAGGACAGCGGCTGGTCGTCCTTTGCCGGCGGCGACAATTTCGTCGTCACCAAGGGCACCACGAAACTGCCCGTGGTGAAGGAGTTCCTCGACTTCGCCTATTCGCTTGAAGGCCAGACCATCCTTGCCAAATACGGCAGCCTGCCGGTGCGCGGCGACATCGCCAAGGAGGCGCTGAAGGATCTCGATCCGCGCTACCAGGTCGCCGCCGAGGCCATGACCAAGGGCAAGACACCCTATTCGGTGGTGTTCAACGACCTGATCAACTCCGCCAACGGGCCGTGGACGCAGATGATCAACGAGGTCTTCTTCGGCGACGATGTCGACGGCGCCATAGCCAACGCACAAGAGACGATGCAATCGATCATCGACCAGGCGCCGCAGAAATAGCCCAACCTCACCTCCCCCTTGAGGGGAGGTCGGACCGCAGGTCCGGGTGGGGTCGCCACCGCAGTGCTCGACGTTTCTTGATGTCGGCGCGCTCCGCAGAGGACCCCACCCCCGGCCTACGGCCGGACCCTCCCCTCAAGGGGGAGGGGGACGCAGCGCCAAGGGAACAGCCATGACCGTCATCACCGCAGCAACCCCTGCCCCACCCCGCGCCCGCAAGGTCGCTAGCCGCCAACAATGGATCGGCCTGCTCTATGTCGCGCCGGCTGTCGCGCTGGTCGTCGTCTTTTTCCTGATCCCGCTCGGCATGACGGCGTGGATGTCGCTGCACAATTGGCCGCTGATGGGCGAGCACAGTTATATCGGCCTCGGCAATTACGTCGCCATCCTGCGCGACACCAGGTTCTGGAACGCGCTGCGCTTCACCGCCTTCTACACGGTGATCGTCACCATCGCGATCTTCGTGGTGGCCTTTCCGCTGGCGCTGTTCGTCGAACGGCCGCGGCCGCTGACCAATCTCTACCGCACCATGTTCTTCATGCCGGCGGTTGTCGGTTTCGCCTCGGCCAGCCTGCTCTGGTCGTGGTTGCTGAATGTCGATTCCGGCCTGTTCAGCCCGGCTGCCTACGACCTCGGACTGATCGACAGGAAGTTCAACCTTCTGGCCACCTTCCAGCCGGCCTTCTGGTCGATCATCGCCATGGTCGTCTGGAAGGTCGCCGGCTTCACCATGATCATCCTGATGGCCGGCCTGCAATCGATCCCGCAGGACCTGCAGGAGGCGGCCGTCATCGACGGTGCCGGGCCTTTCGCCAGGTTCAGGGCGATCACCTTGCCGCTGATGCGCCGCACGCTGGCGCTGGCGCTGATCCTGTCGGTCGCCGGCTCGATCCTCGCCTTCGACCAGTTCTACATCATCCTGCGCGGCGGCCCGCGCAACCATACGCTGACGGCGGTCTACTGGATCTTCAACCAGTCCTTCGTGTCGTTCAAGCTCGGCTATGGCGCGGCACTTTCCATGGTGCTGCTGGTCATCCTGGTGGCGCTCAGCCTCGTCCAGCTATGGTTGTTGCGCAAGCCGGAGGGTCTCGACTGATGGCGCAGGCCGCCTCCCGTAGCCGCCGGCTCCTGAGCGGCGTCGCAGAGCATTCTACCGGCATCGTCGCCTCGGTGCTGTTCGCCGCGCCGATTGTTTGGGCGGTGCTGTCGGCGTTCAAGCCGGCGGCCGAAGCACGCCTGCCGCCGCTGCCGCCGTGGCCGACGTCGGGGTTCTCGCTGGAGAACTATGCCACGCTCAACAGCTTCGGCGACGGGCTGTGGGTCTCGGCGCAAAACAGCATCTATGTCTCGGTGATGACGGTGGTGCTGTCGGTCGCCGTCAGCGTGCTGGCCGGCTACGGCTTTTCGCGGTTCCGGTTTCCGTTCAAGGACCTGTTCTTCATCCTCATCCTGTCGACGATCATGATCCCGTTCCAGTCGATCCTGACGCCGATCTTCCTGGTGCTGACCAAGCTTGGCCTGCACAACACCCTGACCGGCCTGGTCGGCGTCTATGTGACGCTGCAACTGCCGTTCTCGATCTTCATGATGCGCAACGCCTTCGACGCCGTGCCGCGCGAAATCGAGGAGGCCGCCCGCATGGACGGTGCCAGCAATCTCACCATGCTTTTGAAGGTGATGCTGCCGCTGGTCTGGCCGGGCGTCGTCACCATCGCCCTGTTTGCCTTCCTCGGCGCCTGGAACGAATTCCTCGCCGCCCTCGTGCTGATGACCGACCAATCCAAGTTCACGCTGCCGGTGATGATGACCGCACTGCAGTCGGGCCGCTTCGGCGCCATCGACTGGGGCGCGGTGCAGGCGGGCGTCACCGTGATGATGGTGCCGTGCCTCATCCTCTTCCTGGCGCTGCAGCGCTTCTACATCCGCGGCCTGATGGCCGGGGCCGTCAAATAGAATGGAGTAAGTTCATGACCGCATCACCATCCGCAAAGACCGGAAAACCGAAGCTCGCCTTCCGCCCGCTGCCGGTGCCGCAGGTCGACGTGCACGGCTTCTGGGGCGACCGCGCCGACGCTGTCGCCACACGCACCGCCGACATCCTCTACGAGCGCTGCGTCGAGGCCCGCATGCTGGAGCAGATCGATCCGGACCGCCCCTCGCCCGGCATAGTCATCCCCTTCCACTCGCCCTCCCCCGACGAAGCCGACCGCCAGGACGCGGAATTCACTGGATCGACGGTGACCACGCAGATGTTCTGGGATTCCGATCTCGGCAAGACGATCGAGACCGCGGCCTACTCGCTTTACCGGCGCAAGAACCCCGAACTGGAGAAGAAGATCGATGCCGTCATCGACATGTATGGCAAGCTGCAGCAGGAGGACGGCTATCTCTCGAGCTGGTATCAGCGCATCCAGCCCGGCAAGCGCTGGACCAATCTGCGCGACTGCCACGAGCTCTATTGCGCCGGCCACCTGATCGAGGGCGCGGTCGCCTATTACCAGGCGACGGGAAAACGCAAGCTGCTCGACATCATGTGCCGCTATGCCGACCATATCGCGTCGGTGCTCGGCCCCGAGCCCGGCAAGAAGAAGGGCTATTGCGGACATGAGGAGATCGAGCTGGCGCTGGTCAAGCTGGCGCGGGTGACCGGCGAGCGGAAATACATGGAGCTGGCCAGATACTTCATCGACCAGCGCGGGCAGCAGCCGCATTATTTCGACGAGGAGGCCCGCGCCCGCGGCGCCGACCCGAAGGCCTATCATTTCAAGACCTATGAATACAGCCAATCGCACATCCCGGTGCGAGAACAGCACAAGGTCGTCGGCCACGCGGTCAGAGCGATGTACCTCTATTCCGGCATGGCCGACATCGCGACCGAATATGGCGATGATACGCTGCGGTCGGCGCTCGACCTTCTGTGGGACGATCTCACCACCAAGAGCCTCTATATCACCGGCGGGCTCGGGCCATCGGCGCACAATGAGGGGTTCACCAGCGACTATGACCTGCCCAACGAGAGCGCCTATGCCGAGACCTGTGCAGCGGTGGGCCTGGTGTTCTGGGCCAGCCGCATGCTCGGCATGGGGCCGAACGCCCGCTACGCCGACATGATGGAACGCGCCCTCTACAACGGTTCGATCTCGGGCCTGTCGCTCGACGGCTCGCTGTTTTTCTACGAGAATCCATTGGAAAGCCGGGGCAAGCACAACAGGTGGAAATGGCACCGCTGCCCGTGCTGCCCACCCAATATCGGTCGCATGGTCGCCTCGATCGGCAGCTATTTCTACAGCCTGGCCGACGATGCGTTGGCCATCCACCTCTATGGCGACTCGACCGCCCGTTTCGACATATCGGGCGTCCCGGTCAGCCTGACACAGGCGAGCAGGTATCCATGGGACGGCGCCGTCGAGATCACGCTTGAACCGCAGGCGCCGGTCGAATTGACCTTGCACCTGCGCATTCCCGCCTGGAGCGCCAGTGCCCAGTTGAAGGTGAACGGCGAAGCCATCAAGCTGGCTGAGATCACCAGCAACGGCTACGCCGCGATCAAGCGGACATGGAAGAAGGCCGACAATATCCGGCTCGATCTCGAAATGCCGATCGAGCGGCTCTATGCCAACCCGCAGGTGCGCCAGGATGCCGGCCGCGTCGCGCTGTCGCGCGGCCCGCTGATCTATTGCGTCGAGGCATCAGACAATGACAGCCAGCCGCATCGCCTGACGCTGCCGCGGACGGCCACTATCGAAGCGCAGCACCGGCCGGAACTTCTCGGAGGTGTGGTGACGCTGTCGACCGCCGCACTTGCCGATGCCGCCGACGGGTGGCAGGACGGGCTCTACAGGCCCGAGCCGCCGGCCACCGCCGAGACGCGCCTGACCGCCATTCCCTATTTCGCCTGGGACAACCGCGAGCCCGGCGAGATGCTGGTATGGCTCAGGGACGGGTGAGTTGTGATGTTAGCCCGATCTCTTCGGCCACCAGTTCCTGCAGCCGCCACAAATTGCGGTCGCGGATGCCGCAGGCTTCGAGGTGGCGGATCGTCTCGAAAAGATATTGCGCGCCCGAGCCCCAATGACCAACGGCTGTCACCAGCGTCGCCGCGATCGCCTGCTTGTCGAGGTTGCCGGCATAACGCGGATTGGCGGGATCGACGACGAAGCCAAGCGCGCGACATGGGCCGCCTTCGGTCCTGACCTGCAGCCAGCGCGGCACGTTGACGGCGGGCAGGATGGTCATTTCGCGGCGCAGGAGCGCTTCGAGGTTAGCCGCCACCGGTTCCGCGATCTCGAACACCATGCCCTGGCACTGGCCGCCGCGATCGAGCGCCATCATCAGGCCGGGCTGCTCGACCGTGCCGCGAAAACGCTGCACCGTGAAGCAGAACGAACGATGCCAGCCGCTGGCCACCGCGCGTTCTCCGCCCCTCACCTCGCCGGCGGGCTTCCACAACAGCGAGCCATAGGCAAATAATTTCAGCGGCCCGGCCGGAGCGCCGGCCAGCACCTCGTCGCGGATGCGCGCATAGTCGGCATCGGTCATGTGAACCATGCCCGGCGTCGGCCCGGCATCCTCGACAGCACGCATGGTGCGCGCGACCAACGCCTCGGTCAGCGCCATCGGCGTGTTGCGCGGGACCCTCGACGATGCGGTGGAAATGGCCTTGCTCATCTTCGCACTCCCAGCCCTACCGCCATGTTGCCGAAGGCTGAAGGATTCTCAAGGGCCGTGCAGCCGAGATAGATCACGAGTGGCCGATGCCGCTCTTGCGTGATGCGTCTTGGAACGATGTTGCCGGCAAACTGTTCTGTTCCTTGCCGGAGGATGCCATGAACGACGCGTCGGCACAGCCCGCTGGCCCCGTCCTTTCATCGGCGGAGCGCGTCAACACGCTGTCCCATTTCCACCGCGCCGAGATCGCTCGCATGGCGGGATGGCGCGACCGGCTCGACCTGACGACCAATTGGGCAATCACGGTGGTGGCGGCGCTGCTTTCGGTATCACTCTCGACGGCCAGTGCGCATCACGGCGTGCTGCTGTTCGCCATGCTGCTGATCCTGCTGCTGCTGTGGATCGAGGCGCGCCGCTATCGGTTCTTCGATTTCTATCGGGCGCGCGTACGCCAGTTCGAACGCCACTATTTCGCGCAGATCTTTTCCCCACAGCCCGACTTCGCCTCGGACTGGCTGCTCATCGTCGGCGAAGGCCTGCGCGCGCCGAAATTCCTGCTGTCGCAGCGCGTCGCGCTAGCCCGTCGGCTGCGGCGGAATTACATCTACCTGTTCTTGATCCTCTGGCTGGCCTGGGTGCTCAAGATATCCACACCCAGCCTTCAAACCGTGGGCGTCAGGACCGGCTTTGCCGGCTCGCTTCGCCAAGCCGTGGACAGCGCCGCCCTTGGCCCCGTTCCCGGTGTGGCGATCGTGGTTGTTGTGGCCGCATTCTATGTCGGGTTGCTTGCCATCGTCTTTTTCACGGCCGATGACGACGGCGAACTGTCCTTTGGCGACGTGCATGTTTGACGTTGATGTCCGGCGACACGCCGCTGCAATGCAAACGGCGGTCCGCGCGTTGACATGGTCGGTCCGCCGAAACGTTTGGGAGAACGGAACTGCGCGCCTAGATGCCGAAGAACTGCTTGCCAACCATGTAGCCCAGCGCCGCTACGACCAGCGGAAACAGTGCCGGCGCGGCTTTGCCTAGAAGGGAGACCTGCAGGTCCTTCGCCGGCGTATGACGTGCATTGCCGAGATTCTTGGTCATTGCTTGCCTCGGGTTCGAAAGACTCATTAGCAAATGCTGATTAACAGCATGGCCGCGTTAACGGCCTGATAGGAAATCAACTCTGATCAGATGCAAATTCGAATGATCGGCACATGGACGGCAAAGACGCGCTGCCCTATTTAGCGGCGTTCGAAGCATTGGCCGGGACGCGCTGCCTGTTCGCGCCAATCGGGAAAACCGCGCCTGAACAACAAGATGGCTCAGGAGCTCAATTTAGCAGATGACGCCAGCTCCAGAGCCGCCTCGCCCGAGCCTGGTGTTGATAAGCGCTGGTCGAACGGCAGGCCCGCGGCGTACACAGGCCGCACGCTGTCAAAAAATTCGCAAACCAATGTCGGACTGGCCAGGCTTCGTCCGTCCTTGGGGTATCGAACAGGCATTCATGAAAGGATCCAGCTATGCCCGGCACCGTACGTTTGCACCGCGTCCTGACGACCAGCCCGGAAAAGGTCTATCGCGCCTTCGTTGAAGCGGACGCGCTGGCCAAGTGGCTTCCGCCAAACGGCTTCACCTGCACGGTCCATAGTTTCGAGGCAAAGGTCGGCGGCACGTTCAAGATGTCGTTCCGCAATTTCACCACCGGCGACAGCCATTCCTTCGGCGGCGAGTACCTCGAACTCGTCCCGGGCGAGCGCCTGCTCTACACCGACAGGTTCGACGATCCCAACCTGCCCGGCGAGATACGGGTCACCGTGACCTTGAAAAAAGTGTCGGTCGGCACCGAAATCGATATCACCCAAGCCGGCATTCCGGACGTCATTCCGGTCGAGGCCTGCTATCTCGGCTGGCAGGAGTCGCTCAGAAACCTGGCAAAGCTCGTCGAACCCGAAATCAATCAATAGGCTGGGGCCGGAAGAACGGGTCGTTTCTGGCCTGCCGAAGCGTGAGACTTGGACTGTGGCGGGAACTGCCCTTTGTCGCTAGCAATTCATCATCGACATCCCCTGTGACTGGACGTGTCAATGAAGAATGCAGCGGAGGCTGAAAAAGCATGACTCTGACCAACCGAGACATCATCGAGTTGACCGCGTGGCGACGCCAGCTGCACCAGGCCCCGGAAATCTCGAATGAAGAGGAAAAGACGGCAAAGGAGGTTGTCGCCTTCCTCGCCGATACGGGGCCGGACAAGGTGCTGACACAACTCGGCGGGCACGGCGTCGCGGCCATATATGACAGCGGCAAAGCGGGGCCGACGGTGCTGTTCCGTTCGGAACTCGATGCCTTGCCTATCGAAGAACTTTCAGGCGTACCGCATTCGTCGCGCGTGCCGGGCAAGTCGCATATGTGCGGCCATGACGGACACACCGCGATCCTGGCATCCCTCGGCCGTCAGTTGGGGCGCGAAAGGCCTGCAAGCGGCCGCGTCGTGCTGATGTTCCAGCCGGCGGAGGAAACCGGCAATGGCGCGGCAGGCGTCGTCGCCGATCCGCGCTTCGGCGAGATCGCTCCGGATTTCGCTTTCTCATTGCACAACCTGCCCGGCGTGCCATTTGGCGAGGTGCGGCTCAAAGCCGGCGTGGTCAACTGTGCTTCACGCGGCATGCGCATCGTGCTGGAGGGCAAGACCGCCCATTCGTCCATGCCGGAGACCGGCATTTCGCCGATGCTGGCGGTCAGTGAGCTGATGCCGGCGCTGCCGGCGCTCGGGCGCGGGACCTTCGCCGATGACGACTTCTCCATGCTGACGGTCACCCATGCCGCGATGGGCGAAGCCGTGTTCGGCATCTCGCCGGCTCACGCCGAGGTGTGGGCCACGCTGCGCACCCGGCGTGACGAGCGCATGGCGAACCTTTGCGCTGCTGCCGAAGCACTGGTCGCCAGGATCGCGGGCGAGCATCGCCTTTCCGCCCGCTGGGACTATCACGAGATCTTCGTCGCCAGCGTCAACGCGCCGGACGCGGTGGAGCATCTGCGGCGCGCGCTCGATGAAGAGGGCGTCGCGCACGGCGAAGAAGCCCTGCCGATGCGCGCCTCGGAAGATTTCGGCCTGTTCGGCCGTAGTGCCAAATCGGCGATGTTCTTCCTCGGTGCAGGCGAGCGGCATCCTGCCTTGCACAATCCCGACTATGACTTTCCCGACGACCTGATCCCGATCGGGTCGAGGATCTTCATGCGCACGGCACGCAATCTCCTGGGTTGACCTCCGCCAATTCCAACGCCGAAAGGAACACGCAATGCCAAAGATGCCAAAGAACACGATTTGCCTCTGGTTCGACAAGGACGCCGAGGCTGCGGCGCGCTTCTACGCGGAGACCTTTCCCGACACCATGGTGGGCGCCGTTCACCGTGCGCCGAGCGACTTTCCGTCCGGCAAGAAAGGCGACGTGTTGACGGTCGAATTTACCGTTGCCGGCATTCCCTGCATCGGATTGAACGGCGGCTCCACATTCAAGCAGAGCGAGGCCTTCTCGTTCCAGATCGCCACCGACGATCAGCAGGAAACCGACCGCTACTGGAATGCCATCGTCGGCAATGGCGGCCAGGAGAGCGCGTGCGGCTGGTGCAAGGACAAATGGGGCGTGTCCTGGCAAATCACGCCGCGCACGTTGACCGAGGCCATGGCGGCCGGCGGCGAGGAAGCCAAACGCGCCTTTGATGCAATGATGGAGATGACGAAGATCGACGTCGCGGCGATCGATGCAGCCCGGCGCGGCTGACCTCGATCGCAGCTGAGTTGCTATCGGACCTTGATGACGACCTTGCCCTTGGCGCGTCCTGTTTCGACATAGGCCAGCGCCTCGTTGGTCGCCTCGAAGGGAAAGACCCGATCGACGACCGGGCGGATCGCGCCGGCTTCGATGAGCGATGCGATCTTGCTCAACTGCTCGCCCTGCGCCCACATGAAGAGAAACGAGAACGTCACGCCACGGCGCTTGGCTCTCGCTCGAATACCGCGGCTCAGCAGGCGAAGCACCAGCTTCAGCACCATGTTCAGTCCTTTTTCCCTGGCGAAGTCGGGATCCGGTGGGCCGGAGATGGAGATGAGCTTGCCCCCCGGTTTCAAAACATTCAGTGACTTTCCAAGTGTCTTTGTGTCCTGGCTGTTCAAGACGACGTCGTAGCCCGACAGCACTTTTTCGAAATCGTCTTTCCTGTAGTCGACGACGACATCGGCGCCGAGCCCCTTGACCAGGCCGGCACTCGCCGCGCTGGCGGTGGTCGCAACGGTCGCGCCGAGATGCTTTGCCAGTTGGATGGCGAATGTCCCCACGCCGCCGGATCCGGCTTGAATGAAGACCTTCTGTCCCCTCTTCAGGTTGGCCCTTTCGATGAGCGCCTGCCAGGCGGTCAGGCCGACCAGCGGGATCGAGGCCGCCTCCTCCATGCTGAGGTTCCCGGGCTTCAGGGCCACGTCGGCTTCATCCATGGCTATGAACTCGGCGAACGTCCCGATCCGGCCATCGCGCGGCCGCGCATAGACGTCGTCGCCGAGTTTGAACTTGCGGACTTTCGATCCCACGCGGACAACCCTCCCGGCCACGTCGTGACCCAGGATGAACGGCCGGCGATAGGGCAGGATCAGCTTGAACTCTCCGGTTTTGACCTTGGAATCGAGCAGGTTCACCGCCGCGGCGTGGACCTCGACCAGCACATCACTGTCCCCGAGTTTCGGCTCCGGCATTTCGGCCAGCCGCAGCGTGCCGTTCTTGCTGTATTTGTCGACGACGAATGCCTTCATGGCAGTGACTTTCTGAGAGATTGTTGATGTTCGGGACGAAAGCCGCCCGGTGAGAGGTGTCAGGCCTCGAGAAAGGCCAATGCTTTCGGAACGAAATTCGCGTGGTTCTGGAACACCCCGCCATGGCCGGCATCCGCATAGATCACCAATTGCGCCCCCGGAATGCGGCGGGCGAGATCGTGGGTATTGACGCTCGGCACCATCCTGTCGTGATCGCCATTTGCGATCAGCGCAGGGACGCGGATGGCGCTCAAATCTTGCGGCGCCTGTAGTCCATAAGCCTTCACCGCCCGGAGTTGCGCGCCGAACGCGCTAAGCGATATCGGCCTGTCGCGGTCGGCCTTGCGCTCTGTCAGCCGCTGCAGGAACGCCTTCGCGGCGCGGCGCCCGTTCACCGTTCTGGTGAAAAACAGATAGTATTTCGGATCCCGAAAAGTCAGCGCACCCTTGATCATGTCCACGATCGTCAGTGGCGTCATCTTGTCGATGCCTTGGCCGCCGGCCGGCCCGGTGCCGGCCAGGATGAGCTTGCGCACAAGCCTGGGCTCGGTCAGCACGATCTCCTGCGCCACGAAGCCGCCGAGTGAGAAACCGAAGAGATCGACTTGATCGAACCCCAGCGCCCGGACAAAGGCGACCGCATCCCGTGCCATCTCGGCGATGCGTGACGGCGTTTTGCCGCCTGAAGCACCAACGCCCCTGTTGTCGAAGGCAATCACCCACCGGGTCGCGGCGAGGCCATCGACGATGCGTGGATCGAAATTGTCCAGTTGAGCGCCGAGATGGTTCAGCAGGATTACCGGCACGCCCGTCCTTGGTCCGAGCTGCCGATAGACGAATGCCGTGCCGCCGACATCGGCGGAGTGCGTTGGCGTGTCCTGGAACGATGCCCGTAAGTGGGGCGACCGCTTGAACCCATGTGTCATGCTTGGCACCTCCGCCTTGCGGGGGCTGGCCAATCGTGTTGTCGTTGCCAGTCGCATGTGCGTAAAATCCTCTGCTCGCTGTTGTTCAAACCGGCAGGCGGAACTGTTTGCGCAGGCTCTTGTCGAATATCCCCGCAGGAGCAAAGCGACGCAGCAGGCTGACTTGGTGCGCTGCCCTGCCGGCGGTGTAGCGCCGTTGCGGACGGGCATCGGTCGCTGCTTTGACGACCACCTGCGCCACCACCTCCGGCCGATCGGCTACGGGCATCACATCGCGAAGCAGCGCTTCCAGCGTAGCTCGAGCCTGATCGTATTCCTGCAACGACGAATCCGGTTGGATCCCGTTCTGGTCGAAGACAGTGCGAACGAATGCCGGCTCGATGACCGAGACGCGGATATTGAAGGCACGAACCTCGTGGTCGAGCGATTCCGAATAGCCCTCGAGCGCGTGCTTGACCGCCGAATAATGCGCTGAATACGGCGCCGGCACCAGTCCCAGCACAGAGCCGATATTGACGATGCGCCCCTCGCCACGCCGCCGCATCGACGGCAGCACCGCATTGGTCATGCGGATGACGCCGAACAGATTGACGTCGAACAAGGCCTGCACCTGTGCAATCGAGAATTCCTCGGCGCCTCCAAGCTGGCCGACGCCGGCATTGTTGACCAAGAGGTCGATCCGGCCGGTCTGCGACAGCACCGTCGAAACGAGTGCGGCAACGGCCTCACCGTCGGTCACGTCGCAAACCAGCATGGTCACCCCGTCCGGGCCGTTGTCGGCCTTGCGCCGGCTGGTTCCGAAGACTGTGAACCCCGCCTTTGCCAGAGCCTCGGCACTGGCGCGGCCAATGCCCGAAGAGGCTCCCGTCACAACAGCGGTTTTTTCGGAATTCGCATTCATTTCGTGCTCCAAAATCATGAGGGCTAGCTTTTTTGCGCCCGTTGAATTACAGTCGTAATATCAGATTACACTCATAATGCAATAGCAGAAAGGAATAGCAGCCATGCGCTACGAAAAGGGCCGGAAGGACGCCTCGCGCGGACGGATCCTGGAGGTCGCTGCGGAACGCTTTCGCGGCGACGGCATCGCCGCGTCCGGACTGGCGACCATCATGAGCGACGCCGGGCTGACGAACGGCGCCTTCTATCCGCACTTTCAATCCAAGGCGCAGCTTGTCCGCGAAAGCGTGGCGGCGGCGATGGAGCTTCAGGCGCAGCAACTGGCGGAAGCATTGGCTTCGGGCGTGGAGATGGCCATCGGCACGTATCTGTCGGCCGAGCACCGGGACAATCCCGGAAAGGGCTGCGCGTCAGCCGCGCTGCTGCCGGAGCTCGCCCGTCAGCCGCCTGAGACGCGTGAAGCCTATACAAACCACCTGCTGGCTTTGGTGCGCCAGTTGGCGCAAGCGCTACCGCAGGCCAAGGATCCGGAGGGCGTGGCGCTGGCTGTCTTCGCAACGCTCCTCGGCACGCTGCAAATGGCCCGCGCCGTGGGCGGAACGGAATTGTCCGATCGCATCCTCTCGGTGGGGAAAGATGCGGCGAAGACGCTGATCGAGCAGCGTTAGCGCTCCAGGAAGCTGACAGTGAGGAACATGCCGGGCGCTGACGATAGCCGATCCGTCAGATCTTCCGGCTGGCCAGCAGCCTTGTCAGCCAGTCCGGATTCATTTCCGGAACAGAGGACAAAAGCCGTTCGGTATAGGCCGCGTGCGGTGGCGTGAGAACTTCGCTCTTCAATCCCTGCTCGACGACTTTGCCGCGGTGCATGACGACGATTTCGTCGGCTATCGCGCGCACGGTAGCAATGTCATGGGTAATGAAGATGTAGCTCATTCCGAGTTCACGTTGGAGACGTATGAGAAGCTTGAGAATTTCCTCTTGGACGATCTGGTCGAGCGCGGACGTGATCTCGTCGCAGATGATAAGCTCCGGATCGGCAGCCAACGCCCGGGCAATGCAGACGCGCTGTTTTTGGCCACCCGACAGCTCGCCAGGCAGGCGTTCCAGAAAATCCTCGCTCATCTCGACCATGTGCATAAGTTCGCCGATCCGGCGATCCCTCCGCGCGCCCTTAAGGCCGAGGTAGAATTCGAGCGGCCGAGCTATGACTTCTTCGACCGTTTGGCGCGGATTCAGGGCGTTGTCGGGCATTTGATAAATCATCTGGATGCGGCGCAGGACCTCCTTCGGCCGCGTCTTCAGGCCCGTGGAAAGAAGCTGGCCGGCAAAAGAAATCGAACCTGAAATTGGCGGCAAAAGGCCGGTGACGACTCGAGCGAGCGTCGATTTCCCCGAACCGGATTCGCCGACCACAGCCACGGTTCTTCCGCGCGGAACCTTGATGGAGACATCCTGGAGCACCTTGACCTTTCCTGCATAGGCCGCGGTAACGTTGTCTATCGTCAGCAGATAGTCATCGGCTGGAACTTCGGGCTTGGCGAGCTTGCGTACGGCCCAGAGCGTTTTTGTATATTCCTGGCTGGGCGAGGCCAGCATCTGGCGTGTATCAGCCTCCTCCACGGTACGTCCGTGGCGCAGAACCATGATACGATCCGCCATTTGCGCCACCACCGCCAGGTCATGCGTCACGTAGATTGCAGCGGTGCTGAATTCCTCCACGATGTTGCGAATGGAAGCTAGAACTTCAACCTGCGTGGTCACGTCGAGCGCCGTTGTTGGCTCGTCGAATATTATGAGGTCCGGACGACAAGCCATTGCCATCGCTGTCATTGCCCGTTGCAACTGCCCGCCGGAGACCTGATGAGGATAACGAAAGCCTATGGTCTCCGGTTCTGGGAGCTGAAGGCGTCGATAAAGATCGACGGCGCTCCGGTTCGCCTCTTCCCGGCCGGCAATTCCATGCGCCACCGCGGTTTCGACGGTTTGTTCCAAGAGCCGATGTGCCGGATTGAAAGAGGCAGCCGCGCTTTGCGCGACATAGGCAATGCGGGAGCCCCTGAGGCGACGGCGCCCTTTTTCATTGACTGCCAGAAGATCAATCCCGTCGAACAGGACCGAGCCTTGCATGATCCGGCAGCCCGGCTTGGCATAACCCATTGCGGCAAGGCCAATGGTGGACTTGCCGGCGCCTGACTCTCCGATCAGCCCAAGAACCTGGCCCCGCTTCAGCGTCAGATCGACCCCGTGGACAATGGGATGCCACCGCTCATCCGAGAACCCCTCCACATGCAGATTGCGGATTTGAAGCAGATCCTTTCCTTTTTCGCGTGGGCCTGGGCCGCTACTTTTCATCCCGCAACCCGCTTGTTGCTTGCAGGAACCAGTCCACCACGAAATTCACGGACACGGTAAGGAGAGCAATCGCGCCGGCCGGAAGTAGCGGGGTGACATCGCCGTAGGTGATTAGGGTCGCGTTCTCGCGCACCATTGATCCCCAATCGGCCGTCGGCGGCTGAATACCGACGCCGAGAAACGACAGCGCCGCGACTGTCAGGAACACGAAGCAGAATCGCAAGCCGAACTCGGCGACCAGTGGCGGCATGACATTGGGAAGGATTTCCCTGGCGATGATCCATTTCGGTCCCTCGCCGCGTAATCGTGCCACCTCGACATATTCCATCACCGCCACGTTAAGCCCGACGGCGCGAGAAAGCCGAAAGACCCGGGTGGAATCCAGAAGCGCAATGATGACAATCAGGCTCGTGATCGACGAGCCGAAGATCGTCAGCAGCACCAGCGCGAAGATCAGACTCGGGATTGACATCAGCACGTCCACCGCACGCGACAAGATCTGGTCGAGCCACCCCCTGTACAATGCGGCAAGAAGGCCGAGCGAGACGCCGACCGCGAAGGACAGCAACGTGGTCGCGACCGCGATAGCGATGGTGTTGCGCGCACCGTAGATCAAGCGGGTGAGCATGTCGCGGCCGAGCTGATCGGTTCCCAATTTGAACTCCTGGCTCCACGGCGCGAAGGCTTCGCTGAAAACCTGCGTCTCGCCATATGGGGCTATCCAGTGCGCGAAGACCGCAACAAAGACGTAGCCGAGGATCACGACGATGCCGAACCATGCGCTGAACGGTGCCTTCTTCAGCGCAGTTTTCGCCCGGGTGGCACGCGAGCGCCTCAGCCTTTGAACCGCCGCGACAGATTCGGATCTGGTCATCGCGGGTGCAAGAGCCTGGGATTGGTGGCGATGGAAATAATGTCGGCTAGCAGGTTGAGAAGGATGTAAGTCGCGGCGAAAATCAGGGCGCAGGCCTGGACAACCGGAACATCCCTGGATTTCACCGCGTCAACCATCAGCTGGCCGATGCCGGGGTAGACGAAAACGACCTCGACCACGACCACTCCGACGATGAGATACGCCAGGTTGAACGCCACCACAGTGACGATCGGAGCCCAGGCATTGGGCAGGGCATGCCTCAGCACGATCACCATCGGGGACATTCCCTTGAGGCGCGCCATATCGATGTAGGGGCTTGCCAGCATGTTGATGATGGCCGCTCGGGTCATGCGCATCATGTGGGCCACGATTACGAGCGTAAGCGTGATTGCCGGCAGGGCGACTTTCCAGAGATGCTCCCAAAATGGCGTCTGACCGTTCACATTCGACAATGTCGGAAATTTGGGAACCGCATTGAGCATCCAGTTCAGCAAGACAGTGAGCCAATGAGGCAGCGTTTGAGCGAAATCGGATCCGATGAACGTGTCGCGCGAGATCACCAGGTAGGCGAGCATATAGGCGACGAAAAATTCCGGGAATGAAATGGTTGTCAGTGTCGCGACATTCACCAGCCGGTCGAACCAGCCGTTGCGGTACAGCGCAGCCAGAATGCCAAGCCCCAAGGCCAGAGGAACAGCTATCAGCGCAGTCACCGCTGCAAGGAACATCGTGTTGTAGAGGCGTGGTGCGATGATCTCGGCCACGGTACGCCGATATCCGGTGCGGCTCGCAAACGAAGAGCCGAAATCGCCATGGAGCATCTGGGCGACCCAAACGAAGTAGCGCTCGACAGGCGGGCGATCGATGCCGATTTCCCGCTGGAACGCGGCGACCGTTTCGGGCGTCGCCGATTGCCCGAGCGTGGCCTTGGCGAAGTCGCCTGGAAGCATTGCGATCGCAGAGAAGATAATGATGGACACGATGAACAAAGTGACCAGGCCGAGGCCAAGGCGCTGCAGGACCGTTCTTGCGACGGGGTTCATGTGCGTGGCGTTTCCCTTTGGGCGGCAGCCCTGCACTCGGAGCCAGCTGACCGGAGCCTCAAAACCATCGCGGCTCCGGCCCGCCATCTCATGCCGTGGCGATCCACCAGCGTTCGGCCATTTTCAGTCCATCGTTCTCCCAGTTGGGCGCCACATCACCGTGTGCGAGCTTTTTGGATTGGGCGCTGACGAAATTGTTGAAGACCAGCACGATGCTGCCGCCGTCATCGTGGGTTAACTGCTGCATCTCGGCATACATCGCCGCTCGCTTGGCCTCGTCCGTCTCGGCGCGCGCCTGGACAAGTAGTTCGTTGAAATGGGGATTTTTCCAGAAGGATTCATTCCAACTGGAGTCGGCGGCGAAGGCTTGCGTGAACATCCAGTCGGCCGTCGCCCGACCGCTCCAATAGGAAGCGCACCAGGGTTTCTTCAGCCAGACATTGTCCCAATAAGCGTCCTCGGCCTCACGCACGACATTGACGTCGATGCCGCATTGGGCTGCCGTTTCGCGAATGAGCGAAGCCGCGTCCACGGCGCCGGCAAAAGCGGCATCGGCGACCGAGAGGTCCACCTTCAGGTTCTCCATTCCGGCCTTTTTCAGGTAGTGCTTGGCTTTTTCCGGATCGAAGCTGTGTTGCGGTTGCGGATCCTTGGCGAATTTGATGGCCGGCGCGATCGGGTTGTCGTTGGCCACAGTGGCGTGGCCAAGAAAGATCTTGTCGACGATTTCTTGGCGATTGATCGCCCATTTCAATGCCATTCGCACGTCTGGATTATCAAATGGCGCCATCGTGACATTCATCGGCAAGGTATAGTGCCCATAACCAGTGACTTCGACGATCTCCACCTTGGGATTGCGTTTCAACATGCCGAGGGTCTTCAGGTCGGCGCGGCCGATATAGTCCACCTCCCCCGTCGACAGCGCCGCCATGCGAGCGGCAAGATCCGTGATGGCGATGAACTCCACCTCATCGAGATAGGGCTTGCCGTTCTTGAAGTAGTTTGGATTGCGCTTGAGCTTGGCCGAAACGCCGGGCTGGAAATTCTCGACGACGAAAGCACCGGTGCGAACGCCTGAAGCCCAATCCGCCTTGCCATCCTTGGCCGGCATGATGACCAGATGGTAGTCACTCATAATGTAAGGGAAATCGGCGTTGCCGCTCTTGAGCGTGAAAACCACCGTTTCCGGGCCATCCGCCTTGATGTCGGCGACGGAGTCCAACAGCGATTTCGCCGCCGATTTGGTGTCCTTGCCCATGTGATATTGCAAGGAGGTCACGACGTCATCCGCCGTCACGGTCTTGCCGTTGTGAAAGGTTGCGCCTTTGCGCAGCTTGAAGGCCCAGGTTTTGGCCCCATCCGAAGTTTCAAAGCTCTCGGCGAGGTCCGGTTGGACATTGCCTTTGGCGTCGACCTCAGTGAGGCTGTTGGACAGCGAGCCCGAAAATGCGGTTTGTGTGAACGTGTCGGGGTAGCCGGCCGGATCGATCGAATCCGTCGTCGCGCCATGAGCCATGCCGAGCTTGGCGAAGCCGCCCTGCATCGGTTCGGCCCGCGCCGTGCTCACGAACAGCCGGTCGGCGGCGGCAACGGTCAGGCCCGCGGCCAGCCCAAGATGAATGAAATCGCGACGGGAAACCTTGCCGCCTCCGATCAGGCTTTGCGCGATACCAAGCTTGTATTCAGATTCTGACATTTGACTCTCCCATTGCGGAGTTCTCCGCGTTATTTCTCGTCAAGCACCGGCGAACAAATCTGCTTATCGGCTCCCGCCACCTTTCCTTCGAATTTTTCCAATCCCAATCGGCTTGCGCCAATCAGGCCGTCACGTAGATGCCACCGGCTTCGACGGTGACTGGAAATGTGCGCGCGCGAACGGACGGATCGACCAAGGCCGCGCCTGACTTGATGTCGAACTCCCAGCCGTGCCAGGCGCATCGAACGATCTCGTTTTCGCGATGATAGATGAATTGCGCCTGTTCAACGGGCGCGGTTGTGCCGCATTGCGGCCCCTCGCAAAGCGGAGCGCCACGGTGCGGACAGACATTCAGCAGCGCGTGGAATGAATCTCCGATGCGGAAAATCCCGACCGAAAGGCTGCGGATCTTGGCGATGAACGGAGACCCTGTTTCGATCTCGTCGACGCGGCAGATATATGTCTTCTCGGGCATCGTATGCTTCCTCAGGCGGCATTCGCGGCTTGCGCGCGGGGGATGCGTTTGTAGACTTCCAGCGCGTTCAGTCCCATGATCTTGCTCCTCCAGGCAGGAGGGATTTGCAGCGTGTTGGCATCGTCGTAATCCCAGTGCGGATAGTCCGATGCAAACATCAGCGTGTTTTCTCCGTCCATCGCTTCGAGCGTGGACCAGAGATGTTGGATGTTTGCAGGCTGCTCCAGCGGCTGCGTGGAAAAGCGGATGTTGCGCCGGCAATATTCAGACGGCAGCATCTTCAGCCATGGCGTCTCCTTGCGCAGCGCTTTGTAGTCGGCGTCCAGGCGCCAAAGGACCGACGGAACCCAGGCGACGCCGCATTCGATGATCACGAAGTAGAGGTCCGGCCATTTCTCGAAGACGCCATGGGCGATCATGCTTGCCACGTGCGACATCGCCGACATGTGCAGAATGGCATGCGTTTCCCAGAAGAATGTTGTCGGGGCGGGAGCAATGGCAGTTGAATTCACGCCGCCATGCCCGCCCAGATGAATGGCGAATGGCAACCCCACTTCCGCGCAGGCTTCGTAGATCGGGTGGTAAAACGGGTCGCCATACGGCTTGACGGACCCCTGGGAGGCGAGAACCTGGACCATGCGCGGATGACTGCCAAGACGGCGAATCTCGGCGGCAGCGAGCTTCGGATCCTGTGGCGCGATGATGATCGAGCCCATGAAACGATCGTCTTTCGGCAACCACTGATCGATCTGATAATCGTTGTACGCGCTGACCAGAGCGCTGGCATAGTAAGGGTTAGCCAGGGTCGACGCCTCGATAGGCTCATCGCCGGTCAGGATCGCCACGTCGACTTTGTATTTGTCGAGGTGCTTCTCTTTCATGATGAGATAGTTGTCGGCTTCCGTTTTCGGACGGATGTCCTTGCGGGAGAAGTCCTGCGGGTGGAACCAGGGCCGATGGCCATGCGGAAAGGCGCCAACGGGACCTGTTTTCTCGCCCTCGATGAACATGTCTTTCCACAAGCCGGAGAGATAGGGCTCCAACACGGTGGCGCTTGACCAGTAATTATGACAGTCGCAGTCGACTATGAACACTTCTTCCGCTCCGTATCCGTATCTCGTCCCGGCGGCGCTGCCGGCCGTTGATCTGCTGCAGCTTCCGCCTTGAGTATTGTTTGATCAAGCTTATGATACGTGGAATATGATCGAGTTTTTCGATTGGAGATTTCATGCAACTTGATCACATCGAGACCTTTCTCGACATCATCGAATCGAGAAACTTCAATCGCACCGCGGATCGGCTAGGATTGACCCAGTCGACGATCAGCACCCGCATCAAGAACCTCGAGAGCGCAATCGGGTCCGAACTGTTCCAGCGCGGACGCGCCGGGGCGGAGCCGACCGCCGCAGGGCGCCGGTTCGAAGCTTATGCAAGATCCTTGCTGTCCACATGGTCGCAGGCTCGCCACGATGTCCGGGCGTTCAATCGTTTCGAAGGCACCTTGCGCGTCGCCGCGCAGGTCGGGATGACCCGCTCGGTTTTGCCGGGTTGGGTGGAGACGCTGTGTCAGGCTCTTCCCAAATCGTCGATCCATGTCGAGTCGGATTATTCAAACCAGATGGTCAGCGACCTGAGCATGGGAAATCTCGATATCGCAGTGCTTTATGCCCCGCGATACCTACCCGAAATCTCCTATGAGCATTTGATGGTTGAGGAATATGTGATGGTTTCCACGGTGGCCAGAACCCTCTCCGAGGTCGATCCCGAAACCTACATTCGTCCGGGCTATACGGTCCTGCTGGAGAAGGCCCATGCCGAATTGCTCGGCGAGTTGGCGATCTGTCGCCTTTCCATGGGATCGGAAACCTTGGCGGAGATGATGCTACGGCGCACGGGCGGCACCTGCTATATGAGAAGTGACGATGCGCGCAGGTTCGCCCTCGAACGCCCATCGTTCATCGTCGAAGGCGCTCCGACGCTGCATCAGCCGGTCCATACGGCCATCCTGGCGCGCCGCAAACACGAACCGATCATCCGCAAGGGAATCCGCGCCCTTCACGTTGCCGTGATGTCACTGGATATGTAATCGAAATAATCGATCATAACTCGGGAGGGATGCTTCTGTTGCGGGGGGCCTGGAACTGGCATCTTGGGTTCGACTTCGAACCGAGATGAATGATGAACGCACACGTTTCCTTGGGGGCCCCCGACCTCCTGCCGATGAGGCATCATCGGCAATGGGCACAAACCACATCGCAGCTTGTACTCTGCCGTCGTGTAATCGAGGAAACGCCCGATGTGAAAACTTTCGTTTTCACATCCCCGACGGATCGGATGTTCTGCTTCAGCGCGGGCCAGTATGTGCTCGTGCACCTCAAGATCGAGAGTGCCGCGGTGACGCGCTCCTACTCTGTTTCGTCACCACCGACCCGACCGCTCGACCTGCAGATCACGGTGAAGCGAACACCGGGCGGCCTGGTTTCGAATTGGCTCCACGACAATTTGGGGGCGGGCGACGAGATCGAGATCGAAGGGCCGCTCGGCTCATTCAATCTCGATGACCTGCCCTATGAAAAGCCGCTCTTCCTTTCGGGCGGCAGCGGGATAACGCCGGTGATGTCCATGCTGCGTGCGCTTACCGACCGCGCGGCCGACCAGGATATCTCATTCGTTCATAGTGCCAGAACGCCTGGTGACATAATCTTTCGACGGGAATTGGACGCACTTGCCTCTCGCTTTCCCAACGTAAAAGTAACGTGCGTTTGTAGCCAGGAAGATCCCACCTGGAGGGGGCCGACTGGCAGAATAGACAGTCAGATGCTGCTGACCCTCGTTCCCGATCTCCACAACCGCACTATCTTTGCCTGTGGCCCTGAAGCGTACATGAAAGCCGCACGTTCCTGCCTGGATGCGATTGGCGTGGCTCCGTCGCGGTACCACCAGGAGAGCTTCGGCGGCGGCAGCAGCCCTCAGTTGGAACCGGCCCCGGCAATACCATCTTCGGTCCGTTTCGTCCGCTCCGGGATCGTGCATAACTGCTTGCCCGGAGAGACGCTGCTGGAGGCGGCGCGCCAATGTGGGGTCTACGTCCCAACCGCCTGCCAGCAGGGAGTTTGCGGCACATGCCGCATCGCCAAGCTGTCCGGCGAAGTCGCCATGGAGGATCTCGGCGGGCTGGCCCCTGAAGAGAAGTCGGCCGGCTATGTCCTGGCATGCTGCAGCCACCCTCAGGGCGCGGTTTCGCTCGATCTTTAACCCCGGGTGCTTGGTTCAGCATTGAAGCCGGCGCAGTAGTGTTGAACTGCCGGTGAAGGCGTTGCCGGAGTAGCGGACTGATGCCCATCGACCCCAGCCGATTTGCTCAGAAGTCGAGAGCCACCATCATACCGCGGACTTCGGCCATTTCCAGCAGCAGGTCCTGCAGTCTGTCGTCCAGCGCGGCACCGGTCAGCGCCAGAAGCTCGGTAATGCTCTCTCTCATCGATATGACGGCGGCGCCTGTCTTCTCGGCGAGCAGCCGTCCGATGGCAGCCCGGATCAGCTCGTCCTGATCAGACATGCTTCACCTCCCGACGCACTGCAACCTCTCCTTGCTTTCCATGCCTCACCGCCGCTTTCGACAACGTGCGTGATTTTCCCATACGGTATGTTTTTTGATGCGATCGCGGGCGGCTTTGCTCACGCCAGCAGATCGTCTTTATCGACCTGGCAGTCGTTCAAAGCCGCCAATGAAGGCAGCAGCGAAAAATGGCCGGGTTGGACCGTTTCAACCGCTGCAAGCAGCTCCTGCGGCACTTCCTGCCGATAAAGCCCGGTGCATACGCCCCCTTCGACCCTTGCCGGCAATTCCGTGATTGCGTCGAAAATCGGAAATGTACCCGTTGGTTCTTCCAGGTTCTCGAAACGCCCCACCCGAAACCTCCTCTTGCGCAAAAGTAGCGACTAACGCCGCTATCCCCAAGTGGTTCCCTAGGCCGGCACATTTTTTCGCGCCTTGGTTGTAGCGCATGCCGGTAGGACAGTCATGCCCCCAGGGTGCATCGTCAAAATCGGTACGCACCACTTTTAAATCTTGACGCGTGTCAATTTTTTATAAAACATGCGCAAACGCCGGATTGGCATCGGCCGGCGCTCTGGGAGGAGCAATGCCTGACATCGAAAAGTGCCCAAACCTCGGCTGCAGTCCGCACATTCCAAAGCGGGCAGCAATCTGTTGGCGGGACCATCGCGCCAGGCGCCGGGGTCGCTTGCGCGCCGTCTAACATTGCAGTCACCGGACAGCGACATTGATGCAGCCCATAAAACAATCAGGAGGAGGAAAAACCATGCGTATGTTCAATTGCCTGAAGCTTGGCACGAACCTGCTTGGCGCAGGCATGCTTGCAGCCATCGTCGCAGCGCCCGCCCATGCCGAGGATACGGCGAAAGTCGCGGCCATCGTCAAAGGCCTCGACAATCCGTTCTTCCAGACCATGCAGAAGGGCATCGAGGAACAGGCCAAGGCAAACGGCGTGAATGTCAGCGTCCAGGCCGCCGCCAATATGGGTGACGCCACCGGCCAGGCCGACCGCCTGACCGCCATGGCCATGCAGGATTTCGATTGCTACCTGGTCAACCCGATCAGCGTCTCCAATCTCGTCCAGGCGCTGGTGCCGGTCGCCCAGAAGAAGAAGCCGATCGTCAACATCGACTCGACCATAGACCCCGAACAGGCCAAGGCCGCCGGCTTTGCCGTCTCGACCTATATCGGCACCGACAATGTCGCCGCCGGCGCGCTGGCCGGCGAAGAGATGCTGAAGCTGGTGCCGAAGGGCTCCAAGGTCGCGCTGGTCGCCGGCATCATCGGCGATGTCGGCTCCAACGCCCGCATCAAGGGCTTCAAGCAGGCGGTGGAAGGCAAACTCGACATCGTGGTGATGGTCAGCGCCGACTGGGATCGCGAAAAGGCGCTGACCGCCGCCACCGATATTCTCGCCGCGCACCCGGATCTCGCCGGCTTCTTCGCCGCCAACGACATCATGGCGCTCGGCGTCGAGCGCGCCGTGCGGACCTCGGGCAAGGACGTCAAGGTGATCGGCCTCGACGGCATCGTCGACGCGCTCAAGTCGATTGCGGCAGGCGAACTCACCGCCACCGTCGCCCAATATCCCTATGTTGTCGGCGCCATGGGCCTCGAGGCCTGTGCAGTGGCCGCCAAGGGCAAGGAACTGCCGGCCAACGTGCCGGCGCCGGTGCTGTTGATCAACAAGGACAATGCCGAAGCCTCGCTGAAGAACTTCCCGCGGCCCGGCGGCGACTATCCCGATCCCTTCCGCGAGATGCTGAAGTGAGCACACCAGCAGACAACGCACCCGCCGCCCATTCGGCGGGTGCTGAGGAGAGCCGTCCCTCCCTGGCGGCTCTCCTCCTCGATCCGTCCTTCTGGGCCGACTGGGCATCCGTCGTCGGCCTGGTCGGCCTCGTCATCGTCTTCGGCATCGCCCAGCCGGTCTTTCTCAGCGTCGCCAATCTGCAGGCGCTGCTGTTGGCGGCGGCGATCCTGGTGGTGCTGTCGATCGGCCAGACCTTCGTCATCGCCACCTCGGGCATCGACCTGTCGCTGGCGGCAGCCGTCATGCTCGGCGCCATCATCCTCGGCCTCGTCAACGCCGCCGGCTACGGCATCTTCGTCGCCTGCGGGCTCGCGGTTCTCGCCACCAGCGCCGTCGGTTTCCTCAACGGGCTGATCATCACCGCAGGCAAGATCCCCGACTTCGTGGTGACGCTCGGCACGCTGTCAGGCATCACCGGCCTTGGCCTCATCCTGTCGGGCGGCGAACCGACCATGGTCGGCTCGACCTTCCTGCTCAGGCTCGCTTCCGGCTCGCTCGGACCGTTCGGTTATCCGGTCTGGGTAGCAATCGCAGCCGTCATCGTCGCGCATATCGCACTCTACCACACACGCTTCGGCGTGCATCTGCTGGCGACCGGCGGCCAGACCGAAAGTGCCGGCGCGCTGGGCATCCGCACCAACCGGGTCAAGATCGCCGCCTATACAATCTCGGGCTTCTGCGCCGGCATCGCGGCCATTCTTCTGGTCGCCCGCATCGGCTCGGCCGAACCGCAGATCAACACCAGCCTGCTCTTGAACTCGGTGGCGGCGGTGGTGCTGGGCGGCGTCAGCCTGTTCGGCGGCCGCGCCAGCATTCTGGGACCGGCGATCGGCGCGCTGATGCTCACAGCACTCGTCAACGGCCTGACCTTGCTCAACGTCTCGGCCTTCTACCAACCGCTTGCCGTGGGCGCCATCGTGGTGCTGGCGGCCCTGATCATGCGGTATCAGAAATGAGCGCGCCCCATCACATCCCCGCCGCTGAGGCGATCATCGCCTGCGAAGGGCTGAGCAAGCATTTCGGCGGCATCCGCGCCTTCACCGACGTCGCCTTCCAGGCCCGTCGCGGCGAGGTCACCGCCGTCATCGGCGACAATGGCGCCGGCAAGTCGACGCTGATCCGCAGCCTGGTCGGCGTGCATCAGCCGGACACCGGCAATTTGTTCTTCGACGGCCGGGCGCGGCCCTTCGCCAACCCCGACGAGGCACGCAAGGCCGGCATCGAGACCGTGCACCAGAACCTGGCGCTGATCGACGAATTGACGGTCGCGCAGAACCTGTTCCTCAACCGCGAGATCGTGCGCCGCATCGGGCCGTTCGCTTTCCTCGATCGCAAGGCGATGAAGCGCGAGGCCCGTTCCATGCTGTCGCGGCTGTCGATCAACGTGCCGTCGATCAACCAGCGTGTGCGGCGCTTGTCGGGCGGCCAGCGGCAGGCGATCTCGATCTGCCGCGCTGTCGGCTCCGGCGCCAAGCTGGTGGTGATGGACGAACCGACGGCAGCACTCGGCGTGCAGGAGACCGCCAATGTCGAGGCTCTGATCCGGCGTCTGCGCGAGCAGTCGGTCTCAGTCATCCTGGTCAGCCACAATTTCGATCAGGTCCGCCGCCTGTCCGACCAGATCTGGGTGATGCGGGCGGGAAAGATGGCGGCGACCGTGCGCGCTTCCGAAACGTCCGGAAACGAGCTCGTCGCGCTGGTAACCGGCGCGGCATAGTCCTGCAGCATCAGACTTGAAATCAAAGGGAGTTCGCCTGTGGCACCAATTCGTGTCGGACTGATAGGTCTTGGAGAGGTCGCGCAGTCGATCCATCTGCCTGTGCTGGGCGATCAGCGCGACCGCTGGGTGATCGCGGGCGTGTACGACGTGTCGCCCAGCCTGGTGTCACTCGTCACCTCTGAATTTACGACGGCAAAGGCCTTCGACACGGCCGAGGCGCTGATTAGTTCGCCCGACATCGACGCGGTGTTCGTGCTGTCGTCCGACGACACCCACAGCCGCTTCGTGCGGGCGGCGATTGCAGCCAACAAGCATATCCTGCTGGAAAAGCCCGCCTGCCTGACGGTGCGCGAAATCGACGATCTGCTGGCGCTGATGCCGGGCTACGACAAGACCCTGTTCGTCGGCTATATGCGCCGCTACGCGCCGGCCTATCTGGCGGCCAGGGACGAACTGCCGGCATACGCCGACATCACCCATGTCCGAATCTTCGACCTGATCTCGGAAGGCCGGCACTTTCTCAAGAAGAGCCAGAACGTCCTCTATCCCAACGACATAGACCCTACCCTGCTGGCGCGTGGCGCAAGCGAACGCGACGCGCTGATCCGCGAGGTGGTCGGCGCCGACGCGCCGGCCGATCTGGTGCGCGCCTATCGCGGGCTGACGGCACTTTCCTCGCATCACATTTCGGCGATGCGCGGGCTGATCGGCGAGCCGGCGCGCGTGCTGGCCGCGCACCGCACCAATGGCGGCGCCAACACATCAGTCACCTTCGACTACGGCCATTTCGCTTGTCTCTACGACGCGGTGGTCGACGATCTCGGCCTGTTCGACGCCATGATCGAGGTGCGCTCGAACACCAGGCGTGTGCGCATTCTCTACGACACGCCCTACATCCGAAGCCTGCCGACGCGGCTGGAGGTCACCGATGCCGGCCCGCTCGGCCCGGTGACGAAAACCTTCGGGCCTCTCTACGGCGATGCTTTCTCGAATGAACTCGAGATTTTCCACCGCCACATCACCGAAGGCACAAAGCCTCTGACCGACCTCGCCGATTCACGCCGCGACCTGGCGCTGATGGCCGAGATCATCGAGCGGATGAAGGAGAGTGACGGGCGCTGAGGCGCTGCCTGCCGCCTACTTCCCACAGTGATGATCGTTGATCTTGTTCACCGCATTCGCGTCGGGTCCGACGCGATGGTAGGAGCACGCGCCGGCCGCCGTCGTCACCAACTGCTGATCGTAGTAGCGCGGGCCGCCGAACAGGATGTCGATGAGATCGCCTTCGGCGGGAACGTAGCGTTCGGATTGGACCCGGCGGTCGTGGTGCCGGTCGCCAGCGAAAGCCGGGGCGCAAGCGCTTGAGCCCATGGCGACAGCGAGAGCTAGGATCGCAACGCATTTGGTGGTCATGCCAATACCCTCCTGGCCATTCCGGAATCACACCATACATCCAAAACCGCCAGCCGGACAAAAGTTCCGGAGCAGACCGCGATAGGCTCTTGCCGAAGCCAGCTGCCTCGCTCATCCATGGTGCGTGGAAATGTGGAACCTGTGATGACCGATGCCAGCCTTCATCTCGTCGAAGCGACGATCGACCAACTGCGCCGCGCGCTTGATGACGGCACCGTCACCAGCGTCGAACTGGTCGGGGCTTATCTCAGGCGCATCGGGCATTTCGACCGCCACGGCATCAGCCTCAATGCCGTCCCAGTGCTCAATCCTGATATGTTCGAGGAGGCGGCAGCCTCCGACCGGCGCCGCCGCAACGGCGCCGTGCTCGGACCGCTCGACGGCATCCCCTACACCGCCAAGG
Source organism: Mesorhizobium sp. WSM4809 (assembly GCF_055811655.1). NCBI lineage: Bacteria > Pseudomonadati > Pseudomonadota > Alphaproteobacteria > Hyphomicrobiales > Phyllobacteriaceae > Mesorhizobium > Mesorhizobium sp. WSM4809. The sequence goes on from NZ_JBVVQW010000008.1 coordinate 43,173, forward strand.
ACAGCTACAAGGTGTCAGGCCTGACGGTGGCGGCCGGTTCGCCCGCCTTCGAGCATCTCATCGCCAATGAGGACGCCTTCACCATTGCCCGGCTGCGCGCCGGCGGCGCCGTGCTGATCGGGCTGACCAACATGCCGCCAATGGCCAATGGCGGCATGCAGCGCGGCGTCTACGGTCGCGCCGAGAGCCCCTACAATGGCGACTATCTGACCGCCGCCTTCGCGTCGGGCTCGTCCAATGGCTCCGGCACGGCGACGGCGGCCAGCTTCTGCGCCTTCGGGCTTGGCGAGGAGACCTGGTCGTCCGGCCGCGCGCCGGCCACCAACAATGCGCTGGTCGCCTACACGCCGTCGCGCGGCGTCATTTCGGTGCGCGGCAACTGGCCCCTGGTGCCGACCATGGATGTCGTGGTGCCGCACGCGCGGACAATGCCCGACATGCTCGAATTGCTTGACATCATCGTCGCCGACGATCCCGAGACGCGAGGCGATTTCTGGCGCGCGCAGCCCTGGGTCAAGCTGCCGAAAAGCTCCGATATGCGGCCGCCCCGCTATACCGATCTCGCACTGGCGGGATCGTTGAAAGGCAAGCGCCTGGGCGTGCCCAGAATGTATATCGGCCGCGACAGCGAGGCCGATGCGCCGATCGAAACCCGCGCCTCGGTGCTTGCCCTGTGGGAGCGGGCCGCGGCCGATCTCACGCGGCTTGGCGCCGAGGTGGTCGAGGTCGATTTTCCCGTCGTTTCCAACTATGAGCGCGACCGCCCGGGTGCTCGCACCATGGTCGAGCGCGGGCTGATGCCCCAGGAGTTCGCCGAGCGCGAACTCTGGGATCTCTGCATCTGGGGCTGGGACGACTTTTTGCGCGCCAATGTCGACCCGGCCTTGCCCGATCTCGTTTCGGTCGACGGCCCAAAGATCTTCCCGCAGCCGCCCGGCACGCTGCCCGATCGCTATGAAGGCGGCTTCGACCTGAGGGAATATGTCGAGCGGGCATGGTCCGGCGTCACGCCCTTCGTGGACATTCCAACGCTGGAAGAGGGACTGAAGGGACTGGAAGCGACAAGGCGGATCGATTTCGAGGACTGGCTGGACGCGCAAGGCATCGACGCCGTGGTGCTGCCTGCCGCCGCCGATGTCGGGCCGGCCGATGCCGATATTGATGAGATGTCCGCCGACCTTGCCTGGCGCAATGGCACCTGGGTCGCCAACGGCAATCTGGTCTGGCGCCATTTCGGCATCCCCACCGTCACCGTGCCGATGGGAACCATGGCCGATATCGGCATGCCGGTCGGCCTCACCTTTGCCGGCAAGGCCTATGACGATGAGAGACTGCTGCGCATGGCCGGCGACTTCGAACGCTCCACGCAGCGCCGCACCTGCCCGCCGCGCACGCCGGAACTTGACGACGATGTGTTTTCAGGCCGTCCTGCCCGAGCCGGCGACAGCAAGGTGCCAGCGTTCGCGATCACGCTTGCCGCCGAGACGCGGCCTTCCGGCGATCAGGACGAGATCGTCATCACGCTCGAACTGCCCGGCGAGGCCGCCGAAACGGCCAACATCCAGGTGCATGTCAACGGAGAGGTCGTCGTGCTGCAGCGAAGCGGTGCGCGCCTCAGCGGGCATGCCCTCATTCCGGCCGCCGAGCATCAGCGCTTCCACAGCGTCTGGCGTGGCTCCTACGGTTCGATCGTGACGGCGGTGGTGCGGCTGGAGGATGGGCGCACCGCTGGCGCCTTTGCGGTCACCGGCGGGATAAAATGAGTGCTGGGCACTAGGAGGGCAGAGAGGCCAGCCATTCTTCCCAAAATTCCTGCTGAATGTGGACGAAAACCGGAACCACGTCGACGCCATCGTCAAATATGTCGACCAGATCCGTCTCTTGGGGAAATCGCCCCATCGTCACCTTGCAGGCCATCAATCCGCGACTCTTCTCCATCACGGTATTTTCGGGATAAACATTGGCACTCGCCCCGTAGCAGAAGGGCAGCAAACCATCGGCTTCGAGCCCCTGACGGATCTGGAACAGAGCTTCGAAAAAATCTTCCTCTTCGGCCCTGATCACCTTGTCCCGGTAGCCGCATGTCAGGCTGCAGACGGCGCCCTCTACATGCAGCGTAAACACGGCTTCCTCGTCTCCGCCCGTGCCCCCTCCGACCAAGAATACTGTCCGCTGATGATCCATTCCACCCCCCTTTGCTGTTCACCGGATGGTAGTTCGACAGCGGCCGACTTTCTAGCCATTGCAGGAATTCAGACCTCGCTGCCTCCGCAGTTCGCCGCTCGCCTTTCGCAATTGGTGACTGACAGAGGCTACCCCCGCGCCGCCCAAAGCAAACCCCGCTCCACCATCAGCGCCATTTCCGGCACCGCGAACTCATCCGCCGTGTGACCAAGGGAACTGTAGAAAACCTTCCCCGCTCCATAGCGCCGTTTCCAGACGACCGGCATGACAACGCCGCCGATGCCCGGAAATGCGCGTCGGTAAAGGTGGTGGTCGCCAGCACCTCATTGCTTGGGTCGACATGCATGTAATATTGCTCCGACCGGTAGGCGAAATCGCTGATGCCTTTTGTGATCGGATCGTCCGGCCGGGTGATCGCGACAGTATAGTCGATGATGTTGCCGGGATGCGCCACCCATTGGCCGCCGGTCATGAACTGATAGTCGGGCTCGTTGCGAAAACTGTCGCCCATAGTGCCGTGGAAACCGCCGAGCCCGCTTCCCCCGCGAACGGCAAGCGTCAGGTTCTGCAACTCGGCCTTTTCGATCGTCGACATCGTGATGACGGGCACGATGAGATCGAAGGAAGCAAGCTCCGGATCGGCGAAAATCGCGGTGCCTTGGCCGAGCGTGACGTCGAAGCCGTTTCGCTCAAGCAAGGTGCGAACGATATTCGCGCTCTGCTCCGGCGTGTGGCCCTCCCAGCCGCCCCAGGCGATCAAGGCCTTCTTTGGCATTGTGTACCTCCCTGGAACTCCGCCCTGATCGATCCGGCGTCAGCGCCAGCCAAGCGCCGGCGCGACATGGGTCAGGATCGCCTCGATGACATGCGCATTGTAGTCGACGCCAAGTTGGTTCGGAACGGTGAGCAGCAGCGTGTCGGCCTCGGCGATCGCCTCGTCCTGCGCCAATTCCTTGATCAGCACATCCGGCTCGGCCGCGTAGCTGCGCCCGAAGATCGCCTTGGTGTTCTCCTCGATGAAGCCGATCTGGTCGCGGCTCTCATTGCCGTGGCCGAAATAGGCACGGTCGCGATCGTCGACCAGCGCAAAGATGCTGCGGCTGACCGAGACGCGCGGCTCGCGACTGTGACCGGCCGCTTTCCAGGCCTCGCGATAGATGCGGATCTGCTCGGCCTGCTGGATATGGAACGGCTTGCCGCTCTCGTCGAATTTGAGCGTCGAACTCTGCAGGTTCATGCCGAGCTTGGCCGCCCATTCCGACGTGGCGTTGGTGGCCGCACCCCACCAGATCCGCTCGCGCAAACCCTCCGAATGCGGCTCGAGGCGCAAGAGGCCGGGCGGATTGGGGAACATCGGCCGCGGATTGGGTTGGGCGAACCCCTCGCCCCGCAGCGTCTCGAGGAAGACCTCGGCGTGATGCCGCGCCATGTCGGCGTCGCTCTGGCCTTCCGGCGGCGCGTAGCCGAAATGGCGCCAGCCATCGATCACCTGCTCGGGCGAGCCACGGCTGATGCCAAGCTGCAGGCGGCCGCCGGCGATGATGTCGGCAGCGCCCGCATCCTCGGCCATGTAGAGCGGGTTCTCGTAGCGCATGTCGATGACGGCGGTGCCGATCTCGATGCGGCTGGTCTTGGCGCCGACGGCTGCCAGCAACGGGAACGGCGACGCGAGCTGGCGGGCGAAATGATGCACGCGGAAATAGGCGCCATCCGCCCCCAGTTGCTCGGCGGCGATCGCCAGCTCGATGGATTGCAAAAGCGCGTCCGAAGCCGAGCGCACTTGCGATTGCGACGAGGGCGTCCAGTGCCCGAATGACAGGAAACCGATTTTCTTCATAGCCATGCGATATAAGGATGCGCGTCAGGCTTCAATGCAAAAGAGATTTTTCGACACGCCCGATCAAGGCTCATGCATCGCTATTCTCGAAGGCGCCGATGCCTTGTGCGATCAGATTGGTTGCCATCACCAGCGAGACGATTGCCGCGGAATTGAAGACGACGACCCACCATTTGCCGCCGGTCAGGAAACCATAGCCGTCGGCGACGGCCAGCCCCCAATCGGCCGATGGCGGCTGAATGCCGAGGCCGAGAAAGCTCAGCGTCGCGATCGAGAAGAACGCGTAGCCCAGCCTTGTGACCAGCTCGATCAAGATCGTTTCCCTGATGTTGGGCAGTATCTCCAGAAACATGATGGCGAGCGGGCCCTCGCCGCCAAGCCGCGCAGCGCTGACATAGTCGCGCTCCTTCTGCTCGCGCACGGCGGCGCGGACGGTGCGCGCCACCAGCGGCGCGTAGGCGATGCCGATCACCAGGATGACCGTTAGATTGGACGGGCCGATGGCCACCAGCGTCATGGTGACGAGAACGATGAACGGAAACGCCATCAGCGTATCGAGCAGCCGCGCGCCGATGGCATCGACCAGGCCGTCGAAATAGCCGAGCACCAACCCGATGATGCTGCCGGCGGCGACACCGGCCAGCGTCGCCAGCGGCGCAACCAGCAGGATGTCGCGCGATCCGACGACTATGCGGGACAGCACGTCGCGGCCGAGCTGATCGGTCCCGAACCAGTGCAGCGCGTCGGGCGGCGTCAGCATCGCCAGGAAATCCTCGGCATAGGGATCGTAGGGAACGAAGAGGTTGCCTGCTATGGCGCACACGACCCAGAACAGAAGCAGCAGCGATCCGACCACGACCGACGGCGGCAATCCGGCGAAAGCACTGCGTATCCGGCGCACTGCCGGAAAGCCGGCCACGGAGCGCGGTGGTGCGGGAAACTCCGCCAGATCTGTCATGGCGAGGTCCGGCGGCGTTGCCGCGGATCGAGCAGCGCCAGTACGAGGTCGCCGGCCGCCGCCGACAGCACGAAGATTGCCGCCATCACCAGCACCCCGGCCTCGAGCATCGGGAAATCGCGTGCCTTGGCCGCATTCAGAACCAGATTGCCAAGCCCCTGGATGCCGAACAGCGCCTCGATCACCACCAGCCCGCCAAGCATGTAGCCGGTCTGCGTCGCCAGCACCGCGATGGTCGGCGTCAGCGCGTTGCGCAGCACGTGCCGAAAGATGATCTCGCGCCGCTCGAGCCCTTTCAGGACGGCGGTGCGCGTATAATCGGCGGCCATTGCCTCGATCACCCCTGCCCGCGTCATCCGGGCGATGTAGCCGGCAAGGTTCAGCACCAGCGGCAGCGCCGGCAGGATCAGATAATAGCCATGCGTCCAGAAGCCCGCGCCATCGGGCGCAACACCGGAGATCGGGAACCAGTTCAGCCACAGGCCGAAAACGATGAGCAGCATCAGGCCAGAAACGAAATCAGGCACAATGCCGAAGGAGACGCCTGCCATCACGATCAGCCGGTCGATCAAGCGGCCCGCATTGAGACCGGCAACGACGCCGGCACCAACGCCAAGCGGAATGAGAAAAATCAGAATAATGCCGGCAAGGGCGGCGGAGCGCTTGAGGCTTTCCAGCACGAAGGGCGCCACCGGCCCGCGCATCGACAGCGAGGTGCCGAAGTCACCGGTGACGGCCTTGCTGAACCAGAGCCAGTACTGGACGAGAACCGGCTGATCGGCGCCCAGCCGCTTGTTCAGTTCCGCCACCGCCTGCGCATCGGCAAAAGGCCCGAGCATCACACGGCCGACATCGCCGGGCAGGACCTGCCCGGCGAAGAACACCAGGATGCTGACCAGCCACAGCGTGAGGACAAGTGTGCCCAGACGCGCTGACAGAATGCGACCGGTCAGCATGTCGCGATCATGCCTGGACGAAGGAAACGCGGTCGAGCAGCAGATGCGAGATCGCGGTGAAGCGCACGCCCTCGACCTTCGAGCTGACGATCCGGCTGTATTGCGAGAAGTAGCTGATGATCGCCGGCGTCTCGTCAAGCAGCAAGGTCTGGATCTTGCCGGCAACGAGGCGCTGTGCCTGCAGATCACGCGCCTTAGAGTAGTCGAGCAGCAGCGCATCATAGGCCGGGTTGTTGAAATGCGCCGCGTTCCAAGCTCCCGAACTCTTCAGCGTGGCGTTGAGGAAGATGTCGGGCGTGCCGCGATGGCCGTAGTCGGTGATGCCGAGCACCGAATCCAGCCAGGGCGAGCTGCCGAAGGTGGCCGAGCCGTAATAGGCGTCCTGTGGCAGGACATTGAGCTTGACGTCGATGCCGGCCTTTTTGGCGAAGTTCTGGATGATCACCGCATAGTCGGGAATGTCATAGGCGCGCTCGGTGGTCAGCGTCACCTCGAAGCCGTTCGGCACACCCGCCTCGCCGAGCAGCCGCTTGGCTTCCGCAATGTCCTGCTTGCGCTGCGGCACCGACGGATCCGCCGATGGGAAGATCGGCGCGAACGGGGTGTCGTTGCCGACGATGGCGCGGCCCTTCAGCAGGCCCTTGACCACCGCCTCGCGGTCGATGGTGAGCGCCAGCGCGCGGCGGATGCGCTTGTCGGTGAACGGCGCCTGGTCGGTTCTGAGATGCACCTGGTCATGCGAGCTTGCCTGCACGCTCAGCAGCTTGAAATTGGGATTGCCCTCGATCGCCAGCTCCAGGCGCGTCGTGCTCGGGATGACGTCGAGCTGGCCGGCCTGCAGCGCCAGCACCTGCGCCTGCTCGTCGTCGAAAAACTTGATCTCGACCCGGTCGGGCAGCGCCTTGTCGCCCCAGTAGTCTTCATTGCGAACGAAGCTGGCGCCTTGCTTGGGACGAAAGGATTTTAGCTTGAACGGACCCGTGCCGTTGAAATTCTTCTCGAAATCGCCGGCATAGTCGGCCGGCAGGATGACGGCGTTGTAGACGTCTGAGGAGACATAGAAGGGGAAGTTGCTGTTTGGGCCATCGAGGTCGAAGGCGACGGTTTCGTCGTCGACCAGCTTGGCGCCGCCCTTGGACAGGATGCCCTTGTAGGCGGACAGCGCCGACGAGCCGCTGGCCGGATCGACCAGCCGCTCGAAGCTCGCCACAACATCCCTAGCGGTGACCGCGCGGCCATCGTGGAATTTCACCCCTGGCCGCAATTTGAAGGTCCAGCGACTGGCCGTCTCGTTTGCTTCCCAGGACAGAGCCAGCTTCGGCTGCAGACCATCCTTCGGATCGTCGAGGATCAGATACTCGCCGACCTGGCTGATCACCCCGATGCTGGCCGGATCGGTGACCGAAACCGGATCGATCGCCTTGGTCGGCTGGCCGAGCCCGACGCGAACCGTGCCGCCGGCAGCGGCCGCGGCGCGCGCACCTCCAAGCCCCTGCGAGGCGGCAAAGCCGGTCAAGCCGAGCAGTGCTGCATATTTCAGGAGATCGCGGCGTTTGAGAAAGCCGCCCTGATATTCATCGACGGCGACATTCCAGATGTCCCCCGACAGGTTGCGAACTGCGTCGATATCTCTGCGTTTGGTCATGTCAAACCCCTGCTCTGAAATGAAGATTGAAAACCTATGCGACGGGTTCGCCGTCGAGATGGATGCGGTCGACGGCCTGCGGATAGAAGGCGATGAGGCCCTTGATCTTGGGTATTTCCTCTATGGGATCCCGGTAGCTCCAGGCGATGTCAGGGCGCACCGAGCCGTCGCTCAGCAGGCCGGACCAATAGGAGGCGATGCCCTTGTAAGGACATCGCGTCGTTGTGACGGACGCCGTCAGCCGCTCCAGCCGGATGTCTTCCGCGGGCAGATAAAAACGCGTTGGCAGATGCGTCTCGAACAGCAGAACCGGGCGGTGGCTGTCGGCGATCGGCTCGCCGTCGAACCAGACCTGCACATGGCTGGAGCTCTGCAGCACATCGATGCGTGCGTAGGGATCGCGGGCGTGGACGAAGACTTCCTCTTCCTCCTCGAACCATTGGTCGACGGCTTTCCAGGTGAAGGCGATGCGGCCGGCCAGAGGCGCCAGGTTTTCATCCGGTGGCGACACGAACGCCCAGGCCGCGTTGGCGCTGCGCCTGTCACCGCTGTCGATATCCCAATAGGCGGTTTCGCCACCGACCGGGTGCGGTTCGCGATGCAGTGAGGGTCTCAGCACCGACGGGTCGACCGCTGACGGCGGGAAGAAATAGATCGGCAGGAAATGGTTGGAGCGCAGCACGAGCACGTTGCGGCTGTCGGCGATGGTGCGGCCGCCGAACTTGACGCGCACGCGCTTGGGGCTGTGCAGGACATTGACGAGCTGCGGCGCGGTGGCTTCGCGGGGCTGCAATCTTGGTGCAACGGTCATGATCGTTCTCCCGGCCTGACGTCAGGACACCGCGCGCGCATTGTCGCGTTGTTCGGCGAAGCGATTGGCTGGTCGCGCCAGGCCGAAGCGGTCGCGCAACGTTCCCGGCGCGTATTCGGTCGGGAACACGCCGCGCCGCTGCAGCTCCGGAACCACCTGTTCGGCGAAATTCACCCAGTCCTCGGGCAGCAGTGGGAACATCAGGTTGAAGCCGTCGGCGGCACCGGAAACGAACCAGTCCTGCAACTGGTCGGCGATCTGTACCGGCGTGCCGGCGACGGTCGGCACCGAACCGCTGTTGGCGAGTTTGCGGGCGATCTCGCGCAGGCTGAGATTCTGCTTCGCCCATTGCTTGACCCGGTTGAGCGACGTGCGTCCGCCGTTGAACGTGCTCTCGTCCGGCAGCGGCGGCAATGGCCCGTCCGGCGGGAACAGCGACAGGTCCAACCCGCTCCAGCTGGACAGAAGGTCGATGCCGACCTGATCCGGCAGCAAGGTCTGCAGGTATTCCTGCTTTTCCCGGCCTTCTGCTTCGGAGGCGGCGACAACAGGCAGGATGCCGGGCAGGATCTTGAAGCTCTCCGGCCGCCTGCCGTGGCGGGCCAGCCGCTCGTTGATATCCTGACGGTATTTGATGCCATCCTCCTTGGTGCTGTAGATGGCGAAGTGCGCATCGGCCTGTGCGGTGGCGAAGTTCTTGCCGTCTTCGGAGGATCCGGCCTGGACGATCAGCGGATGGCCTTGCGGCGGCCGCGAGACGTTGAGCGGCCCGCGCACCTTGAAATGCTTGCCCTTGTGGTCGACGGGGTGGACCTTGTCGGGGTCGGCGAAATAGCCCGACGCCTTGTCGATCAGCAGCGCCTCGTCTTCCCAGCTGTCCCACAGCGCTTTGACGATATCGAGGAATTCGGCCGCACGCTCGTAGCGGAACGCATGTTCGATATTGCCGTCGCGGCCGAAATTGCGCGCCTCCTCGTCCATCGCCGAGGTGACGACGTTCCACGACGCCCTGCCCTTGCTGATGTGGTCGAGCGAGGCGAACATGCGCGCCACATTGTAGGGCTCGCTGTAGGAACTCGATGCCGTGGTGATCAGGCCGATATGCTTGGTCACGCCCGCCAGCGCCGAGAGCAGCGTCAGCGGTTCGAGGCGCGCATTGGCGTAGTGGGCGACGCCGCTCTTGACCGAATCCCAAATCGAAACGTGGTCGGCGACGAAGATGGTGTCGATCCTGGCGCGCTCGGCCGCCTGCACGAGATCGCGGTAGAATTCGAAGTCCAGCACCTCCCGTTCCGGCGCCCTGGGATGGCGCCACGACATCCGGTGATCGCCCTGCGGGTTGAAGAAGAATGCGCTGAGGATCATGTGGTCTCGAGCCATGACGGCCTCCTTCCAGATCTGCTCCGGAGACCGTCGCGCTGCCTCGGCAGACGGCGACAATCTCTCCTGAGGCATGAAAGGTAGATTGCGCTTCGGCTTAATCCGAGTAATTTTATAGAGATAATGCACTCCGAAAGCGGAAGCGATTGCCCTCGATGGCGGCGCTGGAAGAAAGTGGTTTCAAGTCCCCATGTCCTCCTCGGTTCTGAACGTAGACCAGCTGTCCGTCGCCTATGACGGGCGCAAGGGATCACATCCCGCCGTCAGCGGCGTGTCGCTGCACATAGGCCAAGGCGAGGCGCTCGGCCTGGTCGGCGAGTCAGGATCGGGCAAAAGCTCTGTGGCGCTCGCCATCCTGCGTTATCTGCCGAAGAACGCCCGTATCGCGGCCTCAGCGCTTGAATTCCAGGGCCGCGAAATCCGCGACCTTTCCGCCGAGCAGCTCCGCCGGCTCAGGGGAAATCAAATCGCGGCCGTCTACCAGCATCCGGGCGCGGCGCTCAATCCAAGCATGACGATCGGCCGGCAGATCACCGAGACGATCATGCGGCACCGCCCGGTTCGCCTCGACGAGGCGCGCGAGCGTGCGGCCGAACTGCTCGGCCGGGTCCGCGTCAGCCATCCGGAGCGTGTGCTGGATCTCTATCCGCACGAACTCTCCGGCGGCATGCAGCAGCGCGCCAACATCGCCATCGCGATTGCGCTCGACCCGTCGCTGCTGGTGCTGGATGAGCCGACGACGGCGCTCGACGCCAGCGTCCAGTCCGAGATCATCGCCATCCTCTCCGACCTGCGCAAGGATCACAAAACCAGCATCCTGCTGATCAGCCACGACATCAACATGATCCGCCGCTCCTGCGACCGGGTGGCGGTGATGCAGGCGGGAACCGTGGTCGAAAGCGGCGTTGCGGGCGATGTCTTCGACAACCCCTCTCACGCCTACACCAAGGCGCTCATCGCCTCGATCCCGGCGCTCAACTACACCAAGCGGGACGGAAGACTGGCGGAGGACGGCATGCCAGCGCACCCCACAGCGCAAGGCGAAGACGCCGGCTTGCCAAAAGAACGCCGGATCGCGATCGCCTGCAAAGGCATCAGCCATGTCTTCGGCAGCCAGCCAGTGCTGCACGGCATCGATCTCGACATCGGCCAGGGCGAAACCTTCGGGCTGATAGGTGAGTCCGGTTCGGGCAAGTCGACCCTGGCACGCATCGTCACCGGCCTGCAGATGCCCAATGCCGGATCGGTCGAGCTGTTCGGCAGGACGGTCGCGCCGCGCGTCGAGAAGAGAAACCTTGCCGAACGCCGCGACGTGCAGATGGTCTTCCAGTCGCCGGATCGCACGCTCAACCCGCGCCAGCGGATCGGCCGCATCCTCGGCCGCCCGCTGCGCCGGCTCGCCGGCCTGCGCCGCAGCGAGGTGAGAGCCCGCGTCGGCGACCTGCTGGGCTCGGTTCGCCTCGCCGGCACTACCGCCGAGCAGAAGTCGCGCTCGCTGTCCGGCGGCCAGCGGCAGCGGGCGGCGATCGCGCGCGCCTTCGCCGGCGTGCCGAAGGTCGTCGTGCTCGATGAACCGACCTCCGCGCTCGACGTCTCCGTCCAGGCGACCGTTCTCAACCTGCTCAACGACCTGCAGCGCGACAAGGACACGACCTATCTGTTCATCAGCCACGACCTCAGGGTGGTGCGCTACATGGCCGACAGGATCGGCGTGCTCTATCGCGGACGCCTGGTCGAAACCGGTTCATCCGACCAGATTTTCAAAGGTCCCAACCACCCCTATACGGCCCTGCTGCTGGCCGCTTCTTCCGATGAGGCCGAGCCGAAACTATCCGCTCCAGCCGAGATCGAGGCCACCGGTGTCCCGAACACCGGATGCGCCTTCGCCGATCGCTGCCCCCTGGTCCTGCCCGACTGCAGAAAGGCAGAACCGCCCGCCAACGAGGTCGCGCCCGGCCACCGGATCACCTGCTGGCGGCACGGCCAGGGTTTTTGAACGGCTCAACAGCAGTACGAAGGTCCGCAGCAGCGGGGTTTAGCGGCAAGCAAATCGTCGATGTATGGAACCTCTCCGACGGCTACTGCGAAGTTCACGCGGCCATGCTTTAGTTGGGCGCTTCCTCGCATACAAATATATTCGTCTGTGCTAATATATTGCGGTCATGCACATTCGTTCGTGACGAACATGTGGGAGGATGCGATGAAAACCATGAATCGCAGGTCTGCAATTGCTCTGGGTGTGACGGCTGCCGCGATAACGCCTCTGTTCACCCTGGCGGCATCAGCGAAGGTCAAGAAATACGGCCCGAAGGAAGGCAAGGAGATTGCGCCCGGTGTCAGGGTGGTTGAGGTCAGCACCGGCGACTCCGACATTCCCGCCTACAAGAGCATCGCAATCGTCGACGTGGTGTTCCAGCCCGGCGCACACGCGCCTCAGATGGTGATGGACAATGACATGGTCTGCACCATTACTTCAGGCGCGTTCACGATCAAGAAAGCCGACAAGGAATTCAAGCTCAAGGAAGGCGACATGTACACCTGCGCCAAGGGCAAGACCGACGAGGCGACGAATACAAGCAAGGAGGTCGGCGTCCATCGTATCGCCGTCCTGATACCTGCCTAGAGCATGATGCCGAAAAGTGTGAAGCGGTTTTCGGACGACATCATACTCTATCTCTTTGATTTAGAGACGGATTCAGATTTCAGCTCGATTCGACCTGAAATCATCCGGCTCTAGCAGACCGGATTCCGGCCGGATGGAAGATCGCACGCCGTCCGGCCGTCGCTTGCGTACAGCCGGATGCTGGCCTCGTCCGGCCAACGCCCTTCAGCAAGAGGATTCCGTCGCTGGTGCCAGCCGGATCGCAGTCGCATGCTCGCTTTCCGTTCAGGCACAGTGCGATACCGGAATTGGCTCTTGAACGGCCAAGTCGGACACGCGTAACATCGCGCCATCTGAATTGAGTCTGCTTTATTAGTCCGGACTAACCTCCGGATTGGTTTGGATATTTCCCTTGAACACGCAAGCAATCGGCGGCGCACCGGAGCGCGGCAAATCGTTTGCCCATGTGGCGGAAGCCTCCTGGGGCAAGGGCCTCAGCACCTTGCTCCGCATCGTGCGCATGACGCTGCGCCATCCCTGGCAGGTCGCCATCACCATCGTCTCGACCTTCATCGCCGCGACCTTGCAGCTCTTCATCCCACGCCTGCTGGGACGCGCCATTGACCAGGCGCAGGGCGTCATGGCGGCCGGGGCCGGTACTGCTGCGGAACAGGCGCTGTGGAATACGGCGCTGACGCTGCTCGTCGTCTCGATCCTGCGCGGCCTCTTCACAATGGCGCAGAACTACTATGGCGAGGCCGTCGGCCATCGCACCGGCTATGAACTGCGCCTGGCTTTCTACGAGAAGATCCAGCGCCTGAGCTTCGCCTACCACGACAGGGTCCACACCGGCGATCTCATCACGCTCGGCCTGCTCGATCTCGACGGCGTGCGCATGTTCTTTTCCACTGGCATTTTGCGCGTGGTGCTGCTCGGCGTGCTGATCGGCGTCGGCGCCTATCTCCTGATCAGCACCGATCCCGTGCTCGGGCTGCTCAGTCTGAGCTTCGTGCCCTTCGTCGCCTGGCGGTCCTCGGTCACCCAGCTCAAACTGCGCAGCACCTGGCTGACGTTGCAGGAGCGCCTCTCGGTGCTGAGCCGGGTGATGGATGAGAACCTCGGCGGTATCCGTGTCGTGCGCGCTTTCGCAGCGCAGCGGCATGAGCTGGAAAAATTCGATCGCGCCAAGCGCGATGCACTGGACCTCGCCAATCAGCGCGTCGACATCCGCGTCGCCAACACCAGCGCCATGAATTTCTCGTTCCTGGCCGCCATGGGGCTGGTCCTGTGGTTCGGCGGCCAGAAGGTGATCGCAGGCCAGATCAGCGTCGGCACGCTGGCGCAGTTCCTCACCTTCATGACCATCCTGCAGATGCCGGTGCGCCAGCTCGGGCTGATGGTCAACTCCTTCGCGCGCGCCTCGACCTGCGGCACCCGGCTGTTCGAACTGCTCGACGCCGAGCTCGACATCGAGGACGCGCCCGGCGCCAGGGATCTCGTCGTCAGCGACGGCGTGCTGCGCTTCGACAATGTCGGCTTTCGCTATGAGGGCGCGGGCGGCCGGTCGACACTGTCCGGCATCTCCTTCGAGGCCCGGTCCGGCGAGACCATCGGCATTGTCGGCCCACCGGGCAGCGGCAAGTCGACCATCGCGCATCTGATCCCGCGTTTCTACGACGTGACTTCGGGTTCGATCACCATCGACGGCCAGGACATTCGTGAGGTGACGGTGAAATCGCTGCGCAAGGCCGTCGGCGTCGTGCAGCAGGACGCGTTCCTGTTCACCACCTCGATCGAGAACAACATCGCCTATGGCAATCCCTGGGCGCGCGAGACCCGCATCGGGCAGGCAGCCGAGTACGCCCAGCTGCACAATTACATCATGGGCCTCCCGGCCGGTTACACCACGGTTGTCGGCGAGCGCGGCGCGTCGCTTTCCGGTGGCCAGCGGCAGCGCCTGACCATTGCGCGGAGCCTGATGCTGCGGCCATCGGTGCTGGTCTTCGACGATTCGACCGCGGCAATAGATGCCGGTACCGAACAGCGCATCCGGGCGGCGATGAAGCGCTTCGCCAGGGACCGCGTCACGCTCATCATCTCGCACCGGCTGAGCTCGCTGATGCATGCCGACCAGATCCTGTTCGTCGAGGGCGGCCGGATCGTCGAGCGCGGCACGCATGAGGAATTGCTGGCGCTCAGTGGGCGCTATCGCGCGCTGTATGATTTGCAGCTGCGGCCGGACGACGACCGGCCTGTCGTGGCGGGAGCCGCATGATGTCGACACAGGCCGACGACGACAAGGAAGATACCAGCCGCCGGCCGACAAGGGCCGTCGTGGGCTCGCATCGCGACGAGGAAGAAGTCTTCGGCAAGGCCTACGACCCCCGCATCGTCAGGCGCATCTGGAGCTTCGTGCAGCCGTATCAGAGCCGGATCTTCATCTCGGTCGCCGCCGTACTGGTGTTCACGCTGACCCAATTGGCGATCCCGCTGGTCATCCGCTACGCCATTGACCACGGCATGACGGCCGGCAAGCTCGACCAGTCGGTGATGATCGCCGCGATCGGCGCTTTCTCGGCGATCATCCTCATCAACTATGCCGCCTCTTATGTGCAGGAAAGCGTCGTCGGCAAAGTGGCCGAGAACGTGCTCTCCGACCTGCGCCGCGCCATGTTCAGCCATCTGCAGCGTGTCTCGTTGAGCTTCATGGACAAGACCGAGGTCGGGCGGCTGATGTCGCGTCTGCAGGGCGACGTCAATTCGATGCAGGAATTCCTCGAAACGTCGGTCATGTCGGTGGGCGACATCGTGCTGCTGTTCGGCATCGTCAGCGTGCTTTTGTGGCTGGATTTCCGGCTCGGCCTGCTGACGTTGTCGACCATGCCGGTGCTGTTCATCGTGCGCCTGTTCTGGCTGCCGCGCGCCAAGGTCGCCTTCATGGCCGCGCACGAAACCAACTCGATCGCCAATGGCGCGCTGGCCGAAGGCATCCATGGCGTGCGCACCGTGCAGAGCCTGGAGCGCCAGCACGTCAATTTCGACCTCTATGACGAGAAGGTGCTGGCCAATCTCAATGCCCATCTGACCTCGGCGAAATACGCGCAGGTGATGGTGCCGATCGTCGATACGCTGACCGGCATCGCCATGGCGACCGTCATCGTCGTCGGCGGTTCGATGGTGCTGTCGCACAGCCTCGACACCGGCGTCATGGTGGCGTTCCTGTTCTACATCCAGCGCTTCTTCGACCCGATCCGCTCGCTGACCATGCAATACAGCGTCATGCAGCGCGCCATGGCTTCGGGCCAGCGCATCTCCGAAGTGCTCGACGTGCCGGTCGACGTCAGCGACAAGGAAGGTGCTATCGCGCTGTCGCGCGACATGGACGGCTCGGTCGAGTTCAGGAACGTCACCTTCGGCTATAGGCCGAACCAGCCGGTGCTGAAGGCCATCTCCTTTCGCGTCAATCCGGGCGAGACCGTGGCCCTTGTCGGCCCTACCGGATCGGGCAAGTCCAGCTCTATGGCGCTGGTGCACCGCTTTTACGATGTCTGGTCGGGCGAGGTTCTGGTCGGCGGCCATGATGTGCGTGACCTGACCCAGGATTCGCTCGGCGATCAGGTGGCGATGGTTCTGCAGGAGCCGTTCCTGTTCTCCGGCTCGGTGCTGGAAAACATCCGCTACCACAAGACGTCAGCCAGCCGCGAAGAGGTGGTGCGCGCCGCACAGGCCGTCGGCGCGCACGATTTCATTGAGAACCTGCCCGATGGCTACGATACCGAACTCGAGCAGCGCGGCGGCAATCTCTCGCTCGGCCAGCGCCAGCTGATCAGCTTTGCGCGTGCACTGGTGGCCGACGCCAAGATCCTGGTGCTCGACGAAGCCACGGCCAGCATCGATTCCTACACCGAGATGCTGATCCAGAAGGCGCTGATCACCCTGCTGGAAGGCCGCACCGGGCTGGTCATCGCCCACCGTCTTGCCACCATCCGCGGCGCCGACCGCATCATCGTGCTGCAGAACGGCGAGATTGTCGAAAGCGGCAACCACGAACAGCTAATGGCAAGGAAAGGTCTCTACGCCCGCCTCTACAACATGAACTACGCCTCGTTCGACGACATTTCGGAAGGCGAGCTGGAGTTGGATGCGGCGGTCGGCAAGGCGACGTGATTGGGCCTACTGATGACCACAGGCGCCTACGCCATTTCGGGGCGTTTTGAACCCTCGCGGATGGCCTTGTGCACGCCGCGCTGCAGATCCATGAATGCAGGGCTTTCCATCACCTCTTCGCGGCGCGGGCGCTCAATATCGACGTTGAAGGTCTGCGTGATGCGTCCCGGGCCGATCCCCATGACGACGATGCGGTCCGACAGATAGACGGCCTCCTCCACATCATGAGTGACAAACAGGACGGTCAACCTGTGTTCCTCCCAGATCTGGGTCAGCAGTTCCTGCATCTGATGCCGGGTCAAGGCATCGAGCGCGCCGAATGGCTCGTCCATCAACAGCATCTTGGGCCGGTAGGAAAGCGCGCGCGCAATGGCGACGCGCTGTTTCATGCCGCCCGAGAGTTCGGCCGGATAGCGGTCGGCGCTGTCGGACAGCTTGACGAGTTCGAGATGCTCCAGCGCGATCCTGCGGCAGGTCGGGCGATCGTGACCGGCGGCCTTAAGGGCAAATTCGATGTTCTGCCGCGCCGTCAGCCAGGGAAGCAGCGTGTAGGACTGGAAGACGACGCCACGGTCGAGACCCGGCTGCAGGATCGGCGCGCCATCGATGCTGAGATCGCCGGCGTCGAAGTCCTGCAGTCCGGCCACGATCGACAGCAGCGTGCTCTTGCCGCAGCCCGACGTGCCGACCAGGGAGACAAACTCGTTGTCGGCAAGATCGAGATTGATGTCGCGCAGCACTTCCGTGCGCCGCTCGCCGGTGCCGAAGCTCTTGTGGAGACCGGCGATCCGCAATTTGGGGGGGCTCATCGGCTGGACCTCATTGCGAGCGGCCCTCTTGCTTGAACAGCACCTTTTCCAGCGCCTTCATCACCTGGTCGGTGATGAGGCCGAGCAGGCCGAGCAGCAGGATGTAGCCGATGATCGTGTTTGTCTGGAAATAGCGCTGCGACACGGTGATGCGATAGCCGAGCCCCGAAGTCGCGGCGACAAGTTCGGCCAGCACCAGCCAGGTCCATGCCCAGCCGAGGCTGATGCGCAGCGTATCCCAGATGCCCGGCAAGGCGCTGGGAACGACGATGCGCGTCAGGATCTTGCGATCCGGCAAGCCGAGTGTACGCCCAAGGCCAATGAAATCGGCTGGAACCCGTTTCACATTGTCCATGATCATCAGCACCTGCTGGAAGAAGGTGCCGATGAAGATGATCAGGAATTTCTGCGAATCTCCGGTGCCCGCCCACAGGATGGAGAGCGGCACGAAAGCGACGACCGGCATGTAACGGATGAAATCCACCAGCGGCTCGATGGCCGCTTCCCAGGACCGGAAACTGCCGATCAGCACGCCGATCGGTATCGACAGGGCCGAGGCGATGAGGAAGCCGATGGAGATACGGTACATCGAGGCTTTGAGGTCCAGCCACAACGTGCCGTCGGTCGCGAGCTTGGCGATCTGCATAGCTACGCTGCCCGGCGACGGCAGGAAGATCGGCTTTACCAACCCCAGTCCGGTCGCCGCCCACCAGGCAAGGCCGAGCCCGACGAACACGGCCACCGCGATGATCAGGAAGCGCGACCTGGCGATGGGCACGCCGATCCCGGAGGATCGGCGGCGCCTCGCCGGTTTCGTGACCGGTCCTGCCGCCGGTCGCTCCCGGGGCATCTGTGTCACCACCGCGATCCGGCCTTGGTCATTCCGCCGCCTTGACGAAGGCCGGGTCGATCATCTGCTCCGGTGTCACATCGGCCTGCAGCAGCTTGGCGTTCTTGGCGGCGGCTTCGACATCGGCGAAGGTCTTGGTGGTGAAGTCGCCTGTCAGCGCCGTCTTGTTTTCGGCGAGTGAGTAGTAGCGCACGCCGTCAAAGGCGGTGTTGAGGTCCTTGACGTCCGAACCGACGGCCTTGGCGATGATGGCGCGTCCACCGGGCGTGTCGGCATTGTAGTCCTTGAGCGCCGCGTCCCAGCTCTTGATCATGGCCAGCACCTGGCCGGGCCGCGACTTGATCACCTCGTCACGCACCACCAGCACGTCGCTGATCAGGCCGGGATCCTCGCCGGCGGTGAACAGCAGCTTGAGGTCCTTGTTCTGCGCCATGGCGACGGTGAGGTACGGTTCATAGGTCACCGCGACCGGCACCTGGCCGGCGATCAAGGCGCTGCCGGCATCGGACGCAGGCATCGGAACCGGCTTCACATCGTCGATCGACATGCCGTTCCTGGCGAGCGCGTATTTGAGCAGAATGTCGCTCGTCGTGCCTTCCTCGAAGGCCACCTGCTTGCCCTTGAGGTCCGCGATGGAGGTGACGTCCTTGCCGGCGATGATGGCGTCGGCGGTCATGGAAACGTCGAGCAGCAACACGATCTTCACCGGAAGGCCGGCCGCGACCATGCCCATCGCCGTGTGGGTGGCGATGTTGGCGGCGTCGAGCTGGCCGCTTGCAAGTGCTGCGTTGATGTCCTTGTCCTCGGCGAAGTTGACGATCTGGACGTCGCTCAGCCCGTTCGTCTTGAACAGGCCCTTGGCCTCGGCGACATGCCATTGGCCATAGCCGAGCCAGGGCTCGATGCCGATCTTGAACGCTCCTGCCTCGGGCGTGGTGGGAATGGCCGCATCGGCTGCGTAGGCTGCCGGGGCGGCGGCCAGCCCGATGGCGGCGGCCATCACGAGCGCGCGAAATTGTCCTGTTAGGTTACGCATCATCTTTGTTCCCCTTGATGATCAGACCGCTTTTTCTAACCCAGGCAGCCGGTCTGGTGAGACTGCGGGTTTCTGCTCTTGCGGCACTGTGCCTCGGCGTCTTACCTGCCACTTCATGGTGAAGTGCGAGGATATTTCAGCGTCAGCGGGAGCGGATGTCAAGGCTAAAATACATACATGCATATACAAGCTGGAAAGACTCAATTTTCACGCTTTTCCGGATCGATCCGGTCGAGGAAATCTGTCGCCCGATCAGCTCCGGCAACGGGTTCGCTGCCGACCATGACCGCGACTGAAAAGGCAATAAGGGAGGAGACCGGCGTGTGGCTGCGCGCGCCGGCCCGCAGGTTCATGACCAGCGTCGGCGACAGGAAAAGACCGGCCCGCAGCACCGCGCGCCAATCGGCCGGCAGCATGCCGCGCCGTTTGAGCTCCAGCAGCAATGGCCGCCACAGCGCTGTCGCCTTGACCTCCAGCAGGTCGCTGCGGACGGGGCTCAGGTCCCAGTCCGTGTCGACATGGAGCAGATTTCCGTCCAGCCGCGCCTGGGCGCCAAAAGCCTCTGTCGCGGTCGCCGGATCATAGAGCCAGAACGGATGGGCAAAGATGTTGTGGAACGTCGCCTTCACCTCCGCCAGAAGCGTCGGGATATGCGAGCCGGCAAAGGCGGGATCGAAGAAGGACAGCTCCGCCCTCCCCGCCTTAGCCGTGTACCAGACATTGGCGTTGTGGGCGTCGCCATGCGCGACCACGCCGCCGGCATCGGCAAGCCGGTCGGGCCGCAAGCGCACCGCGGCGGCATCGAAAAGCTCACCGACGCTGTGGGTGTACTGCTGGCCGTTGATGACGAATTTCAGCCGGGAAAACCGATCCCAATCCAGCTCGGCACCGGGAAAGACGAACGGCTTGCCGACATAGAAATCGGCCAGCCGGCCGCCTGGCGACAAGCGTGTGTTTGCATCGATCAGCCGCTCATGAAACAGCCTGTGGATCGGCTCCGCCGAGACCTCCGCGACAGTCACCGGATGCAGCGTCTCGAGATAGACCTTGAGCAGCCTGGCCGACAGGTCGCGCTCGGCAAGAACGGCTTCTTGCCGCTTGCCGGCATCGTCCTGCGCATCCAGCGCGAACAGCACATCCGAAAATCTCGGATCCGTGCGGCGGCGGTAGACAAGGATCTGCTCGCCGGGCTGCGCCGACATGTGTATGGGTTGGTCGACCGGCAGGCCGGCGCGCGACAGAATCTCGGCGCGGTAATACTCGCCCGTCATCGCCTCCTCCCGCTCCTCCTGATGGAACTTGAAGAAGTAGGCCTTGCCGTCGTCTTCGAAGAAGCCGTTCAGCGAATTGAGGCTGTATTTGTCGAAGTTGATGCGCACATTGCGGGGACTCATCGCGAACAGGTCGCCCAGCAATGCCGCCAGCGCGCTTTGTGCTTCGGCAACATCATGCTGCGCGAGTGCCCGGATCTGCGCCGTGCGACTCGGTGTCTGCGTCATCTGTTGTCCTTCTTGGCCCGTCCATTCGAGAGCGAAAGCGTTCTCGTCAGCACATGTATATACATTGGCAACGAAACCGCTCCGACTTGCATTCGTCCTGCTTCCGTTAGCTGCTTTTTGAAGGGGAATAGCGGCTGCCGAGCGAGTAGCGACTGCCGGCATAAGTCAGCTTGCTGATGGTGGCCACCACCGCGCCTGTCCATGTCCGGCGGTGCAGGAAAAGGCAGCAGGCGCCGACATCGATGCCCAGATGCCGCGCCGTCTCGGCGTCGGCCGGGATCGCCGAGATGATATGCTCGACTTCGGTCACCGGGGTTTTCTGCATGAGATAGTCGTAGGTCGCCGTCTTCGAAAAATCCTGCTTGTCGTAATCGGGAATGAGGCTCGGATTGACGAAGCGCTCTTCCAGCTGCACCGGCAGATCATTCTCGAAATTGACGACGACGGAATGATAGATCGAGACGCGCTTTGGAAACTCGAACGACAGCGCCAGCTCCTTTGTCGGCATGATGGTTTCGAGGACGAGGACTTCGGAACGATGCCTGTTGCCGCGCTCGACGATCTCGGCTGCGATGTTGTTGATCTCGATCAGCGTCGATTGCGGCCGCGGCGGCGCGATGAAGGTTCCCACACCTTGCAGGCGGATCAGGAACCCGGCCGAGGTCAACTCTCTGAGCGCCCGGTGAACCGTCATCCGCGACACGCCGAGCGACGCCACCAACTCGTTCTCGGACGGCAGCTTGCGATCCTTGCCCCACCGGCCCGTTCCGATGTTCGCCAGGATGTAGCCCTTCACCTTCTCGTAAAGAGGGCTGGCCGTGTCGGGCAAAGTGATCATTTCAAAAGTCCTTTCCGGCGATTCATCGGAAATCACGACTGCTCGACAGGTTGCCGCATGCGGATGATTGTTTTCAAGCCGTCGCTGTGTCCCGCCAACAGCCGCTCATAGGCAGCCGGAATGTCATCCAGGCCGATCTCCTGGTCGATCAGCGCCAACAGCGGTTCGCTGAGTTCACCTAGCATCCGCACCGCCTCGGGCAGCTCATCGGCAAAGGCGTGGCATCCCAGCAAGCCGATTTCGCGTTCGACCAGCGTATTGGGATCAATGTCGAGGCGGCCATGGAAAATGCCCACCATGGCGATCGTGCCGCCGGGATCGACAACGCCAAGCAACTGGTTGAGCGCCGCGACGCTGCCGGTCGCCTCAATGGCCGCGAGCAGCGGGGCATTGGCGGTTGCGGCGGCAACGGCATCTCGGTTCAGATCGACGATCCTGGCACCCGTCACCTGCGACACGCGGGCGCTGCGAGCTTGGTTGCGGTCGGCGACGAGCACGGTGCCGGCGAAGGTTCGCGACAGCAATAGCGCGGCAAGACCGCCGATCGGCCCGCAGCCGACGACCAGCACGGAGCCGGCCGTTTTCGGCAGGCGCCGCACCGCGTGCAGCGCCACCGCCAGCGGCTCGGCCATCGCCGCGACCCGCTCGTCGAGCCCGGCATCGATGATATGCAAGAGCCGTGCGGGCAGCACCGCCTGTTCGGCAAACCCGCCGTCGCAGATTTCTCCCACAAAGCCCAGCGACACACAGAGATGCCGCCTGCCGCCATGACATTGCGCGCAGTCTCCGCACCAGAAACGGGAATCGGCGACCACCCTGTCGCCGACGGCGAAGGCGTCCACGCCCGCGCCGATGGCAGTCACCGTGCCGGTCAACTCATGGCCGGCCGTCGAAGGCGACCGGCTTATCCACTGTCCCGTGCGGAAATTGTGCAGGTCCGAACCGCAAATGCCGGCGGCGTCGACCCTGAGCTTCACCCAGCCCGCATCCGGCACGCCCGGCGTGGCGATGTCCTCGATGCGCAAGTCACCAGGTCCATACAGTCGTGCGGCCTTCATCACGATCGCTTCCGCTCAACCGGCGAGATAGCGGTCGCGGATTTCCGAGACCGCGTTCTCATGCGAGCTGAAGCCCTCGTAGCGGGCGAGCCTGCGGGCGTGCAGAGCGAGTTCAGGATAGGCCACCGAGGTGACATAGCCGACCGACGAGCGCTTGACGAAATCCGTTACCGAAAGCGGCCCGTAGGTCCGCGCCCAACGGCTGGTCGGCAGCACAGCATTGGGACCGAGAACGAAGTTGGCCAGCGTCACCGGCGTGTGCGGACCCATCAGGATTTCGGCCGCCTCGGTGATGCGCCCGAGATGCGCGAACGGCTCCTTCGACAGGATCTCGAGATGTTCGGGCGCATAGTCGTTGATGAAGCGGTAGCTGTCTTCCAGCGACGCGGTCAGCACGATGCCGCCGCGCTTGCCGGTCAGCACCGCGCGCGAAAACTCCACACGCTGTTCGGTCATCCGCGACCAATGCTCGGGAAGTGCAGCAAGCGCTGCTTCTGCAACCTTGCGGCTGTGCGTCACCAGATAGGCCGAGGAATCCGGCCCGTGCTCGGCTTCGATCAACAGGTCGAGCGCGGCAAGGCCGCCGTCAACGCTGTCATCGGCAAAGATGATCGCTTCCGACGGGCCGGCCGGAAGGCCTGTGTTGATGACCGACGACAGCACGCTCTTGGCCGCGACCACCCACGGGCTGCCGGGGCCGACGATCTTGAGCGCGGGCTTCACCGTCTCGGTGCCGTAAGCGACGGCGGCAACTGCCTGGGCGCCGCCGCATTTGTAGACCGTGCCCACGCCGGCGAGACGCGCGGCGACGAGCGTTGCCGCATCCACCGAACCATCCGATGTCGGCGGCGTCACGATGGCGATCTGCGGCACGCCGGCAATCACCGCCGGCACCGACGTCATCATCGTCACCGATGGAAAGGCGCCCTTGCCGCGCGGCACGTAGAGCGCAACGGATGCGATCGGCGTGTACCTGTCGCCGGCATAGGCGCCCGGCCGGACTTCCTTGAGCCACATCGTCTCCGGCTTCTGCTCTTCGTGGAAATGCCTGATGTTGTCGATGCCGAACCGGATGCTCTCGACGACGTCCTTTTCCACCTTGTCGAACGCCGCGTCGAACTCGGCTTCCGACACCTGCAGTTCGCCCTCGGCGACATTGGCCTTGTCGAGATCCCTGGCGAAGCGGATCAAGGCGGCATCGCCTTCGTCCTTGACGGCCTGGATGATCGGCCGGACCTTCTCGACGAAGACCGTCAGATCGGCCTCGGCGCGCTTCAGCAGACTGGCGCGCTGGTCGGCATCGATGGATGACAAATCGTGGAAGCTGATGTCGGACATGATTGCTCGTCTCCTGGAACTCTTGGAACGCAATGACGGTTGGCCCGTGGATGGCCATAGTTCTGCGGGTCGACAGGCCGACCGGGGCAAGGATCAAAGCCGTCGAGAGGCTTCACCGGGCAAAAGTATATACATGTATGTATGATAGTCGCCAGCAATTTTTCCATCATCCTTCCCGTCGAAACCACGGAGACAAACCTGCCTCGTCAGATCGAGGCGAGAAAGCCGCCATCGACCGGAATGGACTGGCCGGTTATGTAGGCAGCCGCATCCGAAGCGAGGAACACGGCGATGCCATGCAGGTCGTGGAGGTCGCCGAAACGACGCTGCGGGATCTTGGCCAGCATGGAGTGCTGCCATGCCTCGTTGCTGTAGAAAACGTCGGTCATCGCCGTCCTGAAATATCCCGGCGCGATGGCGTTGACCCTTATGCCAAGCTCCGCCCACTCCGCCGCAAGGGCGCGGGTCATGCCGAGCAGGCCCGACTTCGACGAGCCGTATGGCACCGCGGTGGGAATTCCGACTTCGGATGTCAGCGAGCACAGATTGATGATGGCACCAGGACGGCCGGCATCGCGCATCTGCCGCGCGGCGGCCTGGGCGCAGAAGAACGCTCCCTTGAGATTCGTGTCGACGATCCTGTCCCACAGCGCCTCGTCGACATCGAGCGAGGGCCGCACCTCCTCCATCCCGGCATTGTTTACGAGAATGTCGAGACCGCCAAGCAGGCCGGCAGCCTCGTTGGTGGCTGCGCGGCAGCGGCCGACATCGGTGACGTCGAGAGCGATGGCGTGCGCCACTCCGCCGGCGGCGCGGATGGCTGCCGTTGTGTCCTGCAATGAGGCCAGGCTGCGCGCCGAGACCGCGACGTCGGCGCCGGCAGCACTCAGCGCTTCGGCGATGCTGCGCCCGATGCCTCGGCTTGCGCCGGTGACAAGCGCCTTCCTGCCGGAGAGATCGAAGAGAGAAGCGTTGCGCATGTGATCCTCCTGATCGGTGTTGGCCTCGGCGCCGGTATCAATGCTATCAGATCGCAGGTTACATATACAAGCATATACAAATCATTTCAGCTGCGGTACTGATGACGAAATCCGCTGCAAAGGAGCCCACCCGTGTCGAAAGCCTCGGATATGGTCCGCACCGAAGTCAACCGTTTGTCGCCCTACAATTCCGGGCTCACCATTGACGAGGTCATGGAGCGATACGCACCGGCCAGGATCGCCAAACTGGGCTCCAACGAAAACCCGCTCGGGCCCAGCCCGAAGCTAGCCACGACGATGCATGCCGGCTCCGAGATGTTCCGCCTCTATCCCGACCCCGCCGGGCGCAAGCTGCGCCAGGCGATCGGCGACAAATATGCCGTCGCCGAGGGCCAGATCATCCTCGGCAACGGTTCCGAAGACCTTCTCTCCGTCATCAGCCGTGCCGTGTTGCGGCCGGGCGACGCGGTCGTCACGCTCTATCCGTCGTTCCCGCTGCATGAGGACTACGCAACGCTGATGGGGGCGACCGTCAAACGCGTTGTCGTCAACGACGATCTCACCATCAATGTCGATGCGCTGGTCGAGGCGGTGCGCGAGCGGCCGCGCATGCTGCTGTTTTCGAACCCGATGAACCCGGTCGGCAGCTGGCTCTCCGGCGGCGATCTGTCGAGGGTTCTGGATGCGGTCGGCGACGAGACGCTGATCGTCATCGACGAAGCCTATGCCGAATATGCCAAGGGCGACGATTATGCATCGTCCCTGCCCTATCTCGAAAAGCTGGGCCGGCCCTGGATCGTGCTGCGGACCTTTTCCAAGGCGTTCGGTCTGGCCGGATTGCGGATCGGCTTCGGCATCGTCGGTGACCCGGAGCTGCGCGCGCTGCTCGATCGCGTCCGCACGCCTTTCAACGCCAACGCGATGGCCCAGGCGGCCGCACTCGCGGCACTGGCCGACGACGAACACCTTGCCAGGGTCGTCGCGCTGGCCAATGCAGAGAGAAAACGCGTCGAGACTTTCCTGGCGAGCAAGGGCCTCGATGTCGCTGCCTCCAGGGGCAACTTCCTGTTCTTCAACTGCCGGCAAGATGCTTCCGCCTTCGTCGAAGGCCTGCTGCGTCACGGCGTCATCGTCAAGCCGTGGAAGCAGCAGGGTTTTGACACCTATGTGCGAGTCAGCATCGGCTCGACAGCGGAGAACGACCATTTCATGGCCGTTCTGTCGGAGCTGTTGTGAATACACGCTTTGGTCGGGATTCGGACGGGCAAGTTGACCCGCGCCTTGCGGCTGCGATGTGCCAGTTCGGACACGATGTCACTCTGCGGTGCAGTTCGTTGAACGAAGGCAATAGATTTTTTGGGCTTCAAGCCGACAGCAGGCCTTAACTTTCGCGGCGTGGGTTTTTACATCTCGGGGGTCTGCAAACGATCGACGCTGAGGAGGCTCCCTTGCAGCAACCAGATGGCATCGCCGCCCGCCGATTGAGCATTCTCATCGAGCAATATGTGGAAGCGCGCAAAAAGCGCTACGACTATGTGTCGACCGAGCAGGCCTATCGGGCCATCCGGCAGGTCCTCAAACCCGCCATTCCCGATCGCGAACTCGACGACATGGTCGCCTCGCTTGCCGTGAAGAACGGCCTGGCGGTCGTTTTCGACCGCCAAACCAAATCGTCTGCCGATCATGTTCCTCGGGGCACAAGGCCCTAGATCAACGCAGGTCTGCAGGCGTCGAGCGCCACATCGATACGGGGCCAAACGGCCCCGTATCGATGTGCATCGCCGGAGCAACGAGCGATACACCCGCGCCGTAGGCCTGTGTGCCGCGAGCCGACGGGCGTGGCGGCTTCAGGCGGCAGTGCTGACCTTGCCCGGCTCAAGGATCGACTTGACCTTGTCGGCGACGGCGCGTCCCAGATCGGCGTTGTTTCCGGCAGTAAAATGGATGCCGTCAACACCATCCGTGGTGAGGTAATCGCCGGCATTGAGGAAATCGATCTTCATGAAATCCGCCATCGCCTTGTACTGCCTGGCCAGATCCCTGGATTTTTCGTGCCCGCCACCAAACATGCCCTCGAACCACGGATCGGGCATCGGGGTCAGCGGCGGCGGCGCAATGACCAGCGCCTTGGGAGCCGGATAAGGGGTGCCGATGCCGCCGGCACTGGTCAGGATCTGCCCGACCAGTTTCGCCATTCCATTGGCGATCTCATAAGGCGTCCGGCGGAAATAAGACTTGGTGTCGTTGGTGCCGAGCATGACGATGACCAGGTCGAGCGGCAGATGGCTGGCGATGGCCGAGGGCAGATAGTTCGCCCCGTTCAGGCGCGGATCGTTGGGGTCGTCGAGACAGGTCGTGCGCGCGCTCAGGCCTTCTTCGATGATGTGGTAGCCCGCCCCCAGCGCCGCCGCCATCACACCGGTCCAGCGCTGATCATAAGGGTAGCGGTAGGTCGGCGACCCTTCCTTGACCGGAACCCAGCCCCAGGTCAGCGAGTCGCCGTAGCACATGATGTTTTTTGGCGGTGACATCCATGTTTCTCCATCTGTTTGCAATTGTCTGAACGCCGGCGCACTTGCTCTTCGCCGTTTCAAATCAGGGGTTTCGCACGCGCACTCCGTAGAAGATCGCCGCGCCGAGGATGATGACGCCCTGCGCGATGAGCTTGCCGGGCTCGTCGATGCCGAGCACCGTCATCACCACGAACAGCAGCGCAAAACACAGCGCCCCGAAGAAAGGCCCCCAGACGCCGCCGTCGCCACGACCGAAGACGACGCCGCCGAGGATCGTTGCCGCGACCGCCAGGATCGGCAGGTCGAGGCCGATACGGACGCTGCCGACGGCGATGGAACCGGTCTGCACCAGGGCGGCGATCGCCGCTATCAGGCCGGCGAGCGTATGCGCCAGGATGACCGTGCGCTGGACCGGCACGCCGGAAAAATGCGCGGCTTCGGCATTCTCCCCGACCGAAGCGACGTAGCGGCCAAAGATGGTCCGCGACAGAAGCAGCCACACCGAAGCGGTCAGCAGGACCCAGAACAGCACCGGCGTCGGAACCGACAGGAATTTCGTGTTGTATAGGTCGTTGAACAGCTTCGGCACATCGCCGGGCGGATTGCCGCTCGACAGGAACTGCACCAGCCCGACCAGGATGATGCTGACCGCCAGCGTGACGATGACCGCCGACACCCGCCGGTTGCCGATCATGAAGCCGTTGAACAGGCCGATGACGAGGCCGGTGGCGAGCGCCAGCACGACGAAGAAAGGCATCGACGCGCCGGGGAAAGTGCCCGACGAGATGAAATAGTTGATGAGCAGGATGATGCCGCCGCCAGAGAGGTCGATCGACTTCACCCGCATGACGACGAGCTGCCCCAGCACCAGGATGCCGAGCGGCACGATCTGCCTGACGAAGATGCCCATGATGTTGAGGTTGAGCATGTTCGGCCGCGCGATCCACAGCGTCGCCAGCAGCACGATGAAGACAAAATAGGACGGCGGGATGCGCAGCAGACGCCGGGCGATCGGATTTGCGAGAACGGCGGCCATCGCTCAGAGCCCCATTTTCTTGCGGGATTGCAACCCGACCACCGCCAGCAGGATGCCGCCCTTGATCGCTGTCTGAACAAAGGGCGAGACGTTGGCGAGGTTCATGCCGTTAGCCAGCAGCGCCATGACCAGCGCGCCGATCACTGTGCCGTGCAGGCTGCCGATGCCGCCGGAGAGCTGGGTGCCTCCGAGCGCCACGGCGGTGACGGTATCGAGTTCGAAAAGCAGACCGACATTCGGATCGCCCGACACGATGCGCCCGGCCAGGAAGACACCGGCAGCGGCCGCGAAACAGGAGCAGACCACATAGGCAAGGATAATGTTGCGGCGGTCGGAGACGCCGAAATTGCGGGCAGCGCTTTCGGCGCCGGACGCGATGCCGCCGCCGATCGCAAACAGATGCAGCCCGTACCGGGATCCGTAGAGCAGTTTCCACGCTGCCAGGATCACGATGATGCCCCAGAAAACCGGATAGGGAATGCCGAGGAAACTGCCCGAGACGGCATCGATGACGATCTCCGGCACGGTGCCGCCGGAGACGGGCCGCAGGATGCGCGTGATGCCGAGCACGATGTACTGCGTCGACAGCGTCGCGATGATCGGATGGACGTTGAAGCGGGTGATCGCCATGCCGTTGATCAGCCCGATGAGTGCCGCCAGCACGAAGACCGCCGGGATCAGCACGATCGCCGGCTGGTCGAGCGCCAGCACCGCGGTGGTGAAGCTGATGACCGAGCCGACCGACAGGTCGAGCCCGCCGATGAGCACGACGACGAGCTGTCCTATCGCCGCGATGATCAGCGGCATCGCCTGGGCAACCAGG
The DNA here is from genome assembly GCF_055811655.1 of Mesorhizobium sp. WSM4809. Lineage (NCBI taxonomy): Bacteria > Pseudomonadati > Pseudomonadota > Alphaproteobacteria > Hyphomicrobiales > Phyllobacteriaceae > Mesorhizobium > Mesorhizobium sp. WSM4809. The sequence continues at coordinate 72,493 of NZ_JBVVQW010000008.1, forward strand.
TTGAAGAGGTTCTCGGCCGTGGCGAACTGCGTCGTCTCGACGGTCAGCCACAGCGAAATGAGCAAGGCGACCAGCAGTGGCAGGCCCCACAGGCCTTGCCGCGTGTTCCGGCCACTCAGGATGTTGAAAAGCGAACGATGCATGGAGGCCCCTAATGCTGGCGCGCGGAGCCGCCCGTCAGGGCCGCGTCGAGGATCTTGTGTTCTGTCGCCTGCGCTGCCGGCATTTCGGCAACGATGGTGTCGTCATGGACGACGTAGATGCGGTCGCAGAGCCCGATCAATTCGATCGTCTCGCGCGACAGCACCAGCACGGCGCCGCCCTTGGCGGTAAAGTCGCGCAGCAGGTGGTAGATCTCGGACTTGGCGCCGATGTCGACGCCGCGGGTCGGCTCCTCGACCAGCAGAAGATCGAGATCGGCGGCCAGGTAGCGGCCGAGCAGAACCTTTTGCTGGTTGCCGCCGGACAGGGAGCCGACCGGCGCGGACGGCCCTGCCGCCTTTATGTTCATGACCTCCATCATGCGAGCGATCACGTTTCGATACGGCCGCGCCGGCGCGAGCTCGGATCGCCTCGAATGCAATCCGATGGCGATGTTGTGGGCGATTGGCAAAGCGAGGAAGAGCCCCTCTTCCTTGCGGTCCTCGGGAACGAAGCCGACCCTCAGCTGCTGCAAATGGCGAACGCCTGATGATGGCGGGAGCGGCATTTTCAGCGCTTTGCCGTTGACGGAAATCGTCCCGGCGGAGGGATGATAGCGGCCGATCAGCGATCTCAGGAAGCGCTGCTGGCCCTGTCCCTCCAGGCCGGCCAGGGCGACGATCTCGCCCTTGTGCAATGTCAGCGACAGCGGCCGCGATGTCTCGGTGATCCTCAGGTTCTCGACGCGCAGGATCTCGTCGCCTTTGTTATCAGTACGATCGGGAAAAAGGTCCTGAAGCTCGCGTCCGACCATCATGGTGATGAGGTCGTCGGTGGTGATCTCGGACACCATTCTGGTGCCGACCAGTGCGCCGTCCTTCAGCACCGTCACCGTGTCGCACAGCTCGAAGATCTCCTCCATGCGATGCGAGATGTAGACGACAGCCTTCCCCTTATCGCGCAGCCGGCGGATGTTGCGGTTGAGCACATCGACATCGGCCGCGTTGAGCGCCGCCGTCGGTTCATCGAGGATGAGCACGCCGGCGTCGGCCTGGATGCAATGCGCGATCTCGACGAATTGCCGCTCGGCTATGGCCAGGTTTGAAACGAGTTGCGACGGGTCGAGCGTGAGGCCGAGTTCGCCAAGCGCCTTGGCGGTCTGGCTGCTCATCACCCGATAATCGATCGAGCCGAACCGGGTCGTCGGCTCCCGGCCCAGAAACATGTTTTCGGCGATCGACAGATTGGGCAGCAGCGAGTGCTCCTGGAAAACGGTCGAAATGCCGGCATCGAGTGCGGCTCGCGGCGATTTCAGATCGAGCTTCTCCCCGTTCATGAAGATCTCACCGGAATCGGGCTGATGCACGCCCGCCAGGATCTTCATCAACGTCGATTTGCCGGCGCCGTTCTCGCCCATCAGGGCGTGGACGCTGCCCGCCTTGAGATCGAGGGAAACGGAATGGAGCGCCCTGCTCCCTCCGAACGCCTTCGAAATGTGGGACATCTCGATAAGATTGGTCACGAAACCCTCGAACGAACCGGATTCGACAGATGGAATGGCCTGCGGGGAATGCTTGTCCACTCCCCGCCAGCCACGGCGCCGTCACTTCTTGCCGTAATATTCCTTGAGCTTGTCTTCTGGCAGTTCGCTCGGCCACCAGACATTGGCGGTGAGGTCGTCGCGATAGTATTTTTTGGCCTTGTCCTGGTCCCATCCGTCGGGATTATAGACATAGCGTTTGTAGAGCTGATTGCCTTCCAGAAGGGCAACGGCGGCGCGCACGCCGGCCGCACCTTGGGCGGGGCTGTATTCCGGCGAGATCGACTTGAACCCGTCCGTGATCCACTGGCCGAAATAGCCATTGTTGCCCTCGCCCGAAATCGGCGGAACGGGCGTGCCAAACTGCTTGAAGACATCGACGCAGGCGCGCGTCATGTCAGCGCCGGACGACCAGATGCCGTCAACCTGTGGGTTGTTCAGATAAAGCGTCTCGCACAGCTTCTTGGCCTTGTCGTACTGCCAGTCACCATGCTCCTCGGCGATGATCTGCACATGGGTGCCTTTAAGTGATTCCAGTAAGCCGTTGTAGCGGTTGGTGTCTTCCGGATGGCCGGCCAGGCCACGCAGGACCCAGATCTTGCCGTTGTCGCCGACGGTCTTGACCAGCCAGTCGCCCATCACCTTGCCGAAATGCTCGGCGCCGCCCTGGATTTCGGTGGTGTAGGCGTCGGAATCGATGCGGCCGGTGTGAAGGATGACCGGGATGCCGGCGGCGACCGCCTTGGCGATGCTGGCATTGGCCGATGTGCTGGTCACCGGCTGAACGATGATCGCGTCGACATGCTGCGCGATCAGGTCCTCGATGTCGGCCACCTGCTTTTTCTGGTCGAAGCCGGCATCGAGCAGGATGAATTTCGAGATGCGCTTGTCCTTGGCCGCGGCGTTCTCCGCCTCATGCGCCACCTGTACTGTCCAGGTGTTGGCGTTGACGCCGAAGTCGCTCATGCCGATGACCCAGGGCGGGTCCTTCTTGAACGCACCGGCCGCGGTCATGCGCGTGTCGTCGGGGCGCGGCGCCACGCCGTCCATCAGCTTGATGTCTTCCGCATGCGCCAGCGACGTCACGGCAAGCGTGGACGCAACGAGCATCCCCAAGCCGACGGTTTTCAGCAATCCTAACATTAAACTCTCCTCCTTGTGGTTGCCCCGGCCTACGAATTCGTATGGCCGGCCGTACGAATGCGTACGGCCATGAGACGCTCTCCCAATGCATGCTCGTTGTCGCAAACCGACCGATGCACGCAATTCTCCCGCCCCCGAACACATGCGTGCCGAAGCCCAATTCCTGCTGGACAATGATGACGGTCGAGAACTCCTCCGGGCACTTTAGAAGCACAGCGGATTCGCCCTGTCAATAGTTAGTCATGTTGAATGACTATTCCCTTGCTTGCCTTTCATCGCTCCTCTATCCATCATGATTGGCGCTCGCCGGCTTCGGCGCGCTGTCAGTCCCGGCGGGAAAAACATGCGATCAGTCTTGTGCTACGGCGACTCCAACACGCACGGCCAGATCCCCGGCAGGGGGCCGCTCGAGCGTTATGGGCCGGGTGAACGCTGGCCGGGCATATTGCGTTCTCAGCTAGGCCCCGACTGGTATGTCATCGAGGAAGGATTGAGCGGCCGCACCACCGTCCACGACGACCCGATCGAGGGCGCCCACAAAAACGGCAGAACCTATCTTCGCCCCTGCCTGCAGAGCCATGCGACGCTCGACCTCGTCATCATCATGCTCGGCACTAACGATTTGAAGATCCGCTTCAACAAGCCGCCGTCGGAAGTGGCGATGGGGATCGGCTGCCTCGTCTACGACATCAAGGAGCTGGCGCCTGGGCCAGGCGGCTCGACGCCCGAGATCATGATCGTGGCGCCGCCGCCGATGCAGGACGACGTCAAGGAATGGAAGTCCATCTTCGCCGGTGCGCCGGAGAAATCGCGCCTGCTCGCGCTCGAGTTCGAGGTTCTAGCGGACTCGCTCGAACTCCACTTTTTCGATGCCGGCTCGGTGGTCTCGTGCAGCGAAGCGGACGGCTTTCACATCGATGCCGAGGCGCACAGATTGCTGGGCACCGCACTTGCCCGCGCGGTCGATGCCATCGGCTGGAGCCGCTCGACATGAGCAACACTACAGCCACCGGGCAACGAGCTCTAACCGACGGGGCGACCCTTGCCTGACATGAGGTTCGCACCACCCAATCCCTTGCGCATCGCCGATCGTGCGAGCGGGCTGAATGCATTGAGCGTGCGCAGCTACAATGAGCGGCTGGTGCTGTCGCTGCTGCTTCAGAACGAGGGCATTTCGCGGATGGAAATCGGCGAAAAGACCGGCCTGTCGGCGCAGACGGCCTCGGTCATCGTCCGCTCGCTGGAACAGGAAGGCCTGGTCTCGCAGGGCGAGGCGCAGCGCGGCCGCGTCGGTCCGCCCACCATCCCGCTTTCGCTCAACCCGGAGGGCGCCTATGCGGTTGGCGTCGGCTTCAGCCGGCGCAGGATCGACATCGCACTCATCGATTTCATCGGCACCGTGCGCTTCCACACGCAATTGCCGGCGGATGAAGCCAATCCCTTTCCCCAAAGCAGCGATCTGTTCGGCGCGATCAGGCAAGCCATGACCAGCCTGCCGGTCGAGGCGCGCAGCCGGGTTGCCGGCATCGGCCTGGCCGTTCCCGACGATGTCGACACGATGGCTGCAACCCGCAACGGATCGAGCACCTCGCTGAAAGCCTTGCAGGGGGAGATCGAGGAACAGATCAAGCTGCCGGTTTTCGTGCAGAACGACATCACCGCGGCGGCCGGCGGCGAGAGCATGTTCGGCGTCGCCAAGCCGCTCAACGACTATTTGTTCTTCTATCTGGGAGCACGGCTGCAGAGCAGGCTCATCCTCAACCACCAGATCTACAAGGGAAACTCCAGCGCCAGCTTCGATCATGGCCTTGTGCGCCTGGAGAGCGAACTGACCAAGCGCCGGCGCCCGTCCGAAATCATCTGGAGCAGCAGCCCCGAGTGGCCTGACCTTGGCGAGGCCTACAGCGAATGGCTAGGGGAATGCTCCAACCGCCTGAAAGCCTCTATTTCCGCACTGACCCAGTTTGTCGAATTCAGGACGGTCGTCCTGTCCAGCTACGCGCCGCAGAAGATCGCCAAGGCCTTGTGCGCCGACATCGGCCGGGAATTCCCCGGCATCGAAGCGCTGCCCGCGCGGGTCAGCATCAGCCCGAAGGCCGTCGGCGCGGCAAGCCTGCCATTCAGTTCGCGCTTCATGATCCAGTGATCGAGCCGAACCGGCGTTGCCGGTCGGCCGATTGCGGGCTCTCTGCAGGTCCATCGATGATTTTCAAATGACAAGGCGATTCCGCTTGCCAGGACGCCTCACTTAATAGCATGTTAAGTGAACCCTGAGATCGCCATGAAAATCGCTGCGGATCACGCACTCAACGACAATGCCGCAACCAGCGCCGAAGCGCGCCGCTCGACGGTGTTGGGCGATCGCATCAAGGCCTATCGCACCACGCGGCGCCTGACGCTGCGCCAGCTCGGCGACATGATCGGCACCACCGCCAGCTTCCTGAGCCAGCTCGAGCGCGGCCTTTCGGGTGCCAACACCAGCACGCTGATGCTGATCGCCAACGCGCTCGGCATCAGCCTCGCCGATCTTTTCGACGAACGCGAGGTGTCGCCGCACGCGGTGCTGACACGGGCCGAACGGCCGGCGCTGCCGACCAGCGAAGGCTACCGCAAGACGCTGCTGTCGCGCCGGCCGATCCGCGAGATGGAAGTCTATTGCGGCGAGTTCGCCGTCGGTGGCTCCACCGGCGACGTGCCCTACACGCATGGCAACGCGAACGAGATGTTCCTCGTGCTGCGCGGACGCGTGCAACTGACGCTCGGCGACGAGAGCTTCACGCTCGAAGAGGGCGACAGCATCGAATATTCGACCTCGACGCCGCACCGGACGATCAATGTCGGCGATACGGTGGCCGAAGTGCTGTGGATCATCGCGCCGCCGACAAGCGGCGCCGTCGACCTCGATCAATATGTAGCCCGGAAAACGCTCGCGCCCGGCCTGCCAAAATCAAACAGCGAGCCATCGGAGGGTTAGAAAATGGGAAGCAGATCAAGATTGGCCGGGTTTGTCGGCGCCGCCGCACTGGCCTTGCTCGCAGCCGCCGCTCACGCGCAGAACGCGCCGCCGGCCGGAACCGTCGTCGACGGCTCGTTGAAGGGCAAGACGCTGACCTTCGTCTCCTATGGCGGCATCTACCAGGACGGCCAGGTTGCCGCGCTCAAGGAGTTCGTCGACAAGAGCGGCGTCAAGCTTTTGAACGACGGACCGACCGAAATCGCCAAGCTTCAAGCGCAGGTCGAATCAGGCAATGTGACCTGGGATGTCGTCGACACGGACGATTTTCCGCCCTTCGTGCATTGCGGAAAACTGTTCCAGAAACTCGATCTGACCAAGCTCGATATCTCGCACATCCCGCCCGGACAGGTCGGCGAATGCAGCGTGCCGGCGATGAATTACGGCATGGTCCTGATGTACAAGAACGACACCTACAAGGACAATCCGCCAAAGGACTGGAAGGATTTCTTCGACACCGCGAAATTCCCCGGCACCCGCGCCATCGACGGCAGCGGCAGCCCGCTCGGCGGCCTGATCGAACAGGCCATCCTGGCCGACGGCGGCAAGGTCGACGCCATGACGCCTGCCGATATCGACAAGGGCATCGCCAAGATCAAGGCGATCGGCCCCGACACCATCTTCTGGAAAACCGGCGCCGAATCCCAGCAGCTTGCCGAATCCGGCGAGGCCGACATGATCATCATGTGGACCGGCCGCGCCATGACGGCGGTCAAGAATGGCGCTGCCTACACGCCGGTGTGGAAGGACTGGCTGGTCGTCATGGATCAGCTGACCATCCCGGTCGGCGCCAAGGACCCCGATGCCTCCTACGCGCTGATCAACGCCTATCTCGGCAAGAAGTCGCAGGAGATCCTGACCGAGCAGACCTCCTACTCGCCGATCAACAACGAGGCACAGCCAAAGGTCGACGCGTCCGTCGCCGCCTTCCTGACCAACACGCCGGACCACGCCAAGCTCGGCTATCAGCAGAACATCAAGTTCTGGGTCGCCAACTTCGCCGCTGCGTCCGACAAGTGGACGGCGCTGATGGCCGGCAACTGAGCCGGCTACCACTGAGGTGACGGCGTGAGCCAGACATCGCATACGCCGACGGCCGGGGGTGATTATCCCCGGCCGTCAGGTGCCGTGCAGGGGCCGCAGCGGCGCCTGCGCCTTGCCGCCTATCCGTCGCTGCTGGCGATGCCGGCCCTGCTCCTGCTTGTCGCGGCTATGGGCTATCCCTTGCTGACCGTCACGCTGCGCAGTTTTTCGGACCCGGCCTGGGGCCTGCAGAACTACGTCTGGTTCTTCTCCACGCCGGTGAACGTCACCGTCCTGTGGCGCACCTTTTCCATCGCCGCCTGGGTCACCATCGTCTGCGTCATCGCCGCCTATCCCTACGCCTATCTCATGACGGCGGTCGGGCCGCGCCTGCGGCTGGTCCTCATCCTGTGCGTGCTCGTACCGTTCTGGGTCAGCGGCGTGGTGCGTACCCTGGCCTGGGTCATCCTGCTGCAGGATTCCGGCATCATCAATTCGGTCATCAGGCTGCTCGGCTTTGACGGCGTGAAGCTGATCCGCACGCAGACCGGAGTCGTCATCGGCATGGCGCAGGTGTTGCTGCCGTTCATGATCCTGCCGCTCTATTCTGTCATGCGCGGCATCGATTTGCGCCTCGTGCAGGCGGCGCGCAGCCTCGGCGCGCGGCCCGCACGTGCCTTCCTGCAGATCTATCTGCCGCTGTCGCTGCCAGGCGTCTTCGCCGGCGCCATCATCGTCTTCATCCTGTCGCTCGGCTTCTACATCACCCCTGCCCTGCTCGGCGGCCCGCGCAGCACCATGCTGTCGACGCTGGTGCAGAGCCAGGTGCTCAGCCTGCTCAACTGGGGACGCGGCGGCGCCATGGGGGTCGTCCTGCTGGTCGCGACCTTCGTGCTTCTGGCACTCGCCGCCCCGCTGATACGCCAGCGCCACAAGCAGGCGTCCAGATCATGAGACAAACGCCGTTCCGCATTCTGCTCGGCCTGTTCTGCCTGCTGGTCGCCGTCTGGCTGGTGATGCCGACGCTGGTCATCATCCCGATGTCGTTCAACGAGAAGAAGTCGCTTGCCTTCCCGCCCTCCGGCTTCTCCTGGCAGTGGTACGCGAATTTCTTCACCAATCCCGATTGGCTGTCGAGCTTCTTCAATTCGCTGAGGGTCGCGGGCCTCGTCGCCGTTGCCGCCACGCTGATCGGCACGCTGGCGTCGCTTGGCCTCAGCCGCATGAAACATTCCGGCGCCGGCCTGCTGCGCGCTATCCTGATCACGCCGATGATCGTGCCCGGCGTGGTGCTGGCGATCGGCATCTATGCCGTTTACCTCGACTACCAGCTTGTCGGCACCACCACCGGCTTCGTCATCGCGCACACGATGCTGGCGATCCCCTTCGTCATCATCGCCGTATCGGCAAGCCTCGAAGTCTTCGACGTGCGGCTGGAAACGGCGGCGGCCAGCCTCGGCGCCAACCGCTTCACCACATTCCGCACCGTGACCTTGCCGCTGATCGCGCCCGGTATCCTGTCCGGGCTTTTGTTTGCCTTCGTCACCTCCTTCGATGAAATCATCGTCGCGCTGTTCATCACCAGTCCCTACCTCAAGACCTTGCCGGTGCAGATCTTCACCAGCATCACCCGCGACGCCGACCCGACGGTGACGGCCGTCGGAACCATCATCTTCATTGCCACGACGCTGATCATCAGCGCCGGGCTGATCATCAGCTCGAAATCGACGAGGAGTTGAGATGACTGCGAGGGAACGTGGCGCGGCCATCGACATCAAGGGCGCAACCAAGCGTTACGGCAATTTCACCGCGCTCGACGATGTCAGCCTGCATATCGAGCCGGGCGAGTTCATGACGCTGCTGGGGCCCAGCGGCTCCGGCAAGACGACCACGCTCAACGTCGTTGCGGGCTTCACCGACCTCACCGCAGGCGATCTTGCCGTCGGCGGCAAGAGCATCGTCGCCCTGCCGGCGCACAAGCGCAACATCGGCGTCGTCTTCCAGCACTACGCGCTGTTTCCGCACATGACGGTCGGCAAGAACGTCGCCTATCCCCTCACCTTGCGCGGCATGGACAAGCAGGCGCGCGACCGTCTCGTCGTACGAGCACTGGACATGGTCAAGATGGCCGATTTCGCGCATCGCTATCCCTCCGAACTTTCCGGCGGCCAGCAGCAGCGCGTGGCGCTGGCGCGTGCCATCGTCTTCGATCCGCCGCTGCTGTTGATGGACGAACCGCTCGGCGCGCTCGACAAGAAACTGCGCGAATGGCTGCAGCTGGAGATCAAGCGGATCCACCGCGAACTCGGCACCACCTTCGTCTATGTGACGCACGACCAGGAAGAAGCGCTGGTGCTCTCCGACCGCATCGCTGTGTTCAATCAGGGCCGCATCGAACAGGTCGGAACCGGCCGCCAGCTCTACGACGAGCCGACGACCTTGTTCGTGGCGAAGTTCATCGGCGAATCGACCAGTTTGCGCGGCGAGGCCCAGGCGTCCGGAGACCAGACCAGCCTGACGATCGCCGGCCAGAAGATCGTGGCCTACGGCAAGCTCGCCGGCGGCCGCAAACCGGTGGTCCTGCTGCGGCCGGAGAAGCTGTCGCTTGCCGGCACCAACACGCCTCCCGCCGCCGGGCAGAACAGCCTCACTGGTGAGGTCAGCGAAGCGATCTATGTGGGGTCGGGTTCGAAATACCAGGTGACGCTTCGCGACGGCTCGGTCGCCATCGTGCGCTCGTCGCTGGAAGCCACACCGTTCTCGATTGGTGACACGGTCGATCTGCGCTGGTCCGTCGTCGATGCAAAACTTCTTGCCGACGACGACCGCGCCGACATGACGATGACCTGACCGCTTTTCCCCGCAGGGTTTTTAGACATGGACGCCAAAGTCAACGGCAACGTCTCGTTCTGGTATGCCGACATCGGTCTGCCGGCCTACCGCGCGCCGCTTCCAGGTGATCTCGAAGCCGATGTCTGCATCGTCGGCGCCGGCTACACCGGCTTGTGGACGGCTTATTATCTGAAGAAGGCCGATCCTTCGATCCGCATCGCCATCGTCGAGAGGGAGTTCGCCGGCTTCGGCGCGTCGGGCCGAAATGGCGGCTGGCTGTCCGGCGGCTTCAGCTGGTCGCGCGAAAAATATCTGCAGACCTCGACGCGCGGCGCCGTCATCGACATGGAAACCGCCATGCATGGCACGGTCGACGAAGTGATCGCGGTGACCGAGACCGAAGGCATCGATGCCGACATCCGCCGGGTCGACAATCTGACGGTCGCCACCAACCCGCCGCAGCTCGAACGGATCAAGGCCGCCTATGCCGATGCGATCGGCTGGAGCGTGCCGAGCGAGCGTGTCAGCCTGATCGGTCAGGAAGAGGCCAGAGCCCGCATCAACATCAGAAATGTGCTTGGCGGCTATATCCACCACGGCACCGCGCGCGTGCAGCCGGCCAAGCTGGTGCGCGGCCTGTCCGAAGCCGTCGAACGCATTGGCGTGCCGATCTACGAGCAGACCACCGTGACCGGCATCGAGAAGGGCAAGGTCACGACGAGCCGCGGCACCGTGCGCGCGCCAATCATCATCCGTGCCACGGAAGGGTTCACGGCCGGCATACCAGGCAATGAGCGGCTCTGGCTGCCGCTCAACAGCGCGCAGATCATCACCGAGCCGCTGCCGCAATCGCTATGGGACGAGATCGGCTGGGAGGGCCATGAGCTTCTCGGCGACGCCGCGCACGCCTATTGCTATGCACAGCGCACCAGGGAAGGCCGCATCACCATGGGCGGACGCGGCGTGCCCTACCGCTACGGCTCGCAGACCGACGTGCGCGGCCAGACGCAGCAGGCGACGATCGAAAGCCTGCACGCGATCCTCATCCGCCTTCTGCCACAGACAGCCAAGCTTCGCATCGACCACGCCTGGTGCGGCGTGCTGGGCGTGCCTCGCGACTGGTGCACGACGGCCGGTCTCGACCCTGAGACCGGCATCGGCTGGGCCGGCGGCTATGTCGGGCTCGGCGTATCCAGTTCCAACCTGTCGGGCCGCACGCTGCGCGACCTCATCCTGCGGCGCGACACCGAACTGACCCGACTGCCCTGGGTCAACCGCCAGGTCAGCAAGTGGGAGCCCGAGCCGATGCGCTGGCTCGGAGTCCACTCAATGTATCAACTCTATCGCGTCGCCGACGAACGCGAGGAGGCCGGCCTCCAGCACACGTCGAAACTCGCCGCGATCGCCGACCGCATCACCGGGCATTGAGCCTCGGAGCGACTCCAAAACTTTCTGCTTTTTCAGTGCCTGCCCGGAGACTGCCATGACCGATTTCCAGACCTTCGCCCATCTCGCCTCGATCGATCTCGGCGAGCCCGAGCCCAAGCCGACCTCGATCAGCGGCAATCAGTTCGAAGCAGCGAAGACGCTGTGGACCTCGCCCGACGGCACGCTGGAAGTCGGCGTCTGGGAGTGCACGCCGGGCCGCTTCACCGCATCGCGCGACAGCAATTCCGAAACGTGCCACATCGTGTCAGGCCGGGCCTCGCTGCATGGTCCCGATGGCCGCAGCAAGGACGTCGGCGCCGGAGAGATGCTGGTGCTGCCGAAAGGCTGGAAAGGCGAATGGACGATCCACGAGAAGACGCGCAAGCTCTATATCCTGCACTTCGAGGCGTGAGCCGACGTCCGCTTTGGCCGAAGCCTCCCCAACTTCGTCATCCTAGGGCGAAGCAGGAGCGAAGCTCCGTCGCGGAGACCCTGGGATCCATTCCGTGACAGCCATCGAGGAATGCAGCGGAACAGAATTCTGCACCGCTGCAGCGCTTTGAGGTCGCGGCATGTATCCCTTGGGCTGCGGAGCAGCTCCAAGGGTCTGCGCCGCGTCGCTACGCTCCTTGCTCCGCCCGTGGATGACGAAGCGATGGGCGCTACTCGTCGTCCAAACCGCCGGCCGTCGGCTTGCCTTCTATCGCCTGCCGCAAGGCGTCGTTGATGCGGTCCTGCCAGCCCGGCCCATCCTCCTGGAAGTGGTCCAGCACGGCGCGGTCGATCCGGATCGAAACAAGCTCCCTGACGCCTGGAGCGGCCGGCGGCTCGCGCACCGGAGCGGCCGGCTTCTTCACCGGTTTGAAAGCCGCCTCGGCGGCCTCCATCGGATTTGTCGGTCGGCGCGGGGGATTTGCCATTGGGATGACCCTGACTGAGACGATTCGTGCGCAGCACGCTTGCGCCACCATAGCCCAACCAGCGCCGTCGCGCAGGCCCATTTGGTTGGGACAATCACTCGGCTGCTTGAAGACTCTGCGCCTCGATGATGACCCTGATCTCGGCGCGGCAGGAGCCGCAATTCGTGCCGGCATGCAGGGCAGCGCCGATTGCCGCGACGCTGCCGCAGCCGCGGCGCACCGCTTCGACGATCTGGTTGGCGCCGACGCCGAAACAGGAGCAGACAATGGCGCCGCGATCGACGTCGACCCCGCCCGGCCGTCCGGCCACGATCGCCAGCCTTCCGCGCCGGTCGACATGATCGGCACTTAACTGTTCCGCCGCCCAGCCGCGCGACACGGCGACCGGGCCGGGCGCGACGAACAAGGCGCCTGACAGTTGATCGCCGTCGAAGGCGGCGATGCGATGCTGGCCGGCGTCGCAGTCATGATAGGCGAGCATTTCCGCACCCGGTGACGCGCCGAACAGTGACCCGGCAAAGCCGGCCCAGTCGATGTCGTCTTCGGCAAAGGCAAGCTCGACCCGCCAGCCGCCCTTGCATTTGGCCACGGCCCAATAGGCCGCGGCATCGGGCGACGGCCTATGCCGCGTCACCGCAAAGCCGAAGGCTTTTGCGGCGAATTTCTCGATGCGGGCGGCGACATGTTTCAGCGCCGGCTGGCCGGAAATGGGATCGGTCAGCGGCGCGGTCAGCGTGTCGAGCCGGCCCTTTGCCGAGAACTGATCGGTCCAGTGCATCGGCGCAAACAGGCTGCCCTGGCGCTGGCGTATCGTCACCAGCGCGCGGACCAGCACGTCACCGCGCGGGCTGGAAACGCGCACGATGTCGGCGTCACCGATGCCGAAGCGCTGCGCATCCACCGGGTGGATCTCGACGAAGGGCTCGGCGATGTGCTGCGAAAGCCGCGGGCTTTTGCCGGTCCGCGTCATGGTGTGCCAATGGTCGCGGATACGGCCGGTGTTGAGGATCAGCGGATAGTCGGGACTGGTGCGGACTTCCGTGGTCGGGCGGATGGCGATGAAGCGCGCCTTGCGATCGGGTGTGTAGAAATTGCCGTCGGCGAAGAAGCGAACCTGGAGCCCAGTCGTGCCGACCCCTTCTGGCCTGCCGGCCATCTCCCCCTCGAGGGGGGAGACTAGCAGCTTTGTCACCGGCGCTTCTTCCGCAGCGTTGGCGATTGGCGAAAGCCGAGCGGCAGGCTGATCTCCCCCCTTGAGGGGGAGATGGCCGGCAGGCCAGAAGGGGTCGGCACGACCGGGCGCCGGCCACTGGAACGGCTCAAGCGTTGCGTAGGTCTCGCCATCAACTCCGCCGTAGACGCCAATATCGAAATCCCGCGCACCATCATTCTCGAACCCCGACAGCGCGGCATGCTCGGCAAAAACCTCCCCTGGCGACGCATACGAAAACGCCCCGCCAAACCCCATCCGCTTGCCCACCTCGGCGACAATCCACCAGTCGGGCCTTGCCTCGCCGGGCAGCTCCAAAAACGCGCGCTGGCGCGACACACGGCGTTCGGAATTGGTGACGGTGCCATCCTTCTCGCCCCAGGCGGCGGCGGGCAGCCGGACATGGGCATGGCGGACGGTGTCGGTCCGGGCCAGCACGTCCGACACCACGACGAAGGGGCACGCCTTGATCGCCGCTTCGACGGCATCGGCGTCCGGCATCGAATCGACCGGGTTGGTGGCCATGATCCACAGCGCCTTGATGCGCCCGTCAGCCAGCGCCTGGAACATCTCGACTGCCTTCAGGCCCGGCTTTTGCGCGATATCAGGCGCGCTCCAGAAGCGCTGCACGCGGTCGCGATGGTCGGGGTTTTCGATCTCCATATGGGCGGCGAGCATATTGGCCATGCCGCCGACCTCGCGGCCGCCCATGGCGTTGGGCTGGCCCGTCACCGAAAACGGCCCTGCTCCGGGTTTGCCGATGCGGCCGGTGGCGAGATGGCAGTTGATGATTGCGTTGACCTTGTCGGTGCCGGATGACGACTGGTTCACACCCTGGCTGTAAACCGTCACCGTTTTCGCCGTCGCCGCAAACAGGCTGTAGAAACGGCCAAGCTCGTCCTCGCTCAGGCCGGTGGCGGCGGCGACGCCGGCCAGGTCGAGCGCGGAGGCCGCGAAAAGCGCTTGCCCGAAGCCGGTCGTGTGCGTCGTGATGTAGGCGCGGTCGAGCGCATTGTGCTGGCCGAGATAAGCGAGCAGGCCCGTGAACAAAGCGACGTCGCCATCGGGCGCGATCGCCAGATGCATGTCGGCGATGTCAGCGGTCATGGTGCGACGCGGGTCGACCAGGACGATCTTCACCTCCGGCCGCTTTTCCCGGGCAGCCGCGATGCGCTGGTAGAGCACCGGATGGCACCAGGCGAGGTTGGAGCCGACCAGCACGATCAGGTCGGCCAGCTCCAGATCCTCATAGGTTCCCGGCACGGTGTCGGAGCCGAAAGCGCGGCGGTGGCCGGCGACCGAGGAGGCCATGCACAGGCGCGAATTGGTGTCGATGTTGGCCGAGCCGACAAAACCCTTCATCAGTTTGTTGGCGACATAATAGTCCTCGGTCAGCAACTGGCCGGAGACATAGAAGGCGACCGCATCGGGCCCATGCTCGGCGATGGTCTGCGAGAAGGTCGAAGCGACCAGGTCGAGCGCCTCGTCCCAGCCGGCGCGGCGGCCATGGATCTCCGGATGAAGCAGCCTGCCGTCGAGGTCGATGGTCTCGGCCAGTGCCGAGCCCTTGGAGCAGAGCCGGCCGAAATTGGCCGGGTGGTCGGGGTCGCCACGCACGGACACCTGCCCGTCCGCGGCGACCTTCGCCAGCACGCCGCAGCCCACCCCGCAATAGGGGCAGGTGGTCCTCACCTCGCGCGCTTCGTCGATCTCCATTGGTCAGGCCGCGCGGCTGGCCAGCGCTTCCAGCGCAATGAACAGATGCTCGCCTTCGACCCGCACCGGAATGGTGCGCACCGCGCCCTCGTCGGCGCCGAGCGCCTTGCCCGTCTCCAGCGAAATCACCCAATTGTGTAAGGGACAGGTCACCGACGTCCCGTGCACGATGCCCTGGCTGAGCGGCCCGCCTCTGTGCGGGCAATGGTCGTCGATGGCGTAGACCTGATCGTCGGCGGTGCGGAAGACGGCGATCTTGCCTTCCGGGGTGGCGACGCAGCGCGCGCCGCGGCGGGGGATGTCGGCGATGGAGCCGATGGCGATCCAGTTCATGATTGTCACTCCGCCGCCTGCGCAAACCCGACAGAGGCCATCGGCCGGAATTCGTGCTTGTCCTTGCCGGAAACGCGTTCCGACCACGGATCGACCTGGGCGAATTTCTGGCTGAAGACGAAGCGGTCGTAATAAGCCTTGCGCTTCTCGCCATCGTCCATGATCTGACGCTTGATCTCGGGGATGCCGATGCGTTTGGCCCATTTGTAGATGCGCTCGAGATAGCGACCCTGCTCGCGATACATCTGCGTCAGCGCCACGATATGCTCCAGCGCCTCATCCTCGGTCTTGACCAGGCCGAGCACCTCGGTGCCCTTGATGTCGAGCCCGGCCGCCCCGGCAAAATGGATTTCGTAGCCGGAGTCGACGCAGATGACGCCAACATCCTTGCAGGTCGCTTCGGCGCAGTTGCGCGGACAGCCCGACACGGCCATCTTGACCTTGGCCGGCGTCCACGAGCCCCACATGAATTTTTCGATGCGGACGCCGAAGCCCGTCGAATCCTGCGTGCCGAAGCGGCACCAGTCCGAGCCGACGCAGGTCTTCACCGTGCGCAACCCCTTGGCATAGGCGTGGCCGGAGACGAAGCCGGCCTGGCCGAGATCGGCCCATACCGCCGGCAGGTCTTCCTTGCGGATGCCGAGCATGTCGATGCGCTGGCCGCCGGTGACCTTGACCATCGGGATTTCGAACTTGTCGACGACGTCGGCGATGGCGCGCAGCTCTGCCGCGTTGGTGACGCCGCCCCACATGCGCGGCACCACCGAATAGGTGCCGTCCTTCTGGATGTTGGCGTGTACGCGCTCGTTGATGAAGCGCGACTGGTAGTCGTCGGCGTAGTCGTCCGGCCAGTCGCAGACGAGATAATAGTTGAGCGCCGGCCGGCATTTGGCGCAGCCGCAGGAGGTCGTCCACTCCAGTTCCTGCATGACGGCGGGAATGGTCTTCAGGCCCTTGGCGATGATCAGCCGGCGCACCTCGTCATGGCCGAGCGTCGTGCAGCCGCACATCGGCTGCACCGCCGCCGGATTGTATTTGTCGCCGATGGTCAGCACCATCAGCTTCTCGACCAGCCCGGTGCAGGAGCCGCAGGAGGCTGACGCCTTGGTGTGGGCGCGCACGTCGTCGAGCGAGGTCAGGCCCTTCCCCGTAATCGCGCCAGTGATCTTTCCCTTGCAAACGCCGTTGCAGCCGCAGATTTCCGCATCATCCGGCAAGGCTGCAACGGCCGCCATAGGGTCCAGCGGGGCACCCCCCTGGTAGGACTGGCCGAAGATGAGCGTGTCGCGCATTTCGGAAATATCGGTCTGCTTCTTCTTGAGGTCGTTGAACCAGGCTCCATCAGCCGTCTCGCCATAGAGCACAGTACCGATGATGCGGTCGTCCTTCAGGACAAGGCGCTTGTAGACGCCGGCGGCCGCATCGCGCAGCACGATCTCCTGGCGGTCCTCGCCCTCGGCGAAGTCGCCGAGCGAGAACAGGTCGATGCCGGTGACCTTGAGCTTGGTCGGCGTGTCCATATGGACGAAGGCCGCCGCTTCGTTGCCGGCAAGCTGGCTGGCTGTAACGCGCGCCATCTCGTAGAGCGGCGCGACGAGGCCATAGACCTGGCCGTTGACCTCGGCACATTCGCCGAGCGCGTAAATGTCGGGATCGTTGCTGCGCATTCCGGCGTCGACGACGATGCCCCTGTTGACTGCGATGCCGGCCTGTTTCGCTAGCGCCGAATTCGGCCTGATGCCGACGGCCATCACCACAAGCGTTGCTGGGATAATGGTGCCGTCAGCAAGCTCCACCTGCCCGACCTTGCCGTTGCCTGTGATCGCCTGTGTGTTAGCCTTGGTGATCACCTTGATGCCGCGCTGCTCCACGGCACGCTGCAGCAGATAGCCGGCCGCGGGATCGAGCTGGCGCTCCATCAGCGTCGGCATGACATGCAGCACGGTGACGTCCATGCCTTGCGCGTTCAGCCCTGCTGCCGCCTCCAGCCCGAGCAGGCCGCCGCCGATGACCACCGCCTTGGCCCGCGACTGGGCGGCGAGCATCATCGCCTGCACATCGTCGAGGTCGCGATAGGTCAGCACGCCCGGCAGATCATGGCCCGGCACCGGAATGATGAACGGCACCGAGCCGGTGGCGATGACGAGCTTGTCGTAGGGTTCGGTGACGCCATGATCTGACGTGACGGTCTTCGCTGACCGGTCGATGGTGACGATCTTGTGGCCCTTGTAGAGGGTGATGTTGTTGGCGATGTACCAGCCGTCGCCGTGGATGATGATCTCCTCATAGGCTTTCTCGCCCGACAGAACCGGCGACAGCATGATGCGGTCGTAATTGACGCGGGGCTCGGCGTTGAAGATGGTGACGGTGTAGCGGCCCGGCGCCTGTTCCAGCAGGTGCTCGAGCATGCGCCCGGGGGCCATGCCATTGCCGATGATGACAAGTCTTTCGCTCATGGTGCTACTCCGCGGCTTCGACGAAGCGGTGGCGTTCGTAGAGGAACTTCAGCACCGCCTCGCGGCAGCGCAGGAAGGTCCGGTCGGAAGAGAGTTCGACGCGCCGGCGCGGCCGCGCCAGCGGCACGGGAAGCACTTCGCCGATGGTTGCCGCCGGGCCATTGGTCATCATGACGATGCGGTCGGAAAGCAGCACCGCCTCGTCGACATCGTGGGTGATCATGATCGTCGTCGAGCCGAGCCTGGAGTGGATGTCCATCACCGCGTCCTGCAGATGGGCGCGCGTCAGCGCATCGAGCGCGCCGAACGGCTCGTCGAGCAGCAGGATCTTCGGCTCCATGGCCAGCGCCCGGGCGATGCCGACGCGCTGCTTCATGCCGCCCGATATTTCTGCCGGGCGTTTATCCTTGGCATGCGCCATCTGCACGAGGTCAAGATTGCGCATGATCCAGTCATGCCGCTCGGCCTTGCTCTTCGAACGACCGAAGACCTTCGACACCGCCAGATTGATGTTTTCGTAGACGGTCAGCCACGGCAAAAGGCTGTGGTTCTGGAACACCACGGCGCGTTCCGGTCCTGGGCTGTCGACCTCCTTGTCCTCGAGCAGCACGGCGCCGGCGGACACCTTGGTCAGCCCGGCGATCAGATTGAGCAAGGTCGACTTGCCACAGCCGGAATGGCCGATGATGGAGACGAATTCGCCGTTGTCGATGGTCAGCCTGATGTCCTTCAACACCTCGCTGACCTGGGCACCACGCGTGAAGGATTTGTCGATATGGTCGAGCTTCAGATAGGCCGTCATCGCCCCTCTCCTCACTTTGCCGTTGTGCCGCGGGTGACGAAGGCGCCGACCGCCGCGACCAGACGGTCGAGGCAGAAGCCGGTGACGCCGATATAGGCGAGCGCGACGATGATGTCGGGCAGCCGCGACGAGTTCCACGCGTCCCAGATGAAGAAGCCGATGCCGACGCCGCCGGTCAGCATTTCGGCGGCGACGATGGCAAGCCAGGACAGGCCGATGCCGATCCTCAGGCCGGTAAAGATGTAAGGCGCGGCGGCCGGCACCATGATCTTCACGAAGAACTCGAACTGGTTGAGCCGCAGGATGCGCGAGACGTTGCGATAATCCTCTGGGATGTTACGCACGCCAACCGCAGTGTTGATGATGATTGGCCAGATCGACGTGATGAAGATGACGAAGATCGCCGACGGGCTGGAATCGCGGAACGCCGCCAGCGACAGCGGCAGCCAGGCCAGCGGCGGCACCGTGCGCAGGATCTGGAACACTGGGTCGAGGCCGCGCATCGCCCAGATCGACTGGCCGACCAGCGCGCCGAGCGCGACGCCGACCACCGCCGCCAGGCCGAAGCCGATGGCAACACGCTGCAGCGAGATCAGCACGCGCCATGCCAGACCGATATCCTGCGGGCCATTGTCGAAGAACGGATGCGCGATCAAATCGTAGGCCTCGTTCCACACCTGGGTCGGCGGCGGCAGGCTTGATGTCGGCGACGAACAGGCGATCTGCCAGACGACCAGCATCAGCGCGATCACGATGATGGGCGGCACCAGCGCGCTTGCCAGTTTGCCGGCGATGGCTAGCGGCTCGAAGCGACGCCGTGCCTTGGCAGTGAAGGCGATGACCTCCGCCGGCTTGGCAGGAAAGGCCTTCACCTTGGTGTCCTCGATAGTCTGGATCGACATGTCTGGGGAAAACTCCGTGGGGCAGATAATTCGAGCGACAAACGGCGCAATGTGCCGTTTGCGCAGGGGTTCAGGCCGATGCCTTGATCTTCAGGCTATCGAGATAGGCGGACGGGTTGGCCGGATCGAAGATCTTGCCGTCGAAGAAGGTCTCGACGCCGCGCGACGACGACGCCGGAACGTCGGCAGCCGCAACGCCGAGATCCTTGGCCGCCTCGCGCCACAGATCCTCGCGGTTGACCTGATCGACCAGCGCCTTGATGTCGGTGGTCGGCGCGAACTTGCCCCAACGGATGTTCTCGGCGAGGAACCACGTATCGTGGCTCTTGAACGGATAGGAGACGCCGCCCTTCCAGAACTTCATGGAAAGATCGGTGCCGTTGGCGACGCGGCCATTGCCGTAGTTGATGTCGCCCTTGAGGCGGCCGATGATGTCGGCGACGGGCACGTTCATCCATTGCCGCTTGCCGATGATGGCGGCCATCTCGTCCTTGTTGTCGCTGGCCTCGCACCATTGCTGGGCTTCCATGACGGCCATCAGGATCGCCTTGGTGGCGTTCGGGTTTTTCTCGATGAATTCGGCACGCAGGCCGAGCGCCTTTTCCGGATGGCCCTTCCACAATTCGCCCGTCGTGGCGGCGGTGAAGCCGACGCCCTGATGGACGAGCTGCTCGTTCCACGGCTCGCCGACGCAGAACACGTCCATGTTGCCGACCTTCATGTTGGCCACCATCTGCGGCGGCGGCACGACGATGGTCGAGACGTCTTTGTCGGGATCGATGCCACCGGCCGCCAGCCAGTAGCGCAGCCACAAATCATGCGTGCCGCCCGGGAAGGTCATGGCGGCCTTGATTTCCTTGCCAGCCGCTTTCTTGGCGGCAAAAGCGTCTTTCAGCTTCGAGGCGTCGAGACCGACACCGGTGCCGGCATATTCCTGGGCGACCGAAATGCCTTGGCAGTCGTAGTTGAGCCGCGCCACGATCGCCATCGGCATCGGCTGGTTGTTCTGCGTCACCTTGCCCGTGTGCATGAGGTAAGGCAGCGGCGTCAGGATATGGGCGCCGTCGATGCCGTTGGCCGCGCCGCCGAGCATCAGATTGTCGCGTGTCGCACCCCAGGAGGCCTGCTTGAGCACCTCGACATCGGGCATGCCGAACTTGGCGAACAGCCCCTTCTCCTTGGCGATCATCAGCGGTGCCGCATCGGTGAGGGCAATGAAGCCGAGCTTGGCCCCGGTGACCTCCGGAGTGGCGGTCGCAGCATAGGCGCCGGAAGGGAAGAGCTTGCGGGCCGCCACGAACAGGCCGGCCGTCATCGCGCTGCTGACGAGAAAATCGCGGCGCGTCATGTCCTTGAGGGTCGTTCCAGTCCTGATCCGTTTCGTCATCGTCGTCTCCGGTTGGGCGCGGCTTGGGATCCGCGTCGTCGATTGCGTGTTGATCAAAACAAAAAAGCCGCCAGCCAGGTCTTCGCGTCCGGGTGACCGGGAGCGCGCATTAACCTGAGCGGCAGCTTTGCCTGTGGCGCCCGTCGTTGGACGCCTGTTCCGTGACCCGCGAAGGGCCTGTCTATCTCAAAGCAGGAACCGTGCCAGTTTTGAGAGAGGTGAAAAAGATCAATTAAATCAGCAACCCGCGCCGATCGCGGACGCACCGGGTCGTATAGCCGGAAGGCCAAAGATTGTTCATTCGGGCAATCGCGCGCACAATTTTTGTGCAATGCACAAGAATGACGCGGAAATGATCAGGCTTCCGCGCGAGCCGATTTCTGGCCGGTAATGTACGCGTCGACCTCGTCCGGATCGAAGATCTGGCCGTCGAAGAAACCGTCCGGACCGAGCACAAGGCCGGCGCCTGTCGCGCCGACTGCGGTGGCAACTTGGAGCGCACCCTCGACTTTCGAATTGGCGCCGGGAAGCGCCACACCAAGCGGCTTCAGAGCCGAACGGTAGAGGTCGGGCCGGTAGCAGTTGCGGGCGATGGCAAGGTTTTCCGGCGTGTGCGCCACGTGCCCCCAGCGCACCATCTGCGTGTAGAACCACAGCGCATGGCTCTTCCATGGAAAGTTCGCTGCCTTGTCGAACGGGAGGAAGAAGTCGTCGATGGTCCGCTCCGCGCCGCCGCCCAGTCGGAGATGACCGGTCAGGATCGGCATCTGCACGGCCGGCGGCAGGCCGAGAAAGCCGGCCTGCGCCATCACAGCTGCCAATTCGCCACGGTTGGCCGGATCCTGGCACCAGCGCGCCGAGTGATGCAGCGCACGCAGCAGCGCCGCCAGTGCCTCGGGGTTTTCGTCTGCCCACGCCTTGCGCACGCCGATCACCTTCTCCGGGCTGTTACGCCATATCCGCGCCTTGACGGTGACGATATGCCCGGTGCCGGCGGCAACCGCAGCACTGTTCCAAGGTTCGCCTGCGCAGTACCCGTCGATGCGGCCGGTGGCCAGCGCATCCGCCATGAAGGGCGGCGGCACGATGACGATCTCGATTTCGCGCCCCGGATCGATGCCGCAGGCGGCGAGCCAGTAGCGGAGTTCGTAATTGTGCCCGGAATGCGGATGCACCACGGCGAAGCGCAGCGGGTCGCCACCGGCCGCAGCGCGCTCGCGAATGAGCGCGTGCAACGCCGCACCGGCGCGCGCCGGATCAAGATCGGCTTCGGCGCCGTGCGCCACCATTCCGGCCCAGACGGTGTTGGAGACGGTGACGCAATTGCCGCCGAGCCCGAGCGAGAACGGCACGATGGTTTCCGAAGCGAGTGGCGTCAGCCCGAGATTGCAGGCGAGCGGCATCGGTCCCAGCATATGCGCGAGATGAAAGTGACCGATGGCGATGCGGTCGCGGATGTTGGCCCAGGACGTCTCGCGGTGTAGGGTGAGGTCGATGCCTTCTCGTGCGGCAAAGCCAAGCTCCCCGGCCGCGACCAGCACGGCGCTGTCGAAAAGCGGCATGAAACCGGCGGTGATCTGGTGCGCGGCGCCCATGCTCATTCATCCTCCGCCGGTCCGAGCAGCCCGGCGGCAGTCACCAGGCTCTGGGCGATGTCGCCGATCTTGCGGTTCTGGTTCATCGCCGTCTTGCGCAGCAGCGTGTAGGCGGCCTCTTCGGAGAGGCCGCGCGACTTCATCAGGATGCCCTTGGCGCGGTCGATCACCTTGCGGCTCTCGAGTTCGCCGCGAACCTCTTCCAGTTCGCGCGCCATGCGCGAAAAAGCGTTGAAACGGCTGACCGCCATGTCGAGGATCGGCTTGACGCGCTCTTGCCGCAGACCGTCGACGACATAGGCCGAAACGCCGGCATCGACCGCCGCCTCGATCGAGGCCTGGTCGGAGCGGTCGACGAACATGGCGATCGGCCGTTTCACGGCGCGCGACAGCTGGAACATGTTTTCCAGCATGTCCCGGTTCGGATTCTCGAGATCGATGACGATGACGTCGGGCTCGACCTCGGCGATCCGCCGCGCAATGCCGGTCACGTCATGAATGACGGTGACTCGCTCATGGCCGGCCTCGCGCAACCCCGCCTCGATGATCGCGGCGCGGATGCGGTTTTCATCGATCACCAGGACGGCGAGTGCGGTTCGAACCATGCCTGCATTGTGACCAAGCGAAGGAATTGTGCAATGCAGTATGGTTGAACAACCCAATATTCGCTGACCGCGCCGCAGGCGCCTAATCCACCGCCAGCGCCGTGACCTCGCGGCGGAAGGGCAGTGCGTCGCCGATATCGGCTTCATCCAGCTCGCGCGCAAAGCGGTGGCCGGCATAGGTTGCCCAGGCGATCGGACCCGGCGCTTCGGCGTCGCCGATGACCTTGATCGAGCGGATGCCGCTATCGGCCCATTCGTCCCGCCGCGCCTTCAACTCGCGCCAGACGCCGTCGTCCTGTTGGCGCGACGTCACCAGCACCACGGCGTCCGCGGCAATGTCGCTTCGGGCGCCCGTATAGGCGCACGCAGTGACAACCCCACCCGCCACGATGCGGGTCACGGTCCGGTTCAGCACGATATCGACGCCGAGTTCGGCCAGCCGGCGGTGGATGGCGCCCTGCTCCAGCGTGTTGCGGGTCCAGTCGGACACATAGGCCGACGGTGTCACCAGCGTCACCCTCGCGCCCTGGCGCCCCATCAGCTCGGCCAGAACGCCGCCCATGTAATAGTGATCGTCGTCGAACAGCACGACAGTTCCGGTCGGCACATTGCCGCCCATCAAATCGTCCGGCGTGTAGACCGGCATGGCCCGGTCCGCCGGCATCGGCACGACATGCGCGCGCGCCACGCCATCGCGGCGCCATGTCGAGCCGGTGGCGATGGCAATGTTCTGGAAGCCGAAGGCGAGGATTTCCTCGGCCGACAGCCGGCTTTCGAAATAGACGTCGACATTGGACATCTGGCTGATCTGGTACTGGCGGTAGTCGCGCACACGCCCCCATGCCGAGAGACCAGGCAAGCGGCACTCGCGCGCCACGCGGCCGCCGAGTTCGGTTCCGGCTTCGGCGATGGCCACCTGGTAGCCGCGCAGGCCGAGTGCCTTGGCGGCTTCCAGCCCGGCGGGGCCGGCTCCGACGATCAGCACGCTGTCGCTGTCGCCCTTGGCCTGCATGCGTTCGGGATGCCAACCCTTGCGCCACTCCTCCATGAAGGTCGGGTTCTGCGTGCAGCGCGAGATCGACATGGTCATGTCGCCGGTGATGCAGATGTTGCAGCCGATGCATTCGCGAATGTCCTCGATCCGCCCCTCTTCCACCTTCTTCGGCAGGAAGGGATCAGCGATCGACGGCCGCGCGCAGCCAATGAAGTCCAGCGTGCCGGACTTGATCATCTTCACCATCACATCCGGCGAGGTGAAGCGGCCGACACCGACGACCGGCTTGGAGGTCAGCGTCTTGATTCCGGACACCAGGCTCTCCTGCGCGCCCTCCTCCTTGAACCGCGACGGCCCCGAGCAGTCCTCCCAGGCGCCATGCGCCAGGTCCCAGAGGTCGGGCAGATCGGCATGCATCTCGATCATGTCGCGCACTTCGGAATTGGCAAAGCCGAGCTCGCCGATCATCTCGTCCAGCGACAGCCGCAGCGTCAGGCCGCACGTGTCGCCGATGGCGTCCCTGCCCTCTTCGATCAGCTCACGCATCAACCGCGAGCGGTTCTCCAGCGAGCCCCCATATTCGTCGCTGCGCTGGTTGGTGGCGGTGGACAGGAAGTGCTGGATGATGCCGAAGCCATGCGCGCCGTAGAGGCAGACCAGATCGAAGCCCGCCAGCCTGGCCCGTTTGAAGGCATTGCGGTGCCAGCGGCGCAGGTCGCGTATATCCTGCTTGTCCATGGCGCGCGCTTGGACCGGATCGTTGGTGAAGGTTCGGATCGGCAGGGCCGAGGGTCCGCGCGGTACCTCCTTGGTGTAGAGGTTGGGACCGTTGATGCCCGAATAGGCCAGCTGGATGCCGGCCAGCGCGCCATGCTGGTGCATGGCCTCTGCCATCTTCGCCAGCGCCGGGATATCGGCGTCGTCCCACAGCCTGAGCTCGATGAAGGGCGTGATCTCCGATGTGTGGTGCATCTCGGTCTGCTCGGTGAAGATGACGCCCCAGCCGCCTTCCGACTTGATGCGGCGCATCTCGGCCGCGGCCGAAGGATCGCGATAGCCCCCGCCATTGCAATGCGGCACCTGATAGAAGCGGTTCTTGGCGGTCACCGGACCGATCTTCACGGGCTCGAACAGAATGTCGTAGCGCGGATCGCGCATGGAACGTGCCTTCCTGCCAGCTCAGCCTTGCAACTTGCCCGATCATGGTTCGAGCCAAGGCGCAAGCCGGCCAGCCCAGTGGGTTGATGCCGTGAGACCATTCATAAGTTGCGGCAAGCGCCGGAAAACAACAGATTTCTTCTGTGCCGGTTAGGCCGCGCCTAATCGCGTTCACCCGGATTAGCATCCGCTGAATTTCGGCTGAGCCAAATGCGACTTCAAGGCCGCCGCTGCGCGATGTTAGATAGCGCCCACGGCCAACGAGACATAAACGCATGGACAGCATCCAGATCCTAGAAAAGCTGATCGCCTTCCCGACGGTGAGCCGCGACTCGAACCTCGTCCTCATCGGTTATGTGGCGGAGCTGCTGGAGGCGCATGGCATTGCTTGCCAGATCATCCGCAGCGAGGACGGCCATAAAGCCAATTTGTTTGCCACCATCGGACCGACTGATGCTTCCGGCATCATGCTGTCCGGCCACACCGACGTCGTTCCGGTCGACGGCCAGGCCTGGACGCTGCCGCCCTTCGAGATGACCAACCGCGACGGCAAGCTTTACGGACGCGGCGCGGCCGACATGAAGGGCTTCGTCGCCTGCGCGCTCGCCACGTGCCTCAAGGCCGCGAAAATGACGCTGAAGACGCCGTTGCATTTGGCACTCTCCTACGACGAGGAGATCGGCTGCATTGGTGTGCGCAGTCTGATCGACATGCTGCAAGCGGCCCCGCAGCGGCCCTTGCTGTGCATCGTGGGCGAGCCCACCGACATGCAGGTGGCGACGGGCCACAAGGGCAAGCTTGCCGCACGCGCGCTTTGCAAGGGACGCGAGGGCCATTCGGCGCTAGCCCCGTTGGCGCTCAACGCCATCCATCTCGGCTGCGACTTCGTCGCCGCCTTGCGCCGCGAGCAGGACCGGCTGGTGCGCGATGGCGCCCGCGACGGCGACTACGACATTGCCTACACAACCGTCCATGTCGGCAAGATCAACGCCGGCGTGGCGCTGAACATCGTGCCGAACCTCTGCCAGGTCGACTTCGAGATCCGCAATGTCGCGGCCGACGACCCGCATGAGATTCTCGAGCGCCTGCGCGTGGAGGCCGCGCGCATTTCCACCGAAGCCTCGGCTATCGCGCCTGAGGCGGCAATCGACATCGACATCACCAACACCTATCCCGGCCTGGACACGCCGGCCAGTTCGCAAGCCGTCGCTTTCATCAAATCGCTGACCGGCGCCAACAACACCATCAAGGTTGCCTACGGCACGGAGGGCGGCCTGTTCAGCCGCGATCTCGGCACGCCGACGGTCGTGTGCGGACCGGGATCGATGGCGCAGGGACACAAGCCGGATGAGTTCGTCAGCGTCGAGCAGATGCGCCGTTGCGATGGCATGCTGGAAAAATTGCTGCAGCGGCTTGCCGACCAGCAGTTGGCTTAACCGGGGCTACTTCTGTGGAAGTGCTGCCTGGCCGACAGCCCGCTCGGCGCCGAACACGCCTTGCTCGACGACGAAATGCCGGCAGTGGTCGATGAACGCCTGGACGGTTTGCGTGCGGTGTTCGGAACTGGGCAAGGCGACGCCCATGGTCAGCGGCCGCAGATCGCCGTCCAGCGGCACGAAGACCAGCGGCTTGCCGTCCGGCGCCAGCGTGTTGAGCGGCCGCATATTGGCGATGCCGTAGCCGAAGCCGTTGGCCACCATGGAACGCATGACGGCGATGTCGCCGGTACGCTCGGCAATGTTGGGGCGGATTCCCCGCCGGTGGAATGCCGACAGAAAATATTCGCGGCTGAACGGCAGGTCGAGCAGCACCATCGGCTCGTCGGCCAGCTCCTCCGTCGTGATCGACGCCTTTGCCGCGAAGCGATGCCCCGCCGGCAGCATGACGTACGCTGGCACCAGCATCAGCGGCTCGAAGGTCATGTCCTGCGACAGTTCGAGATCGTAGGTCAAGGCAAGGTCGATTTCACCGCGCTGCAGCATCTCGAGCAATTGCCCCTGATTGCGCTCGAACTGGCGCACCCGCACATCGGGATAGGCACGCTCGAACCGCATGCGCAGCGCCGGCAGCACGATCTGCGCGAACGTCAGCAGACATCCCACCGCCAGCGGGCCGCGCACCTTTTCGGCAAAATCGCCGGCGACGTCATGCAAGGCGTCGGCATCGTTGAGCAGCCTTGCGGCTTCCTTGAGGAAGATGCGGCCGCCGGCTGTCAGCGACAGGCCGTGCGAATGCTTGCGGACAAAAAGCTGGACGCCGAACTCGGTTTCCAGTTGTGCGATGGAGGCCGAAATCGACGGCGGCGACACATTGACCTGTTCGGCCGCCTTGGCGATGGAGCCGGCTTCGCCCACGGCGACGAAATATTCCAGCTGTCTGAGCGTGAAGCGTAGCGGCATGGCTGGCTATGTTGCTGGTTTGAGGGCTTCGATCAAGCCTAATGCATGTCGCGCAAAAGTGGCCCCGGTTTTGCGCAAATGACATGCATAGAGCAAAAGCCTAAAGCGCATCGCTTGAATCCGTTCAATCGCGATGCGCTTTAGGCGCCCATCAGTATTTGATCCATGTCGTTTTGAGCGCGGTGTATTTGTCGAGCGCATGCAGCGACAGGTCGCGGCCGAAGCCGGATTGCTTGAAACCGCCGAACGGCGTCATCGGGCTCAGCGCGTCGACCGTGTTGACGGAAACCGTGCCGGCATGCAGCCGGCCGGCGATACGATGCGCGCGCGACAGGCTGTCGGTCCAGAGCGATGCGGCCAGCCCATAAGGGCTGTCATTGGCGATGCGGATCGCGTCGGCCTCGTCGTCGAAGGCGATGACCGAAAGCACCGGCCCGAAGATCTCGTCGCGAGCAATCGGATCGGCAGGTGCGACATCGTCGAAGATGGTCGGCTGGACAAAGCTGCCGCGCCCATTGACCGTGACCAGGTCGCCGCCCGCGACCAGGCGCGCGGTTTTCTTGCCGGCCTCGACGAACCGCATGACATTGGCCGCGTGGCGGGCATCGACCATCGCGCCCATTTTCGAAGCCGGATCGAGCGGATCGCCGGGCTGCGTGGCCGCCGCACGCTGCACCAGTTTCTCCACCAGGGCATCCTTGATGCCGCGCTGGACGAGCACGCGTGAATTGGCCGAACAGACCTCGCCCTGGTTGAAGAAGATGCCGAAGGCCGCCATATCGGCTGCCGCGCCGAGATCGCCGCAATCGGCAAAGATGAGGTTCGGGCTCTTGCCGCCGGTTTCCAACCAGACCTGCTTCATGTTCGACTGACCGGAATATTGCAGGAACAGCTTACCGACGGCGGTCGAACCGGTGAAGGCAAGGCAGTCCACATCCATGTGACGGCCAAGCGCCTGGCCGGCGGTTTCGCCAAGGCCGGGCACGACATTGAGCACGCCTGCAGGCAGGCCCGCTTCCATTGCCAGTTCCGCCAGAAGCAGGGCCGACAAGGGCGACTGCTCGGCGGGTTTCAGCACCACCGAATTGCCTGCCGCCAGTGCCGGCGCGCATTTCCAGGTCGCCATGTCGAGCGGGAAATTCCACGGTACCACCGCGCCGACCACGCCAAGCGGTTCGCGCCGCACCAGCACCAGATCGCCTTCGCCGGTCGGCGCCACTTCGCCATAGATCTTGTCGATGGCCTCGCCATACCATTGGAAGATCGCTGCCGAGCCGGGAACGTCGACCGCGGCCGCATCCCTGACCAGTTTGCCCATGTCGAGCGATTCCAGCAGAGCCAGGTCATGCAGGTTTTCGCGCAGCAATTGCGCCAGCCGCAGCAGCACCTCCTTACGGTGCGCCGGGCTGGTCCGCGACCAGACGCCGGCGTTGAAACTGCGCCGCGCTGCGGCAACCGCCAGATCGATGTCTTCCTCACCGCAGGACGCCACTTCGGCCAGCACCTCGCCTGTTGCCGGATTGACGCTGGCAAAAGTCCGGCCCGAACGCGCTGCGACCGTCTTGCCGTCGATGAACGCCTTGTCGCGAAAACGGATCGCGGACGCCTTGCCGATCCAGTCCTTGTGACTGAGTTCGCTCATCGCAGGTGACCCCTGTCTTGACTATTCGTCGCCCGGCACGCCGTAGCTCGGCGCATCGGATGGGTTTATCGCGCGGGTCACATAGGCATCGAGCTGCGGTTTGTAGAGTTCCCACAGCGTCGCCAATTGCTCGATCGGGCAGTCGTCGGTCCAGTCGCAGCGCAGATCGGCGACTGGCCACGCCACCTCGCGCACCAGCTTCATGCCAGCCGAATGGACCGGGCCGGCCTCGCCGCCCGCTTTCAGCGCGGCGCGCATGGTCGCGATGAGGCGGTCGCCGAGATGCCCTTCCGACGCCAGGAACGCCTCGACCATGGCTTGCGGAACGCCGTCATGGGCCAGCATGTTGCCGCCGCAGGCGACATTGTCCGCACGCGCCTCCGCCCAGATGCCAAGCGCCTTGGGCCCTGAGTGGATAGCGGTCGTCCCGGCGGCATCGACAGCCAGCACCTGCCGGTATTCGGGATAGGCGCCGGTGCGCTTCAATATGGCTATCGCCTCTGCCGCCGACGCGCCGCGCGCCAGCAATTCGAGACCGCGCAGTCCCAGCGTGGGATCGGTGACGTTCTGGCTGGCAATGGCGCCGGCGCCCGCCTGCGCATAGGCGCAGCGCGCCGCCACAGCAGGCGACGAGGAGGACACCGCGACCCCGAACATGCCGGTGCGGCTGCACCGCGCGACGATGGAGAATGTCATGACTTTAATCCGGGATAACTGCGGTGCCGTCGATCTCGACCAGCCAGTCCGGCCGCGCCAGGGCCTGCACGACAAGGCCGGTCGAGACGGGATGCACGCCTTTGATATACTCGCCCATGGTGCGGTAGACCGCCTCGCGATGGCGGACATCGGTAATGTAGACCACCACCTTGACCAAATGCTCGATGGTGCCGCCGCACTCCTCGATCAGCTGGCGGATGTTCTGCATGACCTTGTGCGTCTGTTCGACCGGATCATGGCTTTCGATATTCTTGGCCGTGTCGAGGTCCTGCGGGCATTGGCCGCGCAGGTAGACGGTCCTGCCGCCCCGCGTAACGACCGCCTGGCACAGATCATTGTCGAGCTTCTGCTCGGGATAGGTGTCCTTGGTGTTGAACTTGCGAATTCTTGTATGGGCCATCTTGGTCTCCGTCAGTCGGCTCGAGGTCGGGACGTCCGTTTCTATGCCACTTTGGTCTCGCGCTTTGCGGACGCATGGTAGGCCAGGTACTTGCGCTGCGTGGAGATATGGTCCGCCACATGCTGGGCGTCGTGCCAGACGCCCCAGATGAAGCTCGACCCCCGCCGCGATTGCCACGGCAGTCCCAGGAAATAGATTCCCGGCTCGGTCGACACGCCGCGCTGGTGCTTCGGCTTGCCCTTTTCGTCAAACACATCGACCTTCAGCCAGTTGTAATCGACGGTGAATCCCGTTGCCCAGATGATCGAACCTATCCCGGCTTCCGCCAGGTTCAGCTCGAGAATGGGATCAGTCATGCATTGCGGGTCCGGTCCGATCTCGCGGGCCGCGGGCTCCTCGGGAAGGTCGAGGCCGTTGCGAGCGACATAGGCGTCGGCCTCGTCCAGCACCGACATGTAGTTCGCATCGCCGCGCGCGATATTTTTAGCCAGATCCGGAGCGAAGGTCATGACCCCTTCCTTGTAGGATTCCGTCCGGCCAACCAGCGTCATCCCTTGCGCGGCAAGACGCCGGAAGTCGATCGTCTGGCCGCCCCGCGCGCCGCTCACCGCGATGGTGACGTGTTCGGTGCCAGGCGCCGGCGCTTGGGCGTCCCATTTGCCCAAAACCCCCAGCCACCAGCAGAAGTCACGCTCGCGATACGCCCGCGGCGGCCGATCATGCGGCCCGACCGAGAGGTAGACGCGCCGTCCCGCGCGCTGGAGTTCGTCGGCGATCTGCACCCCCGAGGACCCGGAGCCGACCACCAGCACCGCACCTTCGGGCAACTGGCCCGGATTGCGATAGGCGCTGGAATGGATCTGCATCGCTCCGGCATCCCCGGGGACAACCGCCGGAATGACCGGATGCTGGAAAGCCCCGGTAGCGGCAACCACGCTCCTGGCCTCGATCACGCCATCCGAGGTTTCGACCCGGAAGCCGGGACGGCCGACAAGCCTTTCCACGCTCCTGACCTCCACGCCGCAGCGGATGGGGGCAGCGATCATGCCGGCGTAAGCGACAAAATAGTCGGCGACCTTCTCCTTGCCGACAAAGGCGTCGGGACCGGCGTCCGGAAATTCCATGCCGGGAAAACGATCATGCCAGGCGGGACCATTGGCAACCAGCGAGTCCCATCTTTCGGTACGCCAGCGTTCGGCGATGCGGCTCCGCTCGAGCACGAGATGCGGCACCCCGCACTTGCTCAGATGCTCGCTCATGGCCAGCCCCGCCTGGCCGCCGCCAACAACAAGCGTGTCTACCGTTTCGACTGGCATTTCAGCGGCCCTTTCTGGCTCTCCCCGGGAGTGTCTGCGGATGTGGCGGAGATCTGATCGTTTGGTTTACTGGAGGCACCGGGCAGCGAAAATTATGATTTCATGTGGCAGTGGTTAGCTTGTCCCTAAATGCCGGGAAGCATGGCCGAAGATGTGGAGCGCGGGGCGTGGATCATCACTGTTGAGTCAGAAGAAACGGACGGCTCAGAGATAAAGGCTTCTGGCCGCCTTGGACGAGAGCAACTCCTTTGCCGGCCCCTCCTGGGCGACCCTACCCTTGACCAGCACATAGCCGCGATCGGCGATGCCCAGCCCCATTTCGGCATTCTGTTCGATCAACAGGATGGTCGTGCCTTGGCGATGGATCTCCCTTGTGATCTCGAAATACTCGCCGATGAGTTTTGGCGAGAGACCGAGCGACGGCTCGTCCATGATCACCAGTCTGGGTTCGCCGATCAGCGCGCGCGCCAGCGCCACCATCGCCTGTTCGCCGCCGGACAGCGTGCCGGCGACTTGGCGCAAACGCTCATGGATGCGCGGAAACAGCTTGCACATCTTGTCCAGTTGCACCCTGAAATTGGGTCCCCTGCCCGACACCGCATCATAGCCCAGACGCAAATTCTCCATCACGGTCAGGCCGGGGAACAGCCGGCGCCCTTCGGGAACGAGCCCGACGCCGAGCGACGCCAGGTTTTCCGTGCCGAGCGTCGCCATGTCCCTGCCCATCACCTCGACCTTGCCGCGCTGCGCCCGCACGACGCCGCAGACGGTCATGAAGGTTGTCGTCTTGCCGGCGCCGTTCGGCCCCAGCAGGCAGACCAGTTCGCCGGGGCGCACGCTCATCGCCACGCCGCGCAGCATCGGCACCGCGCCATAGGAAGTATCGACATCCCTGAGTTCAAGCATGGGCGACCGCCTTCCCGAGATAGGCTTCCTGGACGCGCGGGTCGGCGCGCACCGCCGCGAAGTCGCCCTCGGCGATCTTGCTGCCATAGTCGATGCAGGTGACATGCTGCGGGAACGCTTCGACCACCCGCATGTCGTGCTCGATCAGGACCACCGACAGAGCAGGGTTTTGTACGCGCAGCCGCGTGATGTCGGCCACCAGCGCGTCGGTTTCCGTATCGTCCATGCCGACCGAAGGTTCGTCGAGCAGCAAGAGCTTGGGCTGCGATGCGAGCGCTCGGGCAATTTCCAGGCGCCGCCTGTCGGCTTGGGCCAGTGTACCCGCTGGCCGGTAGCGTTGTTCGAACAGGTCGCCGGAGCCGAGCTTGAGCAGGGTTTCGGCCTTTTCCACGCAAGCCGCCATCTCGCGGCGCGATGCGCCAGGCCTAAACAGCGCGGTCAGCACGCCGGTCCTGGTGCGGGTGTGCATGCCGATGATGACGTTGTCGAGGACACTGAGGTCGGAGAACAGACGCGACGACTGGAATGTGCGGGCGATGCCGCGGTCGACAACTTCGTAGGACGGGCGGCCGGTGATCTCGGCACCGTCGAAGGTCACGCGACCGGAGGTTGGCCGGTAGACGCCGGTCACGACATTGAACAGCGTCGACTTGCCGGCGCCGTTCGGGCCGATGACGGCGAGCACCGCGCCCTTGTCGATCGACAGGCTGACATCGTTGAGCGCGACCAGGCCGCCGAAGCGCATCGTCAAATTCTCGACCTTGAGAAGCGCGCTCACGGCTCGCCTCCGTAGCGCCGCATGCGTTGCGGGAACAGACCTTGCGGCCGGATCATCAGGAAGCCGATGATGACGACGCCGAAGAACAGCAGGCGGTAGTCGGCGAACGCGCGCAATTTCTCCGGCAGGATGGTCAGCAGGAACGCACCGACGATGACACCGAAAATATTGTCCATGCCGCCGACGATGACCATGGTCATGATGGTGACGGAGACCAGGAAGGTGAAATTGTCGGGAGAAATGTAGGAGACGTAGAAGGCGTAGATCGTGCCGGCGAAGGCGGCGAGAAAGGCGTCGACGGCGAAGGCCAGCACTTTGAACCACGCCACATTGATGCCTTGCGCCTTGGCGGCGATCTCGTCGGCGCGCAGCGCGTTCCAGGCCAGACCGATGCGCGAGCCGTGCAGCCGGTGCGCGGTGACGATGGCGACGACGACCAGTGCGGCCGACAGATAATAGAAATTCGCCTGGCTCGGCAGCTTCCAGCCGAAGATCACCAGCGGATCGGCAAAGGAATGGCCGAACAGGCTGGGCGCCGGAATGCCGACCAGTCCGTTGGGTCCGCCGGTCCAGCTGAAATTGTTCAGCAATTGCTGGACCACGACACCGAAGGCGATGGTGACAAGCGCCAGATAAGTGTCGCGCGTGCGCATCGACGGGATGCCGATGATGAAACCGAACAGGGTCGCCGCCAGCGCCGCGACCGGCAGCGTCAGCCAGAAGCTGACGCCGAAATTGATCGCCAGCAGCGCCGACACGTAGGCGCCGATGCCGTAGGAAGCGCCGGTGGCGAAGTTCGGAATGTTGGCGCTGCCGAGCTGGAAATTGAGCGCCAGCGCCAGCACCGCATAAAGCTCGGCGACGATCAGCAGATGGAGGATATAGGTGTTGGATCCGACGAAGAACGGAAAGGCCAGGACGATGACCGCCGCAGTGATCATCGCCACGAGCGGAACCCGGGCAAAGCTCGCCAACGCATAGTCGGCGATCCACGGCAGCCTCTCCAGCAGGTAGAAACCGAGGCCGAGCAAGGCCAGCAGGCCGACCACCTGCCAGCCGCCGTCGACTCTGAGGATGAGGTACAGGAACGCTGCCCCGATGATTTGCGAGGCGATGGCGAAGACCGTGGCCGCGGCTATGCCCGGCACGTCGGGTGAAGCACGACCCTGCATGCTAGACTTTCTCCATGACGGTGCGCCCAAGCAGGCCGGCGGGGCGGAAGATGAGCACGGCGATGACCAGCAGGAAGACGAAGACCAGCCGGTAGGAAGCGCCGTCCGGCACGAATGTCTGCGCCAGCACTTCGATGCCGGCAATGATCAGTCCGCCCAGTATGGCGCCCGGCATCGAGCCGAGGCCGCCGATGACCGCGGCGGAAAAGCCGAGCAGGCCGGCCATGACGCCGAAGTCGAACCGTGTCACGCCGGCATAGCTTGCGAACAGAAGTCCTGCGATGGCGCCGATAGCCGAGGCAATGAAGAACGTCGCACGGAAGACGCGTGCATCGCGGATGCCCATCATGCGCGCCACGACCCGGTCCTCCGAGGCCGCCCGGATGCGCAGCCCGAGCGGGGTCATGCGCAGGAAGACAAACAGCATGGCAACCAGCGCGACGGTCAGCACCACCACCAGCAGCGCGAACCAGCTGATGGCAACGCCGGAGATTTCGAAAGCCATGCCCGACACCAGGCGCGGGAAGGCATGCGGGTTCGATCCCTGCGGATAGAGATGGCGGATCAGCTCGCGGATGACGATGCCGAGCGCCACGGTCGCCACCAGCGCCATTATGGCGGGCGCATCGCGGAAGCGCCTGATGACCACCTTGTCCAGCAGGACGCCGATCAAACCGACGGCGAGCACGGCGACCGGAACCGCAAGCACCAGCCAGGCGGGGCCCGAGGCGCCAAGAGCGGTCGCCAACGCCTGGGCAAGCGCCAGCGTGATGAACGGCGCCGTCATCGCGACATCGCCATGCGAGAAATGAATGACGTTCAAGACACCGAAGATCAGGCTGAATCCGATCGCCAGCAAGGCATAGATGCAGCCAAGGGTTATCCAGTTCACCAGTTGCTGGACAAGCAGTTCCGCCATGCGGTCCGTCTCTCGATTGAAGCCGACAGGTATCAACCGCCATCCCGGGCGGACAGAACGAATCTCCGAACTCACGAGTCACAATTTCCGAATTTCGTCACTGAATACGCGCCCGTACACTGATGATCAGCCGACGATCACGATCGGCCGGGTCGCTACGACGGCGGCAGATAATTCTGTTTGAGGTGGAACCATGCAAAACAGGCGCAGTGCGCTTATCCGCGTATCGTCAATTCTGGCCGGCTCTCTGTTTGCCATTGCCCTGGGCGCCGCCCAGGCGCAGGCCGACCAGATCAAGCTCGGCTTCATCGGGCCGCTCTCCGGCGGCAACGCCCAGCAGGGCCTCGGCGCCCGCAACGGCTTCCTGCTCGCCATCGAGCAGGCCAATGCCAGCGGCTACCCGCACCAGGTGGAAGGCGTCGTGCTCGATGACGCCTCCGATCCGGCCGTCGGCGTTTCGGCGGCGCAGAAGCTGGTCAACGATCCCGCGGTGGTCGCGGCAACGGGGCATTGGAACAGCTCGGTCGCGTTGGCGACGATCCCGGTCTTCAACCGCTCGCAGATGCCGTTCATCGTCTGGGGCGCGGTCAGCCCGAAGATTACCGAACAGAACTTCCCCAACGTGACCCGCGTGACGCCGACGCTGGTCAACGAGAACAAACCGCTGGCCGAAGCCATCGCCAAGCAAGGCAAGATCAAGAAGATCGCCATCATCTCCGACACCACCGACTACGGTGCGGCCAACACCAAATGGTTCGGCGATTTCTTCAAGGCGGCCGGCGGCGAGGTCGTTTCTTCGGATGCCGCGGCTGTCGGCACGACCGATTTCCGCGCCATGCTGACTACCGCGAAGGCAGCGTCGCCCGACGCGGTCTATTTCGGCGGCGTCGTCACCGAAGCAGCGCTGGTGCGCAGCCAGATGGCCGACCTCGGCATGGGCAATCTGCCGATGTACGGAATTTCAGGCATCTACGACCCGAAATTCATCGAGATCGCGGGAGCTGCCGCCGAGGGCACCATCGCCGGAACTCCGGCCGTCCAGTCGAACCCCAAGCTCGAGGAATTCAACAAGGCCTATGAAACCAAGGCTTATCCCGATCCTGCCGGCTCCTATGCGAAATATGCCTACGAGGCGACGCAGATCCTGCTTCAGGTCATCAAGGAAAAAGGCCTCGACGACAAGGAGGCGCTGAGCAAGGCCATTCGTGACATCCACCACGACGGCATTCTGGGAGACGTCTCGTTCGATGCCAACGGACAGACCAACATGGCCATCGACATCGACATGTTCGTCGTCCGCAGCGGCAAATGGGAGAAGATGTAACCACCTGACCGACGCCGCGCCCGTTCTCAGTGGCGCGGCGTCGATCACCTTCATCGCCGAGCTCGCAAAAGTCCTGACCGGAGCGCCTGACCATGAATGACGAGGCTGGCCACGGCGCACCTCGAAAGGCCGTCGAGATCAAGGGCGTCTCCAAGGTGTTCGGCACCTATCAGGCGCTGAAGCCTGTTTCCTTCGACATCTACGACAACGAGTTCTTCACGCTGCTCGGCCCGAGCGGCTGCGGCAAGACCACCCTGCTGCGCATGATCGCCGGTTTCGAGCAGCCGACGGCGGGGCAGATTTTCCTGCACGGCTCGGACATACAGGGACTCCCCCCGCATAAGCGGCGGGTCAACACCGTCTTCCAGAGCTACGCCCTGTTTCCGCATATGAGCGTCGAACAGAACATCGGCTTCGGGCTCGAAAACCTCGGCTGGTCAAAGGGCCGCCGCGATGCGCGCGTCGCCGATATGCTTCGTCTCGTCCATATGGAGGCCTTTGCCGGGCGCAAGCCGCAGCAATTGTCGGGCGGCCAGCGCCAGCGCGTCGCGCTCGCCCGCGCCCTGGCGCCGGAACCGGAAGTGCTGCTGCTCGACGAACCGCTCTCCGCACTCGACCTGAAGCTGCGCCAGGCCATGCGCGACGAGCTGCGCATCCTGCAGCGCAAGACCGGCATCACCTTCGTCTTCGTCACCCACGACCAGGAAGAAGCGCTCGACATGTCGGATCGCATCTGCGTTCTCGGCGATGGCGAGATCCAGCAGCTTGGCACACCCGCGGCGATCTACGAGGAGCCGTCGAACCGCTTCGTCGCCGATTTCATCGGCGAGACCAACTTCCTCGATGCTGACGTGATTGCCGTGGACGGCGAGCAGGCAACCGTGAAAACGCAGCTCGGCATGACTTTGACGGCCTCTCACAAGAAAGCGGTCGCCGGCCAGAAGGCCTTCATCTCAATACGTCCGGAGAAAATTAGCCTGCCCGCCCAGGACAACCCGATCGCTGTCGATGGCACGATCATGAGCACCAATTATCTTGGCGGCTACACATACTATCTGATTGAAGCGGGCGGCACCAAGCTGCGCATCTCCAAGCGCAACAGCGTCAGCCGCGGCCAGATGTTCGAAATCGGGCAATCGGTAAAAGTCGGCTTTGCCGCCGAATCCGTGCGGATCCTCGGCGCATGAAGGCACGCACAAAAAGTCCTGACTGGAATGTCCTCGGCCTGCTGCCGGCCCATCTCATCATGCTGCTGACGCTGATCATCCCGATCGGTATCATCATCGTGGTGTCGTTCTCGACGCGCGGACCTTACGGCGGGTTCGAATATGTGTTCACCACAGCGCCCTACAAGCAGCTTTTGTTCAACGAAGGCTGGACCGGCGAGATGGAGTTCAATCCGCAATATCTCATCGTTGTTGCCAGAACGCTGGTCCTGTCGGCCGTGACAACATCGATCTGCCTGCTTCTGAGCTTCCCGGTCGCCTATTTCATCGCGCTGCAGCGGCCGGCGATCAAAGTGCTGCTGATCTATCTCGTCACGCTGCCATTCTGGGTTTCGATGATCGTGCGCGTCTATTCCTGGATCATCATCCTTGGCAAGGATGGTGTCGTCGAAAAGACCCTTCGCGGTCTCGGCCTCGTCGACAACATGGACTCGCTGCTGTTCGGCAACACCGCCATGCTGCTCGGTCTCGTCTACAGCTACATTCCGCTGATGATCCTGCCGATCTTCGCCTCGATCGAGAAACTCGACCCTGCGCTCATCGAGGCGTCGCATGATCTCTATGGCAACCGCGTCACCACATTGCGCCGCGTTATCCTGCCCCTCACCCGGCCCGGCATGATCGCCGGCGCGATCCTGGTGTTCGTTCCAAGCCTCGGCGCGGTCCTGGAGCCGACCCTGCTCGGCGGCGGCAAGACAATGATGATGGGCAATCTCATCCAGCTGCAGTTCGGTGGCGCCCGCAACTGGCCGCTCGGCGCCGCCATCGCCATCGTGCTGATGGCCGCGGTCATGGTCTTCCTGATTTTCCAGGGTCTGCGCTCGATGCGCACCGAAGGCCTGGAGCGTGCGGCATGAACGCGGACGATGATGTCAGGCGCTATCCGGGCTTCGGTCTCTTCAGCGCGATCTTCTTCGCCTATCTCTATTTGCCCATCGCCGTCGTGGTGTTCTACTCTTTCAATGCGAACCGGATCGTCTCCAATTGGGGCGGCTTCTCATTGCACTGGTACGCCACCGCTTTGTCCAACGCCAACCTGATGACAGCGGTGAAGACCTCCCTGCTCGTCGCCACGGTCGCCACAGTCGCCTCGACCCTTGTCGCGTTGATGGCGGCATTGGTGCTGGTGCGCGGCCGCGATGTCCGGTTCCGCCGCATCTCCGAAGCGGTGGTGAACCTGCCGCTGCTCCTGCCCGAAATCGTCGTTGCTGTCGCCGTCCTGATCCTCTTCTCCGAGATCGGGCTCGCCAACGGAATGGTGAAGCTGATGATCGCCCACACCACCTTCTGCATCCCGTTCGCCTTCCTGCCGATACGCGCCCGCCTGCAGGGAATGGACTTCGATCTGGAGGAAGCCGCCCGCGATCTCTATGCAACCGGTTGGGTCGCCTTTCGTCGCGTCACGCTGCCGCTCATCCTGCCGGGTGTTTTCGCCGGCGCCATGCTCGCCTTCGTCATCTCGATGGATGATTTCATCACCAGCAACCTGTTGAATTCCGGCGGCGCCACCACGCTGCCGGTCTACATTTTCTCGCTGATCAAGCAGGGCGTGTCGCCGCAGCTCAACGCAATCTCGACCTTGATCATGATTGTTTCGGTGGTGCTGGCGACCGTGGCCTTCCTGCTTCAGCGACGGCAGTAGCAGCGGCGTAGTTTTTCCTAATCAAGGCGTCGGGCAAATCGAATTTATCGAACCCGACGGTTTGTTATCGTCGCCCCTGGGAGAACAACAAACAGGGAAATGACATGACGACCAAAATTGCAGCGCTCGCCATGGCCGGTGCCATGAGCCTCGCCTTTAGCGTGCCCGCTGTCGCCGAGGGCAGCCTGGCCATCTACGCATGGGCGGATTCCATCTCGCCCGAGATGGTCACGAAATTCGAGAAGGAAACCGGCATAAAGGTCACGGTCGACGCCTTCTCATC
This sequence comes from Mesorhizobium sp. WSM4809, assembly GCF_055811655.1. NCBI lineage: Bacteria > Pseudomonadati > Pseudomonadota > Alphaproteobacteria > Hyphomicrobiales > Phyllobacteriaceae > Mesorhizobium > Mesorhizobium sp. WSM4809. The sequence continues at coordinate 112,415 of NZ_JBVVQW010000008.1, forward strand.
CAACGAGGACCTGCTGACCAAGCTGCAGGCCGGCTCGTCGGGCTACGACATCGTCACGCCTTCGCAGCACTTCGTGAAGATCATGATCGACAGCGGGCTGCTTGAGGATTTCGGCGCCAGCTCGATGGCGGCCTACAGCCAAGTCCTGCCGGACTGGCAGAAACCGTGGTGGGATGCGACAGGCAATCATTCGATCCCGCTCGCCTTCGGCAATGCCGGCTACACCGTCAACCGCGACCTCTACAAAGGCCCGGTCGACAGCTGGAAGACCTACTTCGAGCCACCGGCGGAGCTGCGCGGCAAGATCGCCAGCCTGGCGCAGCCCGACGAAGTCATTCCGGCAGCGGAAAACTATCTCGGCATCAAATATTGCAGCGAAGACCCGCAGGAGATGAAGCGCGTGCTCGACCTCTTGCTGGCGCAGAAGCCATTCGTGGCGGCCTATTCCAGCGACAACATCGAAAACCGCATCGGCAGCGGCGAGGTTGCCGCCCATTTCTGGTGGGACGGCAACACCATGAGGCTTCGCCGCAACGACAAGGCCAATGTCGAATACGCGATGCCGAAAGAAGGTCTGGTCGGCTGGCTGGATTCCTATGTCGTGCCGAAGGGCGCGGCCAATATCGAGAACGCCAAGAAGTTCATCGATTTCATGACCCAGATCGACAACGCGACGGCGCAGTACAATTATTACGGCCACTCTTCGCCGGTGAAGATCGACGAGAGCAAGGCGCTCTACAACAAGGAGAACGCTCCGGAGCTGTTCCCGACCGTTCCCGTCAAGATGGGCCAGGCCTGCTCGCCGGCGGCGCAGGAACTCGTCACCAAGGTCTGGACGCAGCTTCTGCAATGAGCCGCTCAGCCGGGGCGCGCGCCGCCCCGGCATCTCCATTCTCAAAGGGGCTGGCCATGCAGACCGAAAATCTTGACTACGATTATATCGTCATCGGCGCAGGCTCGGCCGGTTGTGTCCTTGCCAATCGCCTGAGCGCCAACCCGTCCCACAAAGTGTGCCTGATCGAAGCCGGCGGCAGCGATAACGGGCTGCGGGTCAAGGTGCCTGCCGGCATCCTCTCGCTCTACGGCAATCCGAACTATGACTACTGCTATGTCGGCGTGCCTCAGCCCAACCTCAACGGCCGCAGGATTCCGGTCAATCGCGGCAAGGCGCTGGGCGGCTCCAGTTCCATCAACTCGATGGTCTACATCAGGGGCGCCGCGCAGGACTATGACGAGTGGTCGCGACTCGGCTGCGCAGGCTGGGCATTCAGCGACGTGCTTCCCGTCTTCAAGAAGCTCGAGCGCAACCTGCTTGGCCAGGACCCGCACTACCACGGTACAGGCGGGGAACTGCTGGTCGACAAGCCGCGCGATCCGAATGTGCTGTCGTCGATGTTCGTCAAGGCCGGCAACAATGCCGGTCTTCCGGCCAACAGCGACTTCAATGCCGAAAGCCAGTTCGGCCTCGGCATCTACAATGTCACCCAGGATCGCGGCCAGCGCTTCAGCAGTTTCACCGCCTTCATGCGCCCGGTGCTCGATCGCAAGAATCTCACAATCCTCAGCGAATGCGAAGTGATCGACCTCGATATAGCCGAGGGGCGCGCGACAGGGGTACGGGTGCGGTACAAGGGCGAGCAGAAGACGCTGTCGGCCCGCCGCGAAATCGTGCTTTCGGCCGGGGCGATCAATTCACCGAAGATCTTGCTGGCGTCCGGCATCGGCGCAGCCGCCGAGCTGCAGGCGATCGGTATAAAGCCGGTTGTCGATCTGCCGGGCGTGGGCAAGAACCTTCAGGACCATATCGACGGCATGATCACGGTCCGCTCCTCGAGCACGAAGACGCTCGGCCTGTCGCTGCCCAACTTGCCCCGCGTGCTGGCTGCGCCCTTCCGGTATTTTGCCGGCCGCAAGGGCATGCTCACCACCAACTACGTCGAAGCCGGCGGCTTTGCCCGGACGAAGTATGCGAACGGCATTCCCGACATCCAGTTCCACTTCGTGCCCGGCTATCGCAGCCATCGCGGCAGGCTGGTGGAGTACGGCCATGGCTACGCAATCCACACCTGCGTGCTCAGGCCCAAAAGCGTCGGCGAACTCAAACTGTCAGGCCAGGCATCGAACCGGGATGTGCTGATCGATCATCGCTTCTTCTCGAGCGACGAGGACGCCAGGGTGTTGGTCGAAGGCATCAAGATCGCGCGTCAAATCTTTGCCGCATCCGAGTTCGACCCGATCAGGGGGACGGAGATGCTGCCGGGCAAGGATGTTCGCAGCGATGACGAGATCCTCGCCTATCTGCGTGCCGAAGCGCTCACCGTCTATCATCCGGTGGGGACGTGCAAGATGGGGACCGACGCGATGGCCGTCGTCGACCCGGCAACGCTCAAGGTGCGCGGCATCGGTGGCTTGCGGGTCGCGGATGCGTCCGTGATGCCGAAGCTGATCGGCGGCAACACCAATGCCCCCAGCATGATGATCGGGCAGCGGGCAGCGGAGATGATCCTGGGCCGGGGATAGTTTCTGTAGCGCACCTCCAGGAAAGGCGTGCAGCGGCCTTCCTCGGCGTGCCTCGATAATCGATGGCGATGACGCATTCCTGCATGGTCGGGCTTATTTGGCAGCCTGATCGTAGCCTTCGTGCTGTCGCTCAATGGCCCGAATATCTCGTTCTACCCGGCGCCACGCCTACCATGCCATCGGTCGCCTGGAGCGCACTGCGCTATGGCGTCAAGCCGGAGCTCTATGCGCTTCGTCGATCACCAACATTATGGTATTTGCCGCAATCGCGGTGCTTATTTCGTTGCACGCTCGGACAGAAACGGCCGATGGAGTGACATGTCATGCTTGTGGTGCTTTCGGCGGGCCGGAATTCTGGTGAGGCCTGCTTGCACGTCCTGCATTGTGCCCCAGGGGCTGGCGAATGACGATGGGGGTCCCCGACGAGAAAGTCGATTGCATCGTCATCGGCGCCGGCGTCGTCGGCCTGGCGATTGCGCGGCGGCTGGCGCTCGAGGGACGCGAAGTTCTTGTCGTGGAGGCCGAGGACAGCCCAGGGCTGGGCACGTCGAGCCGCAACAGCGAGGTCATTCATGCCGGCATCTACTATCCGAAGGGCAGCCTGAAAGCGCAGCTATGCGTCGAAGGAAAGAACGCGCTTTACCGCTATTGCAAAGCGCGCGGGATTCCGCACAAACGCATCGGCAAGCTGATCGTCGCCGCCAGCGACGCGGAGTTGCCGATTCTGGAGGGGATCCGGACCAAGGCTGCGGACAATGGTGTTGCGGACCTGGAGATGCTCAGCCGCGCGGATGTGGAACGGCTTGAACCTGAACTGGACGTTGCCGGCGCGCTTTTGTCCCCAAGCACGGGGATCGTCGACAGCCGCGCGCTGATGCTGGGGCTACAGGGCGATGCCGAGAATGCCGGTGCCACCTTTGCGTTTCGCGCGCCGGTTCTCGGCGGCAGCGTCGCCGAAACGGGCTGCGAGCTCCAGTTTGGCGGCGATATGGAAGGCTATAGGATCGCCGCAAATCTGGTCATCAATGCGGCCGGATTGTTAGCCCATCTGGTTGCCCGGAGCCTTGCGGGCGGGCATGGCGGCAAAATCCCAGATGTCACCTACGTCAAAGGCAATTACTTTGCGCTTGGACGCCGCCCGTCCTTCAACCATCTTGTTTATCCGGTTCCGGAACCAGGCGGCCTCGGAGTTCACCTGACGCTGGATATGGCCGGATCGGTTCGTTTCGGGCCGGACGTCGAGCCCGTCGATGAGGTCGGCTACGCGGTCGACGCAACTCGGGCCACACCATTTTACGCGGCCATCCGACGCTATTGGCCGGGGCTGAGGGACGGGGAACTGGAGCCGAGCTATTGCGGGCTGCGGCCTAAAACGAACGGGTTGCAGTTCGGCGATTTCGACATTCTGGCAGATCAGTCCGGACGGCTGATCAGTCTTTTCGGAATCGAGTCACCTGGCCTGACAAGTGCGCTCGCCCTGTCGGATAGGGTTGCCCAACTAGTCAGAACGACGAACTTCGTCTTGCTTTAGCCTTTGACCGCTCCAGCGGTCATGGATCCTGATATCTGCCGATACATCACAAGACCCAGCAAGGCCGGCGGCAAGGCGCCCAGCATCATGACCGCGGAAGCGGTTCCCCATTTTACGCCGCCGCCGCTTGCGGCGAAAAAAAACGATGCGCCGACCGTCATCGGGACGGCACGGCTGGTTGTCAGCATGAGGCCGAAGAGGAATTCGTTCCAGGCGGTGATGAAGCCGAAGATGAGGGTCGTGACCAGCGCCGGTCGGATGACGGGCCGGACGATCATCATCATCACCTGCAAGGAACTTGCGCCATCGACTTTCGCCGCCTCGTCGAGTTCGACCGGTACATCTGAAATCGCGTTCACCAGGATGACGAGCGCAAGCGGCGCGTTGACGATGGTCAGGATGAGCCCGAGCCCGATCCGCGTATCGAGCAGGCCCAGCCACTGGTACATCATGTAAAGCGGGATCGCGAAGATGATCAGCGGCACGGCGCGAAGATTGATGACGATCGGCAGGACCAAGCGCTTTCCCGCCTCGCTACGCGCGATCGCATAGGCAGCCGGGAACGCGAGCACGATCGCAAGGCCGGTTCCGATCAGCGCCGCCACGGTGCTGTTCAGCAGGTAGGCATAGATGTTGAAGCGGCTGGTCTGCGTCAGAACCTCCAGATAGTTGTCGAGCGTCGGTTGGCTGATCCACAAACCGGGGTTCGTCGAAAGCTCGCGCTGGCTTTTGAGCGATGTGATCAGCGTCACGATAATGGGGAAATTCATCGCCAGCACGGCGATGGCAAAAACGATCCAGCGCAGTGCCCTGACCATCGTCAACGCTTCCTGCGGCCGGCAAGCCGGTTAAGGCCGTGGAGAACGATGAACGACGCCAGGAACAGGATAACCGAAGCGGCGACCGCCTTGCCGATAGCCCCTTCCTTGAAGAAGGCCTGATAGATGTAGATCGACAAGGACGTCGTTGAACCGCCAGCGCCACTGCCGGTCAGCGCATAGACATTGTCGAACACCCGGAAACCGTCGATGAAACGAATGAAAAACGCGATGACCAGCGTCGGCTTCATCAAGGGCAGATCGATCCAGCGGACGATCTCAAACGGTGATGCGCCATCGAGCGAGGAGGCTTCGCGCACGTCGAGCGGTATGGCCGAATAGGCCATGTAGAAGAGCAGGAAGGCGAAAGGCGTCCATTGTAGCGTCTCCACGACGACAAGGGTGCGGAAGGCATTGTTGATGTCGAGGAAGGCCGGGCTGTCGCCAAACCATTCGAAGAGATAGTAGGGGACGGGGCCCGCGAATTCATGCAGCACCAGCCGGTACATGAGACCGACCATGGCCGGTGCGACCATCAGCGGCAGCATCAACGGCGCCATCAGGACTGGACGCTTGCTCAGAAGCGGCGCCAGGAAGATGGCAAGGAAAAGGCCGATCAGACATTCCGCCGATGCGGTAAGAATACCGAAGCGCAGCGAGAACCAGGCCGAGCTCCAGAATTCGCGGTCGTTCAACACCGCGACATAGTTACCGAAACCGCTCAACACCGGACTGCGCAAGGTCTCGAATGTGACGGTCGAAACGGAATAGATCAGATTGACGATCGCCGGAAAGCCGAGGAACAGAAGCAAGAAGCCGACCAGCGGCGTCAGATACATCCTGCCTTCGGCACGTGTCACAAGGGCCATGTCGATCCGCCAAACGCGCCGGATACCGGGCCTCGGCCCGGCATCCGGCCAATAATTTATTTCTTCAGAAGGTCCTGCATGCCCGCCTTGGTGTGGGCGAGCGCATCCTCGAGGCTCTGCTGGCCGGACCAGTAGCCGGTGAACTCCTTTGCCTGCAGCTCATAGACCGGGAGCGCACTCGCGGACGTCGCTCCGGTCATGACATAGCCGTACTTGCTGGCGAATTCGCCGAGCTTGACGAGGTCGGGACGTTCCTTCGCAACCTTGGCGACGACATCGGGAGACAATGCCGGCGAACCGCCGCTGCGCGCATAGAGCAAGGCCGCATCCTCGGTGGCGAGCCACTTCAGGAACTTGACGGCGCCTTCCTTGTTCTTGGCGTTCTTGTTAAGGCCCAAACCAAGGCCGTGGATGTGATCGGCGCGTCCGTCGGGACCTGCCGGTGGCGCGACGATCCCGGTCACCTCGGCGACGGCCGGGGATTTTTCGGTGCTGGTCAGATCCGCCGCCGCGGCATTCCACTGCAGCGCCGTCGCGGCCTGGCCGGATGCGAAGGCCGCGTTGGTTTCCGCATATTCGTAGCTCAGCGAATCCTTGGGCGAAGAACCGGCATCATAGAGCTTCTTGTAGAGTTCGAGGCCGGTCTTGTAGGCATCGGAATCCACCGTGACATTGCCGTCCTTGTCCATCCAGTCGCCGCCGTAGGAACGCGGCAGGGACTGGAAGACCATCATGTTGAACAGCAGGTTCTTCATCTGCAGGACCGTGCCATAACGCACCGGGCTGTCGGGGTTCACCTGCTTGGTGAAATAGAGGGCGGTGGCCGCCCAGTCGTCCCAGGTCCAGCTATCCGGGTCTTTCGGCTGCAGGGGCTTGCCGAGATATTTCCGGGCGATTTCACCATAGGTCTTCCTGGCGGCGTCATCCCTGATCAAGGCGTCGATGAGATCCTTGCGGTGGTACATGAAGTGCAACGAAAGGTCTGTCGGGACGCCGTATTGCTTGCCGTCGAACTGCATCGTCTTGAGAACGGATTCGCCGAAAATCTTGGCCGCGTCCGCGCCAAGATCGACCGGCTCCATATAGGGCGCGTAGCGACCGAGCGAGTAGGTGGCGACGAGGTTCACGTCGAAGGCACTGGATCCGGCCGCCATGTCAGCCTGCAGCTTGTCGTAAAAGCCTTCCCGGTTGAAGAACAGCAGTTCCACCTTGTCGGCATCGCTGGCCTGCTTGTTGTAGGTTTCCACGGTTGCCCGCAGTGCGGTTTCCTCGGAGCCGCCAGGCCAGCCGAGCACGGTCACGGTTGCGTTGGCAAAGGTCGGCAAAGCCGTCCCCGCAAGGAGGGTGGCCATAAGCGCAAAAGATGTCCTGCTCAATTTCATGATCGTTCCCTTCTTTTTTGATGATTTTTGCATGACACGACCGGGGCGCCGTTACCTTGCCCATTCGGCAAGATCGGCAACACCGATGACGCCGGCGTGGCCTCCGAGCTTCGCCGCCACGAGATGGGGGGAAAGGCGCGGCGGGACCTCGCTCAGATGTGCGCGCACCCGGTCGAGATAGCCTTCTGCAAGACCGATGCTGCCACCGATGACGATCAATTTCGGATCGAACATCATCTGAATGTCCCGGCACAGCGCCGCGACCCGCGAGGCGCTTCGCGAGACGATGGCGCCGGCCCAGTCCTCGCCCTTCAGCGCGTGTCCGAACACATCGGCGGCGTCCGCCTTGGAACCGGCCTTGAGGGCCTCCGAAGCGATCCAGCGGCCGGACGTGCTGTCTTCGAGCGGAGCCCGGTCTTCAGACAGACCACGGATCAGACCGAAGTGACCGGCTAGACCGGACAGCAATCGGCCGTTGCAAACGATGCCGCCGCCAATTCCGGTAGAGATGGTCAGAAAGACGATGTCGCGACCTTGCCCGGCGCCGAATTTGTATTCGCCCCAGGCAGCCGCCTGGGCATCGTTGAACGCACAGACCGGCTTGCCGAAAACAGCGGATGCTCTTTCGACCAGCGGGTAGCCGTCGGGAATGCCAAGGGTTGCCGGATTCAATGCCGACCAGCGTCCATCCTGCACCAGTCCGGTCACCGCAATGCCGATGCGGCTGAAGCGGCTCGACCAGGCCGACGTACTTTGCGCCAAGGACGCAAGCCAGGCCTCGGGTCCAGCCTCTCGCGCAGTCGGCACGATCATGTCCTCGACCACCGTGCCATCGTTGACCAGCGCGGCCATCGTCTTGGTTCCCCCGATGTCGATGCCCAGGACGGATGGGCCCAGAACGGTTGGGCCCAGGACACTTGTGCCAAGGGCGGTTTGCGCGCCCCTCGCCGCATAGGCGTCGGAAAGCGCCTGGTGGAACCATGAGGTGACGTGCTCGGTACGGGTGATCGCCGAGCCGACAACCACGGCACAGGCGCCGGCGCGCGCGGCGGCAGCCGCCTGCTCAGGCGACCGGATACGCCCTTCGGCAATGACGTAGGGGGTCAGGGTTCGCATTTCAGCGATGAGGGCGATATCCGGATCCTGCGGCTCCGGCCCGCCGACATAGCCGGAAAGCGTCGTGCCGACGAAATCGACACCCGCGGCAAGGGCCCGGCGCGCATCGTCAAGGCAAGAGCAATCGGCCATGGTCAGCTTGTTCCTGGCCTTGACGGCTTTCACAAGCGCTTCGACAGGAACGGGACGGACACGCTCCGTCGCATCGAAAGCGATGATATCGGCGCCCGCCTCGGCCAGGGCCTCGACATCGGCCGGATAGGGTGTGATGCGCACGGGGCTGTCGGTGAGATCGCGCTTGACGATACCGATGATCGGCACGCGGACGGCCAGGCGGGCGGCCGCGACATAGGGCACGGATTCGATGCGGAGGGCCTTGGCTCCGGCTTCAACAGCGGCCCTGGCAAAGCCCGTCACGAATTGCGCACTGTCCATCGGGCCGCCGGGAACCGGCTGGCAGGACACGATGAGACTGTTGGCGATGTCTTCCCGCTGCACGTCGGCACTCCCTTGTCGCCATCACGATAAATGGAAAATACCAGATTACAACCAGTTCATAACTGGTATTATCTTTGCAGCTCGAAGACGAAATCGTAGACGTCGCCTTTGTAGCGTGTCTCGCAGTATTCCACGATCTGTCCGTCGGCGAGAAAGCAGCGGCGCTCGGTCATCAGCAGCGGTGCGCCCGCGTCACAATGAAGGTGCTTTGCATCCTCCAGCGACGCGCCGCGCGAGCGCATGCGCTGGATTGCCCTCTGAGGCAGGAAGCCGCGTGCATCAAGCGCTTCATAAAGGGAATCCTGAACCATCTCGGGCGAAGGAAGGAAGCGAACCGGCACGGCCGAGACCTCGACGGCGATCGGCGCGCCATCGGCCGTCCTCACACGACGCATGCGAACCACATTGGTATTGCCCGCAATACCCAGGGCCATCATTTCGGCCGGGGATGGACGGCTTATCTGCTTGGAAAGCCATAGACATCCAGGCTTCAGGCCGCGCGCCAGAATGTCCTCCGAAAAGCTCGTCAGCGTCGAAAGCGATTTCTCGACCCGCGACCCGATCTCGGTTTTGGAACCGTGCCGGCGATTGAGCTGCCCTTCCTCTTCGAGCAGCGCCAGGGCCTTTCTCACAGTGACTCGCGAGATCGACAGGGCTTCCGCCAGAACCCGCTCGCCTGGCAGAACCGCGCCGGCTTTCAACGCGTTGGAGCGGATCGCCGCCTCGATCGCCGATTTCAACCGTCTGTAAAGCGGCACATCGGACGCTGTCGCTTCCATTTCCCGACTGACAAGCCCGATCAGGTTCACGGTTGTCATTGCCCTTCCTCCCGCGCGAGAAGCACCCAGGATCAAAACATTCCTGACTGGACCTATACTGGTATTATCAATCCGGTGCAAACGGCCAGCGGACGGTGCTTCGCCGCGCCCTCAGCGCATCACGATCCCTTAGCGAACCCTCGGTGACAGCTTCATGGAGATGCGATCGCAGGCAGCCCGCAGGACCTCCAGAGTATAGGCATGGCGGCTTTCACGCGTATGGCGATTGATATAGGCGACGATGATGGAGGCGACGGCACTGCCGTCCGGCCCGATGACCGGACAGCAGATATCGGTGATGCCGACGAAGTCACGGCTCTCGCGCATCCAGTAGCCGTCCGCGCGGATGGTACGAAGCTGCTTTTCCAGCGCGTCACGATCCAGCGGCGCCGGTGAATGCGCCGCACATTCATCGATCATCCGCGCTGCGACCTTTGGTGACTGGAAGGCAAGTATCACATGGCCGGAGGTCGCGTCGGTGGCCAGGCGGCCGTAGCCGAGGCGCAGCGTGAACGCCATGTCCTCGCCGCCGGGAGCGGCCGCGGTCACGACGGTCAAGCCATGATTGAAGACGACCAGGTGCGGCGACTGATTTGAGTCCCCGGCAATCTGCGTCAGCTCGGGCATGGCGGCGGACATGAGATCCTGAGCGCTCGGCGTGTGCAGCCCCAGCTTGAAAAGCTTGTCGGTCAACGAATAGGCGTCGGTCTCGGCGTTGCGCTCGATATATTGACGCTCCTGCAGCGCGATCAGCATCCGGAAAATCTCATTCTTCGAACGGCCGAGGCCTTCCGCGATCTCCTTCATCGTCAAGGGCGCCCGCGCCTCCGCCAGCAGTTCCAGGACATCCAGACCCTTGGTCAGCGCGGGGGCCGAATAGGTCGGTTTGCCACTCTCTTTTGCATCATCTGCCATTCGAAGAATCCCCGGTGGTCCCGCACGATAGAGACAAGAAATCGGAATTGCCATTGGTTTTATATCCAAACTTGACACCATATATAAAACTGACATGATGACGGGGACAATGAATTTCGAGGCCGACCCGATGACCGTCCAGAGACCGGCAAACACTGTGCGCGCAACCATCATTCCCCGGAACAACAGTGTTTACACGTCGGTCGATTTCGATCGCGAGGGCAAGCAGATCGGTTTCTTCCATGTGCCTCAATCGCCGCACGACGATGCCTGGGGCACGGTCCGCGTTCCGCTCGCCGTCATCAAGAACGGTGACGGTCCGACGGTCCTGATCGAGGGTGGCAACCACGGCGACGAATATGAGGGGCCGATCGCGCTCGGCGAGCTTCTGCGCGAGATCGATCCACGGGATATTGCCGGACGCATCATTGCGATTCCGGCCATCAACATTCGGGCCGTCGAGGCCGGCACCCGCACCTCCCCGGTCGACGGGTTGAATTTCAACCGCAGTTTCCCGGGCGATTTCAACGGCACGCTGACAAGCCAGATCGCGGCTTACGTGCATGACGTCCTGTTTCCGATGGCCGACTACTTCCTGGATCTCCATTCCGGCGGTTCGTCCCTGATGATCCTGCCGAGCGCGATCATCGAGCCCTCCCCGACCGCGCAAGGGCATCGCAAGAACATCAAGGCGACGCTCGCCTTCGGGGCGCCGACCGTTGTCATGGTCGACAATCTCGGTGAAACCCGGACCTCGACCGCGTCCGCCAACCACCAGGGGCTGATCGTCATCGGCAGTGAGATGGCCGGCGGCGGCCTTGTCAGTCCGGATGCGCTGGCCATCTGCCGTAGGGGCATCCGCAATGTGCTGAAACATGCAGGCGTTCTGAATGGCGCGCCTGACATCGCCACTGGCGCCAACGCGCGCGTGCTCAAGGTTCCCGGAAGCGAAGGCTATCTGCTTTCCGAGGAGGACGGTGTCTTCGAACCCTTGAGCCCGCTCGGCAGTGCCGTCAGCAAAGGCGACCTTGCCGGACGCATTCACTTCCTCCACACGCCGTCACGCGCGCCCATCGATCTCCTTCACCCCATCGACGGCATCGTTTTCGCCAAGCGTCAGCCCGGCCGCGTGCGTCCGGGGAATTGCTGCTTCGTGCTTGCCAACGAATATCCGGAGGCACTGACCGATGAGCCATGAGGACATCATGGCGGCTGCCCGGCGCATTGCCCCCTTCATACGGCGAACCCCGGTCGTCAAGCTCGACCATGCCACGGGCGCAAACCTTCAAAATGATGTCTATTTGAAACTGGAATGCCTCCAGGTGAGCGGCTCCTTCAAGATTCGGGGCGCCACGAACCGGGTTAAAACGCTCGAGCCAAGCCGGATCGAAAACGGACTGATCGCCGCATCCGGTGGCAATCACGGCCTGGCCACCGCCTATGTGGCTGCCCGGGCCGGCGTTCCCGCCACCATCTACCTGCCGAACAATGCAAGCCCGCTGAAGGCGGAAAAGCTGCGCAAATGTGGGGCTGACGTTCGCTTCGAAGGCAATGTCTGGGATGAAGCGCATGAGGCGGCATTGGCCGAGGCAAAGGCGAGCGCCGCCTTCTACATGCATCCCTTCGCCGATGCGCAGATCGTGTCCGGTCAGGGAACCGTGGCGCTGGAGATGGTCGATCAAATTCCCGATGCCGACATCTACATCGTCGCGATCGGCGGTGGCGGGCTCATCAGCGGCATGTCCGAAGTCCTGAAGCACGTCAAACCCGAAGCCAGGATCATCGGTGTCGAGCCGACCGGTTCACCGACCCTTCACGCCTCCCTGGCTGCCGGCCGTGTGGTTCGCTTGCCCGAGATAACGACGAAGGTGGCGACCATGGCCTGCGGCCGCACGGACGAAAGCATCTACGAGATCGTCGCCAAGCACGTCGACGACATTGTCCTTGTCGAGGATGCGGACATGCAGAAGGCCGCTGAATTGCTCTGGTTCGAATTCGGCATCGCCGCCGACCTCAGCGGCGCGGCATCGCTGGCCGCCTTGATGAGCGGCGCTTTCAAGCCACCGCGCGGCGCCCGCATCGCCGGGCTTGTCTGTGGCGCCGGTGTCGAGGGCCTGAATGGCTGAGGTTGAGCAAGGCCGGTCCACGCAGACGCGGCCCTGACATGAATACGGCACGAGTGCCGCGAAATACCGCCGGAATGCCTGTCACTGGGACGGTCGTCGTGCGGGACATGAAAAAGAGGCGAAGAATCGTCCTGTCGCAACAAGAGGAGAACTGAAACATGCGCATTTCCCTGAAAGCATCCATTGCTCTGCTCGCACTCGCCATCGCGACGCCCTCGCTTGCCGCGGAAAAGGTTTTGGGGCTTGCGGCAATCGACCTGCAGAACTCCTTCTTCGTCCGCATGAAGGAAGCGGGCGACGTGGCTGCCGCCGACTATGGGGTGAAATCCACTTGGCAGAGCGCCGAGGGCAGTCTGGAAAAACAGGTCAGCATCATCGAGAATTTCATCAATCAAGGCGTCAGCGCGATCCTGATCGATCCGATCGACAAGAACGCGGTCATTCCGGTCATCCAGAAAGCCACCGCCGCCGGCATTCCGGTGATCACCATGGGCAACAAGGTCGAGGCCGGCTCGAACTACTCGACGCTCTATCCGGACTACGACAACATGTCGATGGTTGCCCGCGCGCTCGGCAAGTCGCTTGGCGGCAAGGGCGAAGTCGCCCTGCTCGTCGGTTCGCGTGGCAACTTCGTGTCCGACACGCGCGAAAAAGGCTTTGTCGAAACCCTGAAAAAGGAGTTTCCGGACATCAAGGTTGTCGGCATCGAGCCGACCGGCTGGGACGCAGCCAAGGCAACCAATGCCGCCCAGACCTGGCTCACCACCTATCCGGATCTGAAGGCCATCGGCTGCATCTCCGACAGCCTTTGCCTGGCCGCCGATTCCGTTGCCAGCTCGATGGGAACTCAGTTGCTCTACGGCGGCTATGACGGCGACGCCGAGATGAAGCCGCTGATCGACGACGGCAAGATGGTGATGGACGTGCTGACCGGCGCCTATCGTGTCGGCTACTGGAACATCGCCGTTGCCGCTCGTCTGGCCAACGGCGAAAAGCTGCCGCAGGATCTCTACATGCCGACCTATTTCGTGACCTCGGATGCGACGGCCGCGAAGCTCAAGGCGGATGGCCTCACCTTCGAATACATCAACACCGACAAAGAGGCGGTGGAAGCCAAGAACTATACCGAGCAACTCGGTCCCAAGGTTCCGGCGACCGCCATGACCCTGGCAAAGTAACAGCCTAGAGCGGCTCAAGCGCCGGATGACGTATCATCCGGCGTCCCCTTTTCCTGACGATCGCCGTCGCCGCTCCGTGGTGACCGCGCATGATGCTCGATAAGAGGACCGACCCATGTTCCAGTCCTGGACCTCTCCGTTACTGCGGCGCAACGAACCGGTTCTCATCGCGGTGCTGCTGGTCGCCATCGCCGTCTTCGGCTGGATCGATCCGCGTTTTCTGTCGACCGGCAATCTTGTCAGCATCGCGCAGCAGAGTGCGGTCATCGCCCTCATCTCTTTTGCCATGACGGCCGTGATCATCGCGCGCGGCATTGATATTTCCGTCGGCAGCAATCTTGCCTGTTCCGGCATCGCCGCGGGTCTTGCCTACACGGCAACCGGCTCGGCGAGCTTGAGCCTTCTCGCCGCGATCGGTGGCGGTGCCGCAATCGGTCTGCTCAATGGAACGTTGATCGGCTTTGCCGGCATCTCCCCATTCATCGCAACGCTCGCCACCATGGCGTTTGCGCGCGGCCTGGCGCTCAGCCTCTCCGGCGCATCCAGCATCGCGGTCGCCGATCCGGTCCTGCTTTTCGCGGGACGCGAGACGATCGGCCTCCTGCCGGTCTCCGTCATCATCGCCGCCATCTGCCTGGGCCTCTGGTGGTTCGTGCTCAATCGTACGGTCTACGGACGCTGGATCTATGCGGTCGGCGGCAATGCGGGCGCGGCGCGGGCCTCACTGGTTCCCGTCGACCTCGTGCGCATCTCCGTCTACCTGATTGCCGGTGCGACGGCCGGGCTCGGCGCGATACTCACCATCGGTCGTCTCGGTTCGGCACAGCCGCTTGCCGGCACCGGGCTCGAATTTACAGCCATTACAGCCGCGATCATCGGCGGCACGAAACTGTCCGGCGGCCAGGGCTCCATCTGGGGAACGGCGATCGGGGCGCTGCTGCTGGGCGTCATCAACACCGGCCTGTCCTTCCTGCAGGTGCCGCAGATCCTGATCTATTTCGTGACCGCGAGCCTCATTCTGGTGGCCGTTCTTACCAGCCAGCCGGAGAGTGTCGCCGCCCTGTTCAAGACCGGTGGCCGCAAGTCCACCCCGTCGCCCCGCAACATCGCCGCAACACCGGTCGGCAAACACAGCATCGCCTTGCGCGGGCTTGGCAAGTCTTTTCCGGGCGTCAAAGCACTCGACGGTGTCAGCTTTGCCGTCTCGGCCGGTGAGGTGGTGGGACTTGCCGGCGAGAACGGGGCCGGGAAATCGACGCTGGTGAAGTGCATTTCCGGTCTGCATCGCCCGGACGAGGGTGAGATCATCATCGACGGCAACGCCGTCCAGTTCCACTCCCCCAGCGACGCCAGGGGCATCAGCGTCATCCATCAGCATTTCAGCCTTTCGCCGGACCTGACGGTGGCCGAGAATCTCTTCATCGGCCGCGAACCGCATACCCGCCTGGGATTTCTCGACCGGGCTCGGATGCGGCGCGATGCAAAATCCATCATGGACGAGCTGTCGCTCGATATCGACATTGGCGCGGAGCTGCGAACACTTTCCGTCGGGCACCGGCAGATGGTGGAAATTGCCCGTGCCGTTCTGTCCGATGCCTGGTTCTTCATCATGGACGAGCCGACCAGCGCGCTCTCCAACCGCGAGCGCGACCAGCTCTACGACCTGATCGACAGGCTGAGAGCTCGCGGCGCCGGCATCCTCTACATCTCGCACAAGATGGAAGAGATCTTCAGCCAGTGCGACCGCGTCGTCGTTCTGCGTGACGGGCGCTTCATCGGCGAGCGCCAGACCCGCCAGACCAGCGAGGCCGAGATCGTCTCGATGATGGTCGGGCGCGATGTCGGCGACATCTTCCCCTATCTCGAAGCGCAAGTCGGCGAAACCGCGATCGAAATCAGCAACATCTCCGATGGCAAGCTCTTGAAGTCGGCCACGCTCAGCGTGTGCAGGGGCGAAATCGTCGCGCTCGCCGGCCTGATGGGAAGCGGCCGCTCCGAGGTGCTCAGGCTGATTGCCGGCCTCGAGACCATGCATGGCGGCACGCTCAGAATTTTCGGCGGGCAGCAGACCGGCGGCGACACCAAGGCCGCCAATCGCGCCGGCATCGTCTACATACCGGAAGACCGGCACCTGGAAGGATTCGTCGGCACGATGTCGATCAGGGACAACCTGTCCCTCGCCTGGATTCGCGACAACAGTCACTTCGGCCTGCTGAGACCTCGCCGCATCCTGGCACTCGCCCGCGATCTCATCGGCTCACTCGGCGTGCGGCCGGCCCAGCCCGACAAAATGACCATCGAGCTTTCGGGCGGCAATCAGCAGAAGGTCGTCATCGGCAAATGGCTTGCCACCAAACCGAAGATCATCCTGCTCGACGAGCCGACACGGGGCGTCGACGTCGGCGCGAAGTCCGAACTCCATCACCTGATCGCAAGATTGAAGGCCGAGGGCGCGGCGATCCTCATGGTGTCGAGCGAGTTGCCCGAGGTTCTCGGCGTTGCCGACCGCATCGTCGTCATGCGCGAAGGCCACTCTGTCGGCACGCTGGCTCGTGGGGCGACGGAAGAAGACGTGATGACGCTGGCCTTCGGTGATCGCACGATCACGCCACCAGCCTGCGCACCCCGGCCAGCATCCAACCTTGCACCATGCCTGTAAGGAGAACCCTTTGAGCAAGCTGAAGATCGCCATCGTCGGTGCCGGCTACATGGGTCTCCTGCATGCGCAGGTGGTTGCCGCGAGCCCTGTCGCGGAACTGTCGGCATTCGTTGATCCGAATGCTGCCACGGGGAGCAAGGCCGCGTCGGATTTCGGTGCCCGGCATTTCCGCGATGCCGCCACCGCGCTGGCCGCCAATGCCGCCGACGCCTATATCGTGGCGGCACCCGACGCGCTGCATGAAGACGTCTGCCGCACGCTGCTCGATGCCGGCAAGCCGGTGCTGCTCGAAAAACCGATGGCTCACGATCTTTCCGCTGCCAAGGCGATTGCCAGAGCGGCGGAGAGAAACGGCGCGCGCCTGTTGGTCGGCCACATCCTGCGGTTCGACCCGCGCTATTGCGAGGCCGCGGCAGCGGTGAAATCCGGGCGGATCGGCGAGCCGATCCACGGCAGCAGCGGCCGTTTCACCAATCGCGAAGTCGGTCTTCGCATGAACGGAAACTCGAGCGTCTGCTTCTACCTCGGCGTGCACGACGTCGATGCGCTGCAATGGATCTCAGGTTCGGACATCATCGCCGTCTACTCTCGGCCCGTCGCCAAGCTCATGCCTTCGCTCGGGGTTCGCTCCGAAGACGCGATCTTCTCCACCGTCGAGCTGTCGAACGGAATGAGCGGACAGCTCTATTTCGGCTGGACGCTGCCACCGACCGTTCCGACCGGCATCTGGGCACGCACGGAAATCATCGGCACGGAAGGCATGATCGACCTCGACGTGCGCGACCACGGTCTACGCATCCTGTCGCGTGGACAGTGGTCGCAACCCGACGCCCTGCACTGGCCGACCGTCAATGGCCGTATCACCGGGGATCTCTTCGAGGAGGTCCACCATTTCATTTCGGCGGTTCGCGACGACACCCCTTTCGTGATGCCGGTCGGCGACGCCCTGCGCGCCGTCGCCGTCAATGATGCCATCCTGCGCAGCGTCAAATCAGGCCTGCGCGAACCGGTCGAAGATTGGCACATCCGATGAGAGGATCCTCATGACCCGCCAACAGAACATCTGGTGCAGGCGCTTTCTCGACCTCTCGCCGTTGATCCTGCTGGTCATCCTGCTGGCGATCTTCGCGCTCATCGACGCCCGCATCGTTTCAACCGCCAGCCTCATCAACATCGTCGCCCAGGCGACCCCGATCGCCATCCTGGCGCTTGGGGCTCTGATCGTTCTGCTGACGGCGGGCATCGACCTGTCCGCCGGCGTCGGCGTCGCCTTCTGCGCCGTCTTCATCGCCAGCCTGATCGACGGCGGCGCCGGCCTGCCGCTTGCCCTGCTCGTCGGCTTTGCCGTGATGGTGGTGATCGGCCTCGCGAACGGCGCCGTTATCGCATTGTTGAAGATACCGCCCTTCGTGACGACACTGGCCACAATGGTCGCGCTGCAGGGCGCAACGCTTGCGGTTGCCTCCAAAGGCGTCCTGATGCTGAAGGATCCGACGCTTCGCGCGGTCGGCATCGAGCGCAGCTTCGGCATTCCCAATGTCATCTTCGCAACACTGCTGATCGTCGCCGTAGCAGCAATCCTGATGCGGCACAGCCGTTTCGGGCTGCGTACCTATGCGCTCGGGTCGGATGCCGGGGCCGCGGAACTTGCCGGCATCCCGGTGACGAAACACACGATCCTCGTCTATTGCGCCTCCAGTATCTTCGTCTTCCTGACGGCTGTGATCATGATCAGCCGGGTGCCTGTCGTGACGCCCAATATCGGTGGTACCTCGCTGCTTCTGGACGCGATCGCCGCTGCCGTGCTCGGCGGCACCAGTATCTTCGGCGGACGGGGAACGGTGTGGGGCGCGGTCGTCGGCGCCCTGATCGTCAGCCTGCTGACGACGGCGCTTCGGGTGTTCGGCACGGACCCGTCCAGCCTCGAACTCTACAAGGGGGCAATCATCATGGTCGCTCTCCTGGCCGATTCCGGCATGACCTACGCCAAGGCCCGGCTTGTCGAGGCAGCACGATGAGCGAGCCAGTTCCGGCATTGCCGATCCCGCCTGGGTCCAGCTTTGCGCTGATGACCTCGCCGGATACGGAAAGACACGCGACAGCCGGCGTGCATAAACCCGTCGTCATTCTGCCGCTCGGCGCTGTCGAGCAACATGGCCCCCATCTGCCGCTCGGCGTCGATTGCTGGCTTGCGGAAGCGGTTGCGCTCGCCGCGGCGGAAGGACAGGCCTCCATGCGTGTCGCCGAACCTTTCGCCTATGGCTCGTCCGAGCATCATCGCTCCTTCTCCGGCACCATGAGCCTCAGCCCGCAGACCTTCATCGCCGTTCTCGTCGATCTCTGCACCTGCCTTGCCGAAGACGGCTTCCTGCCGGTCATGCTGAACGGCCATGGCGGAAACCGCGCCGCGATCCAGGTGGCGATCACCACCCTTGGCCAGCGTGGCATCGTCACCGCGGGTTTCTCGTATTTCGATCTCATCGCCGACGTGGCGGCGGAGGCCCTGCCCGATGCCGCTACAGGCACCGGTCACGCTTGCGCGCTTGAAACCTCGTTGATGATGCATGTGCTTGGCGACAGCGTTCGCCGCGATCTCATCCCGCCGGGCGGCACCCCGCCATCCTGGCCGGATCCTCACCTTTACGCCGCGCCGGCCGTCACCGTCTGGCGCCGTTTCGAAGCCATCCGCGGCAACGGCGTCATCGGTACGCCGTCGCAGGCGGGCGCGGAGGCCGGCAGCAGACTTTTCATCGCAGCCGTGGAACGCAGCCGCGCCGCCATTTTGAACATCCAATCCGAATTCGGCCAAAGGAACGCATGATGACAGTCCATTTCAAATCTTCTCTCGAAGGCCCCAACCTGCGCGGCATGGCGATCGTCTCGGAGCCGGAAGCAGCCGCCCGCATCGGCATCAACCGTATCGGCGGCGAGTGGATTGCCGGCAGCTCCGGCAAGTTCCTGAAAATCGACAGTCCGTCGACGGGCGAGCACCTCGGCTATCTCTCACTTTCCACCCGCGCCGATGTCGGCCGCGCGGTGAAAGCCGCCGAAGGCGCACGCGAGGCCATGCGCAAGATGGGAACCTTCGCACGCGCTCAACTGTGCATGCGCATCGCCGACGCGATCGACAGGCGCGCCGAGGAACTCGCGCGCCTGCTCTGCCTGGAACAGGGTAAACCCTTCCACAGCGAGGCAAAGGCCGAAGCATCGGCGGCAGCTCTCGGTTTCCGCAATGCGGCAGAGCAGATGAAGTGGCTGGAGACGGCGGCGTTTCCGCTTGCCGATGCCAACAAGCGCGCCTTCAGCTTCCTGCAGCCGAAGGGTGTCTTTGCCATCATCACACCTTGGAATTTCCCGCTCGCCCTGCCCTGCCTCTATTATCTCGGACCGGCCATCGCAACGGGCAACACCGTCGTCTGGGTGCCGGCGCCGACGACGTCGCTGATTGCCACGGCACTTGTCGAATGCTTCATCGAGGCGGGCCTGCCGGACGGCGCCATCAATCTCGTTCTGGGTGACGGTGCGGAGGTGGGCGACGAGGCGGTCGTTCATCCGGGCACCCATGCCATCGGCTTCACCGGCAGTTCTGTCACAGGCGCGACGATCGCCCGGCGTGGAGCGGGCAAGCCGCTTCTGCTCGAAATGGGCGGCAACGGTCCGACCATCGTGCTGGCCGATGCCGATATCGACATGGCCGCCGCCCAGGTCGGGGCCGGCTGCTTTGCCAATGCCGGGCAGATCTGCACGGCCACCGAACGCGTGCTGGTGCATAAATCCGTCCATGACCGTTTCATAGAAGGTCTCGTGAAAGCGGCCGCGCAGGTGAAAATGGGCGACCCTTTCGATCCCGCGACGACGATGGGTCCGATCAACAATGCGGTGGCCGTCGACAAGGTACTCAGCCACATCGCGGACGCCCGCGCGCGTGGCGCCGAGATCGTCACCGGCGGCAATGTGGCGTCGGGTTTTGCCACCAATCTCTATTTCGAGCCGTCGATCGTCACAGGACTGACCCGGGAAAGCCTGCTCAATGTCGAGGAATCCTTCGGGCCGATCGCACCCGTGCTGATCTTCGAGACCGATGAGGAGGCGATGGAACTTGCGGCGTCCAGCCCCTACGGCCTGTCGGCCGCGGTCTTCACCAGCACCATCAAGAACGCCTTTGCCTTTGCTGAAAGCCTGAAGGTCGGCATCGTCAACATCAACGAGATGAGCTGTTATTGGGAGCCGCATATTCCTGCCGGCGGCGCCGCCGGGACGCAGAGCGGCCTCGGCCGCACCGGGGGTCGGCACACGCTGATGGAAATGTGCGACCTGAAGACGATTACCGTGGATATCACCCGCTGACTCCAAGGCCCGCGCCTTGTGCGCGGGCTTGCCCTCGAGCTGTCAGGTGGACCGGCGCAGGCTGTCGGCCATTTTCTCGCCAATCATGATCGAGGTGAGATTGGTGTTTGCCTGGCAATCGAGCGGCATGATCGACGCATCGATAACCCGCAGTCCTTCCAAACCGTAGACCCGGCATTCCGGATCGACCACGGCCTCGCCGGGCCTTCCCATGCAACAGCCTCCGATCCCATGCTGCGCATCGGAAGACTGCGCCAGCAGGAAATTGTCGACCTCCTCGTCGCTTGCCGTTTCGAGCCATGACAAAGGCAGATCGGAATCCCCCAGCAGGACGCGCTCGGCGATCGCCTGGATCGGCGCCTGCCGGGCAATCTCGCCAAGGTGGCGATAGGCGATACGCATGCGCTGGAGATCCATTGGATCGTCCAGCATGTTCTCTTCCACGAGCGGCTGGTCGAAAGGGTTGGCGGAACGCAGTTGCACGGTGCCGCGGCTCTTGGCCTCCATCAGGATCAGATTGACCATCGCCTCGCCGAACTGGGCGCTGTCGGACTCCACGCCGATGCCGCCATGGTTCATGGCGACGTAGAGAATGTCGTCGCGCTCAGCGCCCGGCACGCCCGAACTCATCCGCACACAGCAGTTGGTATGCCGCGCGTCGACATCGGTCGCCTTGAATCCCGGCTTCAGCTTCAGTTCGATGCGGCAATAAGGATGGTCGAAGAAACCTTCGCCGACCGGCAGGTCGGCAAGCACCTCGATGTCCTTTCGTTTCAAGAGAGCCGCAGGACCGATGCCCGAGCGCTGCAGGATGACCGGAGAGTGGATGGCGCCGGCCGAGACGATGACCAGCGGCGCCTCGAATTTGCGAACTAGCCCGGCCACGATGGCCAAAACGCCGATCGCTTTCCTGCCATCGAAAAGCACCTTGTCCACCGTCGCCTGCCCGATGATGGTAAGGTTCGGCCGGTCGCGGGCAGCTTCCAGATAGCCGTCATTGACCGACACGCGCTTGCCGGCTCGACTGTTGATGGGATAGGTGCAAGCCCCTTCGGCATCCGGAGCATTGAGATCGTCATGCCAGGGATGGCCGAGAGCCATCGCGCTTTGGCGCATGGCCTTGTCGACGCTGCCCCAGCTTTCGACAGGCGCGCGGTAGATCGGAATCGGGCCGCCGCTGCCGTGAAAATTGGCCGCGATCGGGTCATCCTCCAGGCGGCAGAAGAAGGGCAGCACGTCGGCTCCCGACCAGCCCTTGCATCCGATTTCCTCCCAGCGGTCGAATGCATGGAGCACACCGCGAATGGCAATCTGCCCATTGACGGCCGTCGAACCGCCAAGCCCCTTGCCGCGCCAGTAGACCCGGTGTTCCTGCCGCTTCGTGCGACGAGCCATCAGGTCGGGATACATGTATTGTTGCTGAAAATGGTCGGGAAGAAGCAGGTTGAAGGGATTTGGGCTCGCCATCTCGGCAGGTTGCTCGCCGCTCCGGTAGTCCGGCCCCGCTTCCAGCAAAAGCACGTTCGTGGCAGCATCTTCGGTTAGCCGGGCAGCAAGAACAGCTCCGGCTGCGCCGGCTCCGATAACGATGACATCAAAGGGCATGCCGCACTCCCTACATCCGATCAATGCACGGCTGACTCGACCGCGACATCATGTTGATTTCATTTGCGCACGATCATCTGCTGGCATTCAGGCTCAGCGATGTACGCCGGAACCAACCACCTTAGCCGCGCTGCACGACTGCAAGATCATCCTTATTTGTTTTATATGTAAATATGATTTCGTATATGAACTCCCATCTACTCCATATGGCGCGACGAACCCCGGTGCTCTCCGTCACTGCCGGCGATTCTCACACCGTCATCGTCCATCGCCTTTTGATAGCGATCGGCTCTCGACAAAAGCGGTATTTGGCGTGCTGCCCCTTCCGAGTCGCGCCCAGGGAACAACTGCTTCCATGGAAAGTTAGTCCATGGCTACACCGCCGGTGAGCTTTCATGACAATCCAAGGGAGACAAATCATGGCGACTGCAAAAAGAGCGACGACAAAAGGACTGGAGGCTTTGTTCCTCGATGGGCTGAAGGACATTTACTACGCTGAAAAGAAAATACTCAAAGCCTTGCCGAAGATGGCAAAGGGCGCCGAATCCGAGGAGGTGGCCGCGGCCTTTGAGAAACATCGCATGGAAACCGAAGGCCAGGTCGATCGGCTCGAGCAAGTGTTCGAACTTATGGACAAACCGGCCCGCGGCAAGACCTGTCCGGCGATCGACGGCATTCTTGAGGAAGGGTCGGAAATTCTCGACGAATACAAGGGTGACCCGGCGCTGGATGCAGGACTGGTCGGCGCGGCACAGGCCGTCGAGCACTATGAAATCGCGCGTTATGGCACGTTGGTCGCGTGGGCTGAACAGCTTGGCAAGAGCGACGTGGTCAAGCTCCTCAACGAGACATTGAAAGAGGAGGTCGCGACGGACGAAGCGCTTTCCGGGCTGGGCGAAGGCGGTGTCAATGAGCGCGCCCTGCAGCAAGCTGCCTGACTGGGCGTCGTCGCGCCGGCGCCAAGCCGCCGGGCGACTTCGCGACCCGGCCTCGCGCCCTCTTCGTCGGTACCCTTCAGATGCAATCAGACCCACCCCGATACTTCGGGGTGGGTCTGCTGAAATCACACGCGATCAGCGGTTTTTGTGGCTTTGTTCGCCAGCTTTCACATGCTGTTCGTGGGTTCCACCACGCATGCCGGATCCATCGCCCTGCTGCCGTTGACCACCACCAGAGGCCTGCTGTTGCTGACGGTTTTTGTTGTCGGCGTTCTTGTGGCTCTGCTGGCCTGCCTTCACGTGCTGTTCGTGGCTACCACCTTGATTAGGCATTGTTCTTCTCCTTCACAATCCGCGAGGCGACAACCGCCTCGATTGCCTAAGACGAGTCAGGCGCGAACGTTCCCTCACGTAATATTTTGTGAAGACCATCAGACAAAGCCCACGGCGTTCGAAGGCGCCCGAGATGGATGCCGGATTTATTTCTGGCGTTGGCAACGAGTTCATCTTGGCCGTGACCGACGTTGCCGGCGGATCTCATGCCTGTGCCCACCAGGAGGAAAATGCATGTCATTCCGATCCGAGAGATTTACAACCACTTTGACCTATAGCGACGATGAAAGAGCGCAGTCCGCCGCAGCGCTCTATCAATACAACATCGCACAGACCGGGATCGACGACCGAGCTGATATCGGAGCGGAGCTTCGCGACCAGTCAGGAAAGACCTGGGGCGGGCTTTGGGGCAGGACGGAGCTTGGGCTCCTGTTTCTCGACATGTTCTTCCTGCCTGAGCAGTTGCGTGGCCAATCCTTTGGCTCACAACTTCTCACGACGATCGAGGAAGAAGCCATCCGGCGGGGCTGCAAGAAGGCCGTCGTGGAGACGAGCAGTTTCCAGGCGCCGCTATTCTACATGCAGCACGGGTTCGAGGAATTCGGCAAAGTCGAATTCGGGATCCCTGGACATGCCCGAGTCTTCCTTCGGAAAGATCTGCTGTAAGTCTTGGGACAGGGCGCACGGATGGCCATCGGCTAGTTGTTTCAAACGCCAGATGCTCTGGAACAAATCGACGAGTGCGGAGTTAAACGCGTCGCGACGCGCAGTCTTGCAGCGACGTGTCGAATAGAGTGCATCCCGCCGGAGAGGCAATGTGCGTACTGGACATTTCAGAAAGCCGATTATCATTCAACCTGGCCGGATAGACCGCGACAGGGTTGTGGTTTCGGTGTCGGACGCAGCCGAAGTGCTGCTGCGGGACTGGCCAAAGCCGACATCCGAGAGGCGTCTTGCCGCGATCAGAGCGTGCCTTGCCGTCATGCGAGGCGAAAAGCCTACAAAGACCGCACGACAGGCGTTCATCGTTGCGGCCAAGGACGCCAAGATTCTGCTGAGCGAGCAAGTCTGACCGTGGTGGGTCGCCTCGCCGGTGCCTGCAAGTGCGACTCTGCCGAGATTGGTTCGAAAGGGAGAAATCATGATCAAGGTTTCAAGTCCCACGCCTGCCGCGGCCAGAAGCGAAGTGCAGGCAGGAGCAACGCAGGACAAAACGCCGGGGTTCGATCCCGCCATTGCCCCGCTTGAGACAGACGCCGAAGCCGCGGACACGCAAAATCCGGTCGCTGGGACAAGTCCGCCGCGCACTCGCCCAAATTTCGAAAACGATGCCAGCTTTGCCAATGCCATGCGCCCGGTCGAAGGCGAGCCGGAACTGCGGCCCGGCGGCAACTGGCCGGTGTTGGTAATTGCAGCTGTCGTTTTGATAGCAGCCGTGGTTTTCCTGACGGCAAGCATGCTGCGCTGAGAATGATCCCGACGATGCGGCTCCACGACCTATTCCTGGAGGTCTGGTGCGCCCTTCATGCCTGAGAGTTCGGTCATTGGGCACAGCAGCCGCGGTCGCGCGGGATCGGAGATGTCGAGCTTGTCCCAAGGGATGCGGTATAGACCGTCGCGGCGGCGCAATCGGAAAAGATCCAGCACCGCCACACCTATGGCCGAGGCCGAAAGACGCTCGAAAGCGGCGTAGACCCCGACGTGGAATTCGGTGACGACGAAATCGTCACCGTCCCGTTCGGCGCGGATCTCCTCGATATAGCCGACATTCTTGCCGCGTTGCGAGAGTACGCGTCGCCCTGACAGATGCTCGAGATTGACCGTGGTCATCATCAAGCTCCCGGAATGCGCCCGATGACATGGTCGCGCAACCAGTCCTGCCAGGCGAAGATCGACGTTTCTCGCACGTCGATGTCGAACTCGATATCGATGCCGATATCTTTCACCTTCTGCCAGGCGATCCGATGCGGCTCGCCATGTTGCCTGCCACCCAGCTTGACCGCGAGCCGCGCTATCCAGCGCCCAGGCCGTGCGCCGAGACGACGCGCCAGGGTGATGGAGCCGAGCTCGATCGCAATGATCCGAGGCGGCTTGCCGGGCCGCAACTCCGCCACCAACCCGTCGACCTTGCCGATCTTGACCTGCTCGCGGTCGACCACCTGCTTGTCCAGGAGATCACGCAGCAACTTCATCATGTGCCTCCGAATATCTGCAGCGGGATAGTCACCACCGCCAGTACGAAGCCGAGCGCGATGATGAAGATGACGGCGGCATTCGACAAAATGCCATTGCGATGCTCGCCGACATAACGTTTGTCGTTCAGCAGAAACAGGAAAGGAACGACCGTCAGCGGCAGGCTGGCTGCCGTCAGCGCCATGGAGAAGATGGTGAGCCTCAGCGGATCGAGACCAAGCGCGATGGGAATAGCCGCCAAAAGCAATGATATCGTGTAGGTGGCGCTGAAACCCGGATCGTCGCGCGGCTTGCGATCCTCGCCCCAATTCCAGCCGAAACCCTGGGCCACAAGATAGGCCTGTTGCAACCCGACCTCTAGTGCGGCGCCGAAGCAGGCAATGCCGAGGGAGGCAACAAACAGCACGAAGCCCCAGAAGCCGAATATAGGTATCAGCATCAACGGCAACTGGTGATAGTCATCCACTTGGGTGACGCCATGCGTGGCGAGCACGAGAGCGGCCACGATCAACACGCCGATCGAGATGGTCCCCCCGAAAGTCATGCCCAACCCCGCTATGGCCCGATTGGCTCCGAGATAGCTTTTGTCCCACCGGTCCTCGATGGCCCCCGAGGAATAGAACATGAAGAGGTAGGGCGATATCGAGGCGCCGAGAATGCTGACCGCCATGAACCAGTAATTGGCGGCATCGTGGACCGGCAGCGAAGGCACGGCGCCCCTTGCGACTGCCGTCCAATCGGGTCTCAGCATCACCGCTCCGACGACGAAACACAGCGTCACCAGACCGAGAATAGATACGCCCTTCTCGATGAAGCCGAACGTGCCTTTCCAAAGCAGCAGCCACGCCAACAAAGCCACCGGCAGTGCCCACCACTGGAAGCCTATGCCGGTGGCAAATTCGAGTGCAATGGCGACGCCGCCGATCTCGGCGGACAGCACCAGGAAATTGACCAGCAGGGCGGCAAGCAACGGCCATAGAAAGACGTTGAAGCCGAATCTCTCGCGGATACCGTCGGAGATTGTGTGATGGCTCACGGCCGCGAACCGGCCGGACATTTCGACAAGGAAGATGATGCAGATGGTGCCGAGCACCACCGCCCAGATCAACTGGAAGCCAAACATCGCGCCTGCCTGCGCCGCCGTCGCCATGGACCCAACTTCGAGGAAGCCGCCGACGCTGGTGACGACGCCGAGGGATATTTCCATGAGCTTCTTCATGGCTTTGGCGCGAAATAGTTGGCGTAGGCGGTAGCGAGCGAACGCGACGCCAGCCGTAGATCCTGTTGCGCATCTTGGACTTCCGGCCGGTCGCCCGCCTGCAATCCGGCCTCTGCACGTGCCACCGCGACCGACAAATCGTTGACTGCCTTCGTCAGCGAAGCTTGCTCGGCGGGTTCACTGGTTTCGGCGGACCGGATTTGCGCCCCGGCATCGGCAAGCGTCTTGCCGATCGATTGCAGCGTACCCGCCGTGTATGCGGTCGGCGCCGCCCCTGCCGCCCAGGCGTCCAGCGCCATCAACACGGTCTGCGATGCGGAGGCCGCTGTTCGTGATTGCTGCTCGATCTGATCGGAAGATGAGCATGCCGACAACATCATCGACAGCAAGCACAAGCAGTCGAGCCTGAGATAGCGGCGTCTAACGATCAAATCAGGCGTTTGGTGCGCCACCGAATAGTCTCCCCCGACCCAACAAAACCGTGGCCGGCGTAAATCTGATCTAGAGCATTCGTCGGGTCCGTCAACGACCGCGCCCGCCGATCCGGAGCACGAGGCGGCGAGCCAGGTCCCGATCGGTTTCAATTGCCGCATCAGCGTAAGCTGAAGGTCAGGCGGGGCGATCCCCGTTCGGAGCGTCTTGGATTCTGTATTCGTGAATGAGGCCGAGAACCTGAGTTCTGACTGTGTCGCGCGCGTCGGGCTGGATGAAAAACATCAGCCGTTCGACCGCTTCAACGACTGCTTCGGGCAGATCCGAACCCGCATCGGTGAATTCGCTGCCATGCTCGTACATGTTGTCCGTCAGTTTCTTGTCGAGGTCGGAAAGAATGCCCATCATCCACACTCCAGATCCGTGCTGTATCGAACTCACTTCGGCACCGTCACCGCGACGTCGCCTCGCCTGTTGCTGCCGGCCGTCGATCACTGCTGCCCCGGCATTTCCGTGTTTTCCCTGGGATTTTTCTGGACGCCGGCAGCCGGGGCGGTATCCGCGGGGGCATTGCCGCCCTGGTTCTGCTCCGGCGCGCGTTTCAGCGGCGAGGTCTGCCAGCCCATATCGACGTAGAAAAAGCCCACGACGAAACCGACAATGATGACCGCCGCTATCACCAGCGAGATTATTGCGTTGCGTCGCTCCATAGGCCTAGCCACCACTTGGCTTGGGAGATGCCGGCTGGGTTGGCTGCGTACCTTGCTGGTCGCCGCCGGTGCTGGTCTGCGGCGTCGGGTTGGTGTCCGTCGTGGGATTCTTGTCGACGGGCTGGCTGTTCGTAGTATCCGTCTTGGACTTGGCTGGATCGGCATTGTCGTTGCACCCCGCCAAGGCGAGCAATGCCGCTGACATCAAGAACACTCCCCTCATGCTGATTTCTCCTGGCTGAGTCCGGGCGAAGCCGCCTGCCAATGACCTATCCGGTCGAACCGCACCGAGAGCCCCTGT
This sequence comes from Mesorhizobium sp. WSM4809, assembly GCF_055811655.1. NCBI lineage: Bacteria > Pseudomonadati > Pseudomonadota > Alphaproteobacteria > Hyphomicrobiales > Phyllobacteriaceae > Mesorhizobium > Mesorhizobium sp. WSM4809. The sequence goes on from NZ_JBVVQW010000008.1 coordinate 140,923, forward strand.
TTGACCGCGCTTCTAGCCAGCAAATGGTCTAGCTCGGCGTCTTCGATCGGACTTCGTACGACTTGGCGAATGGCCTTGCAGGCAAGTTCCGTCGAGACGAAATCATATCTCCTGCTCCTGGCGACGACATATTGTTCGACCAGCATTTTCACGCGCCTGAGCGCGATTTCTTCGGCGTATTGCATTTTATTCCTCCTGCGCCCCGAACTGCCGAACGGGTTTGTTGTTCCCTCCTGGATCTCAAAACATCACCGTCGCCATCACGAAAAGCCCGCGCCTCCCGGACAGGGCACGCGCGGGCTGGACCAGGCTGAGGGGACCCGATCATGCAGCATCAAAAAGGGGGAGCAACGACGCTGCACGGACATCGAACTCGCATCGACCTGAGTTGTTCCACCTCTCCACGCCGCATCGTTCATGGCTCGGATGGCCGCGCATCAACCCGCACGGAACAATCAACCCCGATAGTGGTTCGGCCGAAGCGAGGTTCGGAGGACGTGATGAAGAATGAAAAGTTGGCCGTGGTGACGGGCGCCTCAAGCGGCATCGGCAAGGAACTCGCCAAACTGTGCGCAAGGGACGGCTACCATCTGATCATAGCCGCTGACGAACCTGCGATCCGGCAGGCCGCCGAGGCGCTCGGTTCGCATGGTGTGACTGTCGAAGCCATCGAGGCCGATCTGGCGACCGAGGAAGGTGTCGATCGTTTGATCGCCGGGATCGGCGATCGCGATGTCGACCTGTTGTTCCTGAATGCCGGACGTGGGCTCGGCCGTGGTTTCGTCGATCAGGATTGGAAAAAAATCCGCCGCATCATCGACACCAACATCACCGGGACCGTCTATCTCGCGCATCAACTCGGAGCCAGGATGGCACGCCGCGGCCGAGGCCGCATCCTCTTCACAGGATCGATCGCTGGTTTCATGCCCGGCACTTTCCAGGCGGTCTACAACGGCACCAAGGCATTCATCGATTCCTTCTCGATCGCACTGCGTCATGAGTTGCAGGACACAGGGGTCACAGTCACCGTGCTGATGCCCGGGGCAACGCAGACGCGGTTCTTCGAACGCGCCGAAATGATGGATACCAAGGTCGGCACCGATGAAAAGGACAATCCCGCCGATGTCGCCAAAGCAGGCTACGAGGCGATGATGGACGGTGAGGAACAAATCATCAGCGGTTGGAAGAACAAGCTGCAGGTCGCCGCAGCGCATGTGACGCCGGCAGGCACGCTGGCCGAACAGCATCGCAAGATGGCCGAGCCGGGTTCAGCGTCCAAAGACTGACCTTCGGCCTTCAAGCAAACCAAAAAAAGTCCGGCAGAGTCTTCTGCCGACCTTCTCCAAGCAGGAGCACCATCATGAAAGCGCTCACATGGCACGGCAAAGGCGACATTCGATGCGACCAGGTGGCTGATCCCACCATCGAGGATGATCGCGACGTCATCATCAAAGTCACCTGTTGCGCCATATGTGGCTCGGACTTGCATCTGATGAACGGATATATGCCGACGATGAAGTCGGGCGATGTGCTCGGACACGAGACGATGGGCGAGGTCGTGGAAGTCGGCAGCGGCCATTCGAAGTTTAGAAAGGGCGACCGCATCGTGGTGCCTTTCAACATCTCATGCGGCGAGTGCTGGTTTTGCCAGAAGGGGCTGTTCTCGCTTTGCGACAGGTCCAATCCCAATGCCAAGCAGGCTGCCGAAGTGATGGGACAATCCCCGGCTGGCCTGTTCGGCTATTCGCATCTGGTGGGCGGCTATTGGGGAGGGCAAGCCGAATATCTGCGCGTTCCTTTCGCCGACGTCGGTCCGATAAAGGTGCCCGAGGGAATGGACGACGAACAGGTGCTGTTCCTCTCCGACATCTTTCCCACCGGCTATATGGCAGCTGAAAACGCCGGCATTGAGCCAGGCGAAACCGTCGCCATCTGGGGTTGCGGTCCGGTTGGTCAGTTCGCCATCCAGAGCGCATGGATGCTCGGCGCCGGCCGCGTCATTGCCATAGACAAGGTGCCGGAGCGGCTGGTGATGGCTCGCGAGCACGGCAAGGCCGAGACGCTCGACTTCAGCAATTCCGATATCTACGACGCTTTGATGGCGATGACCGATGGCCGCGGTCCGGATCGCTGCATAGACTGTGTCGGGACCGAGTCGGATCCCGCCGCCAGTGCCGACTCCATGCTCGACAAGGTCAAGGCTGCCGTCTATCTCGGCACCGATAGGCCGCATGTATTGCGCGAAGCAATCTACTCCTGCCGCAAAGGCGGCACCATCTCGGTGCCCGGCGTCTATATCGGCCTCGTCGATCATATTCCGTTCGGCGCCGCCATGAACAAAGGACTGACCTTCCGGATGGGTCAGACGCACACGCAACGCTATCTCGAACCGCTCCTCGCCATGGTGCAGAAGGGCGACATTGATCCCTCCTTCGTGATCACGCACCGGGCAGACCTCGAAGCGGGACCGGACCTCTACAAGACGTTCCGTGACAAGCAGGATGGCTGCATCAAGGTGGTAATGCGACCGCATGGCTGAGATGTCGGCATCTCGCGCGGGGTCCACCTTGCGCGGATTCCCGCCAAGGATAGCACCGACGCTGCCGAGGCACCTGGAACTTTCGACCGTGGCGGCGGTTGACCCGCAGAATAAACTCAGGGCGACGAGACTGTCGTGCCCGCCCGCTGCGAAGGAAGCTATCGCCATGAGCAATGAGAATTCCACATCCAAACCCAGCGTCCGGTCTCCGAACGCCGATGCTCTGCCGCACCCGAGACGGGACGCCAGTGACACGGATGCCGGTGCCAAGCCGCTGACGCCGAAAACCGCCGGCACGTCCCGGCCATCGGCCCCGCCGCTGGACAATCCGGTTGCCAATCGAAACGCGGGGCGGCCGCGTCAGGCGAGCACCACGCCTAGGCCGACGGACAAGCCCCCTGGACTGATCGAAACCGGCCTCTTGAATTCATAACGAGTGTTTGTCGGGACGAAGCGATGCCAGGTCGGCCAGGGTGTTGAGAAGTGCAGCGTCGCCTGCCGGCTTCGGCACGAATTTGCAGTTTCGGAAGGGTGTGGGAACGTCGCGCGGCCCAAATCCGGTCATGAAGGCGAAGGGGATGCCGCGAGCCAGCAATGTTTCGGCCACGGGCAGACTTGTTTCACCGTTCAATTGAATGTCCAGCAGCGCCACGTCGGCTTTGCCTGCATCGATAAGCTGACGAGCCGCGGCGGCCGACGAGACCGGGCCAATCACCGGATAACCCGCCGCACGCAGGCGTGACGCGATGTCTTCGGCGATCAGCCATTCGTCCTCGACCACCAGAACGCGCGGCTTGTCGTCGCTCACGGCGCCTCCTTGTGGTTTGCCGGAAACGCGATCTGGACGCTGAGGCCGTCCTTGTGGAACGCGGTTTCGACGTGGCCGCCGAGCCTGTAACCGATTTCTCCCTGCAATAGGGTCAGGCCAAAGCCGTTGTCCAACGGCGCCTTTACAAGAGGGCCGTCCTTTTCTCGCCAGCCAAATGTGAAACTGTCGTCCTCGATCGACCATTGCACACTGACCTTGCCATCGGTTTTTGACAAAGCGCCGTATTTGGCCGCGTTGGTGGCCAGTTCATGAATGGCCATACTCAGGGAAAGCCCCTGTTGCGGACCTAGTTTGACATCCTCGCCATCGAGTTCGATCCGCTCGATGCCGAATGGTTCGAGCTCCTGCTGGAGCAATTCCCTGACCGAGGCTTCCTTCCATCTCTCCCGGGTAAGCAGGCCGTAGGCCCGCGACATGGCATGCAGGCGACCGATCAGCGCGTCCGCGAACTCCTCCTTCGTATCAGAACTTTCCCGCGTGCGGCTTGCAATGCTGGCAATCACCGCAAGCATGTTCTTGACCCGGTGGTTGAGTTCCGAGATGAGCACCTGTTGATGCTCTTCCGCCTGTGCCAGCGTGGTGACATCGACAAGTGTCACCACCACGCCCTGGATCCTGTTTCCCTTGTCGCGATAGGGATTGATGCGGACCATGTGGAACAGGCCCCTGGCATCGCGTGCCAGATGGTGATTCAGGATCTCGCCCGTCTCGAACACCTTGTCGATGTGCTGCTTCAACTCGGGATAGTCGAGTTGGCTCGACAGATCCGTCAGCGGCCGGCCGACATCGGAGGGGCGCAGGCTGAAGAAGGATGACGCCGCCGGCGTGAAGGTGCGGACTACAAGGCTGCGGTCGAGGAAAATAGTCGCGATGTCGGTGCTTTCGAACAGGTTGCGCAGATCGCCGTTGGCGTGGTCGAGCTCTTCTATCTTGGCCGTCAACTCGGCGTTGATCGTGTTGAGCTCCTCGTTGAGCGACTGCATCTCCTCCTTCGAGGCTTCGAGTTCCTCATTGGTGGATTGCGCCTCCTCATTGACGGAGACGAGTTCCTCGTTCGACGATTTGACCTCCTCCAGCGCGGTCTCGTATTCCTCGATCGTCGATTGCAGGCGCTCTCTGGTGTCGCGCAGTTCCCTCTCGAGATCGGCGGTGGTGTCACTGTCACGGCTGCCGCCACCTTCGTTGGACCGGGCCTGGGTCGGCCCCGACGGTTCGAACAGGACGAGATAAAGCGGCTCGCCATTGCCGCGTTCGGCGAGGGGCTCGATCGTCAGCCTGATCGGCTGGACCCGTTCGTCGTCTTCCTCCACGGTCAGGTTTTCCCGCACCACTGTGCGGCGTGTGGTCGTCGCTTCGCGCAGTGCGGCGCGGAGGTCCAGCCGCAGCCCACGCCTTGCCATCGTCAGCAACTGCCGGCTGGGAATCCCTTGTGACGCTTCGAGATATCTGCCGGTCCTGGCCGAATAATAGACGACATCGCCGTCGGCGTTGACCAGGACATGCGGCGGCGCGAATCGTTCCAGCACCTGCGCCTCGACCGCCTGCCGCATGGGATAGCCGACAAGTCCCTTCTTCGAGACGGCGCTTTCCGATGGGAAGAGGTTGGAATGGCTTTCCCCGAGCAGGGCCGGCAGTCTGATGTGCGGTGAGGCATGCTCCCGCGCCTGGAAGATGCGATGTTTCTTGTCGATGGTGGCGAACAGATCGTCGTGCTGCCCGACGCTTTCTGAGGTGCCGAGGAAAAGGTAACCGCCCGGCTTCAGCGCATAATGGAAGACAGGGATGACGCGGCTTTGGATGATCGGGCCGAAATAGATCAGCAGATTGCGGCAGGAGACCAAGTCCATGCGCGAGAAGGGTGGATCGCGAATGACGCTGTGCGGCGAGAAGATGCACAGTTCGCGTATCTCATTGCTGAGGACATAGCTTTCGCCATCGCCGTTGAAAAACCGCTGTTTGCGTTCGGGAGAAAGACCTTGCAGCAAGGCTTCCGGATAGCGTGCCGCCCGCGCCACCGCCAGCGCCGGCTCGTCTATGTCGGTGGCGAATATCTGGACGCGCGGAACGACCGTAAGCGTCTCCATGTGTTCGCGCAGCAGCATGCCGATGGAGAACACCTCCTCGCCCGTGGCGCATCCGGGAACCCAGACCCGGACAGTGTCGCTGGCTGTCTTGCCTTCGAACAGTTGTGGTACGATTTTTCGCTCGAGCAACTCGAAGGCATCGGGGTCGCGAAAGAAGTTGGTGACATTGATCAGCAAATCGCGAAAAAGGTTCATCACCTCGCGAGCATCCTTTTTCAGCCAGTCTATATAGCCGCTGATGGAATGGACCTGGGCGATCTGCATGCGTCGCTTCACGCGGCGCAGGAACGTCTTGGTCTTATAGCCCGAGAAGTCATGGCCGGAGTGGCTGCGCAGAATGGCGTAGATTTGTTCTCGCACCTTGTCGATGTCGGGCGTTTCATCGCCATCGTCTTCCGCCAACCCGTCCAGCGTGTCGAAGCCGCGGGCGAAAGCCTCCAGCTTCGCCCCGATCTCCTCGGCAGTCACTGCGACATCGACGAGCCCACTGGCAATAGCGCTCTGCGGCATGTCGGGATTGCGCGGCCCGTAGCCGTCCGGCGCTTGCGCGACGATAAACCCGCCCCGCTCCTTGATGGCCTTGGCGCCCAGGGTTCCATCGGAATCACCGCCCGACAGGATAACGCCGACGGCATATTCGCCCTGGTCTTCACCCAGTGCGCTGAAGAAGATATCGATGGGCTTGCGCTCCTGGGTAAGCCCATTGGGCCGACGCAGGTGCAGCACCCCCGATTCAATGGCCAATGTCACGTTTTGCGGCATCACATAGACGTGGTCAGGTTGAACCACCGTGCCATCCTCGACCACCGAAACAGGCATCTCGGTGTAGCGGCTGACAACCTCATGCAACAGACTCTCCCTGTTGGGGCTGAGATGCGTGATGATGACGAACGCCATGCCGGGCTGGCCGGTCACGCCCTTGAAAAGGCCCTCCATCGCGGGAATGCCGCCCGCGGACGCGCCTATGCCCACGATGGGAAATCTAGTCGATCGGGCAGTCACGGCATGTCCCCCTTTCGCCGACCCGACATGAAGTCTCCTCAAGGCCGGATCGAACAGGACACAACCATATAGCGCGCAAGACGGATGGAACAAGACGTCAGGGATGACGTTGAACCCGATATCAATGGTGGTTCAATGGCAAAACGATCTGCTGACATAAAACTCCCGACGCCGGTGGTATCAGGAGCGCCTGGATCGCTCGAAGGTTCCCATGCGGGGCCCGTCCCGGATCGCATGCTGACGCTTGCGAAACGGTTGCAGGCGGCCTTGGATGACAGAATTCGCAAAGCAAATCCTCTGCATTCTAATCTCCGTTCCAAGAAAGGATGACGACGTGCGCGACCTGCGGGGGCTGCATATTCTGATAGTCGAAGACGAATGGACGATGGCGGGAGATCTTGCGCGGTTTTTCAGCAATATGGGCGCCATAATCCTTGGTCCCGCTGCAACCGTCGAACAGGCTTCCAAACACACCGGGACGGCCGAAGCTGCAATCCTCGACGTCAATCTCAATGGCCGACGCGTGTTTCCAATCGCCGATGAGTTGATGCGCCGGGGTGTCCCCTTCGTGTTCTTCAGTGGCGATGACGACATCGCCATTCCCGATCATCTCCGCTACGCCAGCAATTTGCGGAAATCCTCGGGCAGCCAGGCGGTGTTCAACGCACTCTTTCCCCCGCAGGCATCCGGGCGGGCGACCCCCGGACCGGACCCGTCCGACGACGTCTTCGCGCTTTTGCCCAAACTGCGACTTGCGGCGCGCCTTTTGCTGGGAGACGTCGACGCATCGGATCGGCTCGTCGAGAGGACGCTCGAGCAAGCGATCCGGGATGTCGACCGCAGACAGCTTGGTCAATCCACTGAAAACTGGCTCAACGGCATCATGCGAGAGATGGCGAAAACCCGCGGCGCAAAACTGATGCATTAGTTTTACCTTCCAAGGCCTCTCAGGCTGAAGTTCCAAGCCCCGGGGGCGTCATTGTTCACCACATCTCGAAAACTTGGCCGTACAGATAGGCCGCTTGACCGGCGTCATCAGCCCTTCTGATTGCGCTCGACGAATTTGTTGAAACGGCTGGCTTTCCCCTCACCGGTCTTGGCCTGATACAGAAAGGCCAGATCATTCTCGTCGAATATCCGGAAGAACTCGTCCCATTCGATGGGCTCGAATGCTTCCTCGGGCTCGCCGAAGTCGATCCGCAGTATACCGCCCTCGCCTTTGGTGCGCACCACCGCCGGCCGGCCGTCCCGCTCCTCGGCCCATTTGCGAATTTCGTCATGGTTGGTGGTCGTTTGCGACTGAGACATTGAAATCTCCTTTGATCGGCGTTGCCACATGGGACGCGCGGGCTGTCGGGCGTCCTAACAGCACAAGGGCGTCAATGTTCCAGCACAGCGCGGTGATCGCGGCGCCGGCTCCCAACGAAGCCGGCCAAAGGAACTTTGTTGAAGCAAAGGGAACAAACCTTTTGCCGAAAAGTTCGGGGCGCCGAGGTTACTTGTCTGAGGAGTCGTCGTGAAACGCATATTGGTTACAGGAGGCTGCGGCTTCATCGGCCGGCATGTCGCACAGGAACTCGTCGAGCAGGATTATTCGGTTCGCATCCTCGATGCCTTGCTGGAGCAGGTGCATGCGGGCGAAGCCGTCGCGCTTCCCGCCGGGACCGAGCTGATCAAGGGCGATGTCCGGGACCGGGAGGCGGTCGCCAATGCGCTGGAAGGCGTTGACGCGGTCATTCATCTGGCGGCGGAAGTCGGCGTCGGACAATCGATGTACGAGATCGCGCGCTATGTCGGCGCCAATGATCTCGGCACCGCAACGCTGCTCGAGGCGCTGATCAAGCACCCGGTCGAACGGATCGTCGTCGCCTCGTCGATGAGCGTCTATGGCGAAGGGCTCTATGCAACGCCAGACGGCCGGCGTATCGACAATGCTCGGCGCAAGGCAAGCGACATCAGGAGCGGGCAATGGAACCCGCTGTCGCCAGGTGGAGACGCCCTCTCGCCGCTGCCGACGGACGAAGAAAAGCCGGTCGATCTCGCCTCCATCTATGCGCTGACAAAATACGCCCAGGAACGCGCCGTGCTGATCTTCGGCGAGGCCTATGGCATCGATGCGGTCGCGCTGCGCCTGTTCAATGTCTTCGGCGCCGGCCAGGCGTTGTCGAATCCCTATACCGGCGTGCTGGCCAACTTCGCTTCGCGTCTCGCCAACGGCCAACGGCCAATGATCTTCGAGGATGGCGAACAGAAGCGCGATTTCGTCCATGTGCAGGACGTCGCCCGCGCCTTTCGCCTTGCTCTGCAGCAACGCCAGGCAAAGGGTCATGTCATCAACATCGGCAGCGGCCGCGCCTACGCGATCAGCGAAGTCGCGCGATTGCTGGCCGAGGCCATGGGGACACCGAACCGCTCGCCGGAACTGCTCGGCAAAGCCCGCTCCGGCGATATCCGCAACTGCTTCGCTGATATTTCCAAGGCCCGTGAGCTGCTCGGTTTCGAGCCGGTGCGGCAACTGGAGAATTCGCTCGGCGAGTTCGTTTCCTGGGTGCGTAACACGTCCGCCGTCGACCGCGGCGCCGACATGAAGCGCGAGCTCGAAGAACGCGGGTTGGTCTCATGAACACACGCAATCGACGCGACGCGCCGGTCGCCATCATCGGCGGCAGCGGCTTCATAGGATCGAACCTCGCCGACAGCCTGTTGTCGGATGGCGAGCCGGTACTGGTGATCGACAATCTCAGCCGTCCGGGCGTCGAGCAGAACCTTGAATGGCTGGCGCAAAAACACGGCGGTCGCCTCACGGTGGAGACGGTCGACGTGCGAGACGCCAACGCCCTGGCGCCTGTCTTGATGGTTTCGAAGGCAATTTTCCATCTGGCCGCGCAAACCGCCGTCACCACAAGCCTGGTCCAGCCGGGCGAGGATTTCGACATCAACCTTCGGGGAACGTTCAACGTTCTGGAGGCGGCACGACTGAGCGGCGAGCGTATCCCGGTGATCTTCGCCAGCACCAACAAGGTCTATGGCAGCCTGCCTGACGTCGCGGTCCGCGAGGACGGCGATCGCTATGTGCCTTGCGACAGCGTCATCCAGGCGCACGGCATCAATGAGGCTCGGGGCCTGGACTTCTGCACGCCCTACGGTTGCTCCAAAGGCGCGGCGGATCAGTATGTGCTCGACTATGCCAAATCTTACGGCATGCCGACGGCGGTGCTGCGGATGAGCTGCATCTATGGACCGCGCCAGTTCGGAACCGAGGATCAGGGCTGGGTCGCGCACTTCCTGCTCAGCGCGCTGACGGGACGCCCGATCACCATTTACGGCGACGGCAGGCAAGTGCGCGATATCCTGCATGTCTCCGATGCCGTTGCCGCCTACAGGGCCGTGCTCGATCGCATCGAGACCACCAAAGGCCAGGCATTCAATCTTGGCGGCGGCCCGGAAAATGCGGTCAGCCTGCGCAGGCTGTTGAGCGAGATTCGTAGCCTGACCGGCCATGAGCTTTCAATCCGCCATGATGGGGAACGCACCGGCGACCAGCCCTTCTTCGTCGCCGACACCCGCAAGATCAAAACCGCGCTTGGCTGGATGGCCCATGTTTCATGGCGCGAAGGCGTCCGCGACCTCGCCGACTGGCTGCAGCGCCATCGGCTCGAGCCTCGCCCTGAAGCCGTGAGGTACGTCGCATGAAAATCGCTTTGGTAAACCCATTCTGGACCTACGACGACAGCATCTATTTCGGCTGCCGCCAACCACATCTGCCGCTGGAACTCGGCTATTCGAAGGCCCTGCTCGAAGCCGCCGGGCATGAGGTGCTGATGCTGGATGGGCAGTTGCAGAAGCTCGACAATTCCGGTCTCTGCGAGCGGGTGGCTGATTTCGCCCCGGCTATGACCGTCGTCAGTACCGCCCCGACCTATCTGTTCTGGCGCTGCGCACCGCCGGAATTGCGTGTGCCGGCCGATTTCCTCAACCGTCTCGCCGGGCGCGGTGGACGCACGGTCGCGGTCGGGCCGCACGGCTCGGCGACGCCCGCGCCGACCTTGCGCAAGCTCGGCGTCGACATCGTCGTGCGCGGCGAATGTGAAGAAGTCGTCGAGCAACTTGCCCGGCGCGACGATTGGAGCGCCGTGCCCTCAACCGCTTATCTGCGGGATGCCAGGGTGGTTTCGAACGGCGGCGTCCACGCCAGCTCGTTTGCCGACCATCCGCCACTCGAATGGCCAGCGGACTGGATCGCAGCCCATTCGCATCACCATCACAGGTTTGACGACAATCAGGTGGGGTTCGGTGCGGAAGTCGAGGCATCGCGCGGCTGTCCCTACAATTGCAGCTTCTGCGCCAAGATCGATTTCCGTGATGCCTATCGCCGTCGAAACCACGAAGCGGTGGTGGCGGAGATCGATCGGCTGATTGCCCAAGGTGTCGGCTACATCTACTTCATCGACGAGATCTTCCTGCCGCAAAAAGCGTTGCTGGAAGCCTTGGTCGATCGCGACGTGAAATTCGGCGTACAGACCCGCATCGATCTGTGGAAGCCCGAGCTGCTGGAATTGCTGGGCGCCGCGGGCTGCGTCTCCATCGAGGCCGGTCTCGAAAGCCTGACCGTCGAAGGTCGGGCAATGCTGGCCAAGCGCTGCCGGCTGGGTACCGAGGAACTCGCCGCGCTGCTCGTCGATGCCAGACGTCACGTTCCATTCGTTCAGGCCAATCTGATCGGCGTGGTCGAGGATGATCCCGCCCTGGTCGAGCACTGGCGAACCCACCTGATCGACCACGGCGTATGGGCTAACGAACCTGTGCCGCTTTATCCGTATCCGAGTTCGCCCAGCTACCGCGAGCTTTGGGGCGAACCCGACGACCTTGCTTGGGAACGCGCCCATGACCACTACCTCGCATCTTTCCAGAAATTCAGTGACATCCAGGAGAGGCGGCCGCGGCCGCTGGCGGAACTGGAGGCGACATGTTGCGGACACTGACGCCGCGCTCGCGGCGCATCCTGATGACCGTCGATGCCGTGGGCGGCGTATGGCGCTATGCCCTTGATCTGGCAGGGGAACTTGTGAACGGCGGCGACAGCGTGGTGCTTGCCGGCCTCGGTCCGCAACCGTCAAGGCAGCAGGCCGAGGAGGCGGAGGCTTTCACGACGCTGATCTGGTTGAATACGCCGCCGGATTGGATGACCAGCAGCGGCGGCGACCTCGACGCGCTGCCGCGGGAATTGCTTGCGCCCATGCGCGACCACGCCATTGACCTAGTCCATTTCAACGCGCCGACGCAGGCATCGGGATTCGATGCGCCATGCCCAGCCGTGGTGGTCTCCCATTCCTGCGTGACGACATGGTTCCACGCCGTCAGGAAACAGGCGGTGGATGGCGCATGGGCCTGGCAGAAGGAGCGCAACAGGCGCGGCTTGGATCGGGCCGACGCAGTCATCGTGCCGAGCCGCAGCCATGCCGACATGCTTGAGACCTGCTATGGCCCGATCGCGCGTCTGAGTGTGGTCGGAAATAGTGCAAGTCCGGTGCCGAAGACCGAAAAGCGCCAACCGCTCGTCTTCGCCGCTGCCCGCTGGTGGGACGAGGGCAAGAATGCGGCGGTGATCGACCAGGCCGCGTCGCTGACGCAATGGCCCGTTTTTGCCGCCGGTTCGATGCACGGTCCCAACGGCGGGCGTACCAGCTTCAGCTATGCTGTTCCTCTGGGAGCACTGCCGTCTCACGAGGTGCGCTCCTTGATGGCGCGCGCCGGCATTTTCGTGTCGCCATCAATCTATGAGCCATTCGGTCTGGCCGCGCTGGAAGCTGCCATGTCGGCGACGCCCCTGGTGCTTTCCGACATCGCAACCTATCGCGAACTATGGGACGGGGCCGCGATGTTCTTTGACGCGCGCAATTCGCACGACCTCGCTGCCTGCCTCAATCGTCTCTCCACTGATGCCGAGCTCAGGCGAGAGCTCGGTCAGGCAGCCATGCGACGAAGCCGCCGGTTTACACTGGCCAGGCAAGCGGCGGCCATGCGAGGCGTCTACGACAAGGCGGCCCTGGCCATGGCGGGGCGCTGACCATGCGCTTTCTGTTCTACACCCACTCGGTCGTTTCCGACTGGAACCACGGCAATGCCCATTTCCTGCGCGGTATCATGCGGGAACTGGTCGCGCGCCGGCACCAGGCGGTCGCGCTGGAGCCGTCCGACGGCTGGAGCCGTTCGAACCTGCTGGCTGAGAAGGGATCCTTCGCCATCGAACGCTTCCGCAAGGATTTCCCAGAACTAATGCCGGTGACCTATGATGCCGGGTTCGATCACGAGGCCTGGATCGCTGAGGCCGACGTTGTGATCGTTCATGAGTGGACGGATCCGGAGCTTGTCGCACGCATCGGCCGTGCCCGGGCCGCTGGCGGCAACTTCATCCTTCTGTTTCATGACACCCACCACCGGGCGGTATCGGCGACCGAGGCAATCTCGGCGCTGCGGTTGGAGCACTATGACGGCGTTCTCGCCTTTGGCGAGGCCTTGCGCGAGAGCTATCTGCGCGCCGGCTGGGGCAAGCGCGTCTTCACCTGGCATGAAGCCGCGGACGATCGCCTGTTCAAGCCACACCCGGAGATCCACCCCACGTCCGATCTGGTCTGGATTGGAAACTGGGGCGACGATGAGCGGACCGCCGAACTCAAGGAATTTCTGATCAAGCCGGTGCGCGATCTCGGTCTCGATGCCACCGTGCACGGCGTACGCTACCCCAAGCCCGCACTTGCGGATCTGGCCACCGCCGGACTGCGCTATGACGGATGGATCGCCAATGCCGACGTGCCGAAGGCGTTCGCCGCGCATCGTGTCACCGTCCACATCCCGCGGCGCCCCTATCGTGAGGGTTTGCCTGGAATTCCGACGATCCGCATGTTCGAGGCACTCGCCTGCGGCATTCCGCTGATTTCAGCACCATGGTCCGATGTCGAGCAGCTGTTCAGGCCCGGCGTCGACTTCCTGTTCGCCCACAATGGCTCGCAAATGCGGCAACACCTGCGGGCGGTGTTGGCCGATGCGGATTTCGCGGCTTCCCTGGTGACTTCGGGTCTCGAGACCATCCGCTCGCGGCACACCTGCCAGCACCGCGTCGACGAGTTGTTCGGCGTGCTCATGGAATGCACAACCGAACATACCATCAACAAGACCACCGCAAAGGAAGCCGCCGCATGAAGATGGCATTCTATGGATCGAGCCTCTTGTCGTCCTACTGGAACGGTGCCGCGACCTACTATCGCGGCTTGCTGAAGGCGCTTGCCCAACTGGGCTACGAAATCACCTTCTATGAGCCCGACGTCTACGACCGGCAGAAGAACCGCGACATCGAGGCCCCTGACTGGTGCACTGTGGTAGTTTATGAAGCGACCCAGCACGCGTTGATGCAGGTCGCGGCACGCGCCGCCAGCGCCGACATCGTCGTCAAGGCGAGTGGCGTCGGTTTCGAGGACGAGGCGCTGCTGCGCGCCGTTCTCGACCATGCCCGCAGCGACGCGCTGGTGGTATTCTGGGACGTGGACGCTCCGGCAACCCTTGCCCAGTTGCGCGACGAACCGGACCATCCGCTCCATGGCGCCCTGCAAGAAATCGACCTTGTGCTGACCTATGGCGGCGGCGACCCCGTCGTCTGGGCCTACCGTGCCATGGGGGCGAACGAATGCGTGCCGATTTACAATGCGCTCGATCCTCAAACGCATCACCCGGTCGCCAGCAATGCGCGTTTCGCTTGCGATCTGGCGTTCCTCGGCAACCGGCTGCCGGATCGTGAGGCGCGTGTCGAAGCATTCTTCCTCGATCCCGCAAGCCAGTTGCCGAAACAGCGCTTTCTGCTCGGTGGATCGGGCTGGGGGGACAAGCCGCTTCCCGCCAATGTCGGCTGGCTCGGTCACGTTGGCACCCGCGATCATAATGCCTTCAACGTCACTCCCAAGGCCGTGCTGAACATCAGTCGCGACAGCATGGCCGTAAACGGTTTTTCACCGGCCACGCGTGTCTTCGAGGCAGCCGGCGCCGGTGCCTGCCTCATCACCGATGCGTGGCTGGGCGTGGAACTGTTCCTGAAACCAGGCGAGGAGATCCTGGTGGCGCGCGACGGCGGCGATGTCGCCGAGATCATGCACTCGCTGACCTCCAGTCGCGCAAAAGCAATCGGCCAGGCCGCACTTTGCCGCGTGCTGGCCGACCATACCTACGCGCTGCGGGCGGACGTGGCCGATGCCGTCTTCAAACGTCATTTCGAGCAGGGGACCGTGGAGGCAGCGGAATGACCAAGCAATTGGACATCGTCTTTCTCGGCCTGTCGCTGTCCTCGTCCTGGGGAAACGGCCACGCCACGACGTTTCGAGGCCTGCTGAAAGGTCTGCACGAACTCGGCCACCGCGTGACCTTTCTGGAGCGCGACGTGCCGTGGTACGCCAACCACCGCGATCTGCGCGATCCGGATTTCTGCGCCTTGCGCTACTACGAAACCACAGCGGAATTGCAACGCGACTACGCCCGGTGCCTGGAGCAGGCCGACATCGTCGTCATCGGCTCCTTCGTGCCGGAAGGGCGCGTGGTCATCGACATCGTCGCTTCATTTTGCAAGGGGCGCTTCTGCTTCTACGACATCGACACGCCGGTAACCGTGGCGCAGCTTTCAGCCGATGATTGCGATTACCTGAGCTGGCGGCAGATTCCGTATTTCGACGTCTACTTCTCGTTCACCGGCGGGCCGATGCTTGGCCGTCTGGTGGAGGAGTTCGGCGCGCGCCGCGCCGAACCGCTCTACTGCTCGGTCGACCCGGAACGGCACCACCGGACCGGCGATCCGATCCGCTGGGATCTCGGCTATCTCGGCACCTACAGTGCCGACCGGCAGGCAACGCTGAACGCGCTGCTGCTCGAACCAGCACGGCATATGCCGGACCGCCGTTTCGTCGTAGCCGGCTCGCAATACCCATCCGACATCATCTGGCCGGACAATGTCGAACGCATCGAACATTTGCCGCCGGCCGATCATGCCGCGTTCTACAGCCGTCAGCGTTACACGCTGAACGTCACACGCAGTTCCATGATCGCTGCCGGATGGTCACCCAGTGTGCGCCTGTTCGAAGCGGCTGCTTGCGGCACGCCCATCATCAGCGATCGCTGGCCAGGGCTCGACAGCTTCTTTCCCGCATCGGCGATCCACAACGCCGGGGAAACGGACGATGTCATCGAAATCCTCTTCGGCGAGTCCGAGCGCACACGCCTCGCCATGGCCCGCCGGGCCCGCGAACGCGTCCTCGCATCCCACACCGGTGCGGCCAGAGCCCGCGAATTCGTGACGGCGTTGACACAGCCAAGGGCGGCGGCCCTCAATTTCGACATCGGAAGCGCAGCATGACCGGCATACAGGAGAAAACGACGATGCGACAAAAAAGAAACGCGCAAAGGGCAAAGGCAGTGCTTGTTGCCGGCGGTGCGGGATTCCTCGGTTCGCATCTTTGCGAAGCATTGCTCCGCGACGGCTGGCGCGTGATCTGCGCCGACAATTTCCTGACTGGGCGCATGGAAAACATCATCTCGATCATGGATCAGCCGGGTTTCCGATTGATCGAGCAGGACATCTGCCGGCCATTGGATCTCGGCGAGCCCGTGGATCGCATCTACAACCTGGCATGCGCTGCCTCGCCGCCGCGTTACCAGGCCGACCCGATACACACCACGCGAACCTGCGTGATCGGCACGCTCAACCTGCTCGAACTCGCTGTCCGATATGGCGCGCGGCTGCTACAGGCCTCGACGAGCGAAGTGTATGGCGATCCGGAGCAACATCCCCAGAGGGAGGACTATGTTGGCCATGTGAACTGCACCGGCCCACGCGCCTGCTACGACGAGGGCAAGCGCACCGCCGAAACGCTTTGCTTCGACTATCTTAGAGCCGGCAAAGCCGACGTGCGCGTCGCGCGCATCTTCAACACCTACGGTCCGAGAATGGATCCGGCGGACGGCCGCATCGTCTCAAACCTGATCATGCAGGCGTTAGAAAAACGTCCTCTGACGATCTTCGGCGACGGCTTGCAAACGCGGTCCTTCTGCTATGTCTCCGATCAGATCGATGGATTGAGGCGACTGATGGATATCGATCCCAATCCGGGCAAGCCGGTCAATCTGGGCAATCCCGGAGAATTCACCATCGTGCGACTGGCGGCACTGGTGAAGGCGATGACCGGCACCAAATCGGATTTGAGATTTCTGCCGCTGCCGCAAGACGATCCTCGGCGCAGGCAGCCCGATATTTCGCGTGCAAAAGCGCTGCTCGGCTGGACGCCGAAGGTGCCCCTCAATGAAGGGCTCAAGCTGACGATCGATTATTTCGCGGCGCTCGAAGGCAGTCGCATCGGCGATCAGATGACAGGCTTTGCCAAAAGAGCGAGGCCGGCATCCGGCGGGCTACAGAACCTTCCGGCGTGATGCGAGACGGCCGCCGAATCTTTCCCGAGATCGCGCGGAACATCCGCCCCAGCTTGTGGTTCGGTGGGAGGACCAGATACGGAGGATCATCCTCATGCAACCCAAGCGACCCACGAGGGATATCGACCAGATGGCCGAACGCGAGACGGCTGCCTATCTGCGGCGCGCCTCGATCACCTATCTCGAGTGCTGCGTCAGCTTGATGATGACGCATCTGCAGCGCGAGGAAGTGGCCGCTATTCTCGAGAAGGAAGCAGACATGCTGCGAAGGCTGGACTGATCGGAACGATCATATCAGGCATTCGTCCAGGAATCCTATCAGTCGCATCCTATATCGGTCTGCCGTCGCGGCGAGCCTTGCTTTTTCCCGGCCATTTTCGGATTGCGCAGCCGTGCTCCAGAGCCCGAGCTGGAATGCCAAATAGCACGGTTCGAAAAAGCCGATGTGGCAGTTGTCGATGGCAAGCTTCATTCCTTGGACCAGGGTCCTCACATCGCTGTCGGATAGCCCGTACTCGACACGGGCGCCGGCAATGTCCCACTCTATTGGCTGGCAGCCGATCAAATCGTGTGCCCGGCAATGGTCGACGGCATCTGTCTTAAGCACCCTGCCGTCGGCGCGAACGAGAAACTCCCATGGTTGGAGCTTTCCATCGATTTCAACGCGCTGCAGCCCGCTCGCGGGGGCCTGTTTCGAGAGCCAACCGCGCAAGGCTGCCGCGCGTTTTTCGCCCAAGGCTTCCGACGTATTGGAAACAGCCATCTCCGCGAGTGCAAGCAATGATGCACCCGGTTCGCAAGTTCGAAGATTGAGCGCACGCCAGGCCAGGTAATTTGTGAACTCCGCGATCAGTCTTTCCCTGGGTAGCGGCGCCTGATCCATCGTGGTGCCGTCAATCCACCGTTCAACCAGAAAGCCATGGCAAAGCGCGACAACTTGCGATCCGAACTCGGCTTCATGCAACATCGTCGCGGTTCGTTTCTTGCGCCGTCCGGTTTCGCCGAGGCCCGCGAATTTGACGAGCCAGCGGTCACGCCCGGCGGACGCCAGGAATTTACGCCGCTCGGTACCGCGAGGGCTCGGCGGCCAGCGCCCTTCGTCGGCGTAGTGGGCGGCCCGCCACTCGCCGCCAGATAGCTCGGTCAGGCCTAATTCCGGCCTGCCGACCGCCTCGGCCACCCAATCGCGCAACGTGGGAATTTTCGAGCTTTCGGAGAAGGTGCATTCAAACGCCGTCGCCACATGCTTCGGACAGCGCGACCATGTCTCCCGAGCCTCCCGCGACGCTTCGATGCCCGGGCCGCCTGAATGGCTGGGAAACAGGTGAATGCGGTCCGTATCGATACCCAGTTCACGCAGCCACATGATAACGGCATGCATCGAACTGCCGGACAGGCCAGGACCCTCGTCGACAACGGCGAAACGCGCCGACGGATTGTTCATCCAAGTGGCGATCGACTGCGGATCGGCGTTGATATACCTGCGGAAGGGATGGCCGATCGGGCGAACGCTGAACGGTGCCGGCGCACCAATCGAGGCCGCCACCATAGCTGCCAGCCCGAGGCCGATGCTGCGGACGCCGATCACACATGTGTTCGCATCGAGACCCGACTTCTGCGCCGCGTCCAAATAGCTTTCGGGATAAAGCGCATAGTGCGCATAACCCTCGGCAGAGCCGGTCACAACCTCGGCCTTGCAGTCGAGCCCGGCCAGCTGTTTGAGAAGTCCCGGATCGATGCCACCGCCGACGCCGAAACCGCTTTGCCACGACTTCGCCACCTCTGCCGCAAGTCCGACCAACAACCTGGCGCCTTGCTGTTGTCGCGGCGAAAAGATGTCGATGCCGCTGGTTTGGAAATCGACATCGGCAAGCGCCTGAACCAGCTCCGACACGCTGATGAATAGTCCGACCAATGCAGCATGGCGTTGGACGCCATGAGACATCCGATCCAGGCTTTCGGCCATTTCGTTTGCTGCTTCCCGAAGCTGCTCTGCGCTCTCGGTCTGCCTGTGGTCGCCGTAGACGATCATCGATCGGTTTTCCAATGTTGCCGTGCGGCAACGCATCGAATGCAGCTTCGATCCATGCAGTCTCGCGCAATTTTTCGATGGGCGGAGGAACATTCCGGCACGCTGATGGTTCGGCGCCAGGAACTTACCTTTGAACAACATAGGGTGGCGGTTTCGTGGGATCGAAAAAGGTTCGTGTTGGTATCGTTGGGGTCGGCAACTGCGCATCCTCCCTGGTGCAGGGCCTCTCCTTTTATCGTCACGCGAAAAGCAACGAACCAATCCCTGGGCTGATGCATGCCGACCTAGGCGGCTATCATGTCGACGACATTGAGATTGTCTGCGCATTCGATGTCGCCAGGAGCAAGGTTGGCCGCGACGTCGCGGAAGCGATCTACGCCGCCCCGAACAACACGTTCCGCTTCGCCGACGCGCTGACAACCGGCGTTCGCGTCGAGCGCGGGCCGACGTTGGACGGGATCGGTAAATATCTGCGCGACGAGATTGAAGAAGCTCCGGATCCCGTAGCCAATGTCAGCGAGATCCTGCGCGACAGCAACGCTGACGTGCTGGTTTCCTACCTGCCGGTGGGTTCTGAGGAGGCAACTTGCTTCTATGCCGAATGCGCGCTCGAGGCCGGCTGCGCCTTCGTCAATTGCATACCAGTTTTCATCGCCTCACGCCCGGAATGGCGCCGGCGCTTTGAGCAGCGAGGACTGCCGCTGGTCGGCGACGATATCAAGAGCCAGGTCGGCGCGACCATCGTGCACCGGCTGCTGGCCAATCTCTTCCGCGAACGCGGCGTACGCATCGACCGCACCTATCAGCTGAATTTCGGCGGCAACACCGATTTTCTCAACATGCTGGAACGCGAGCGGCTGGAATCGAAGAAAATCTCGAAGACACAGTCCGTGGCCAGCCAGTTCGATGTTCCCCTGGAGCCAGGCAATATCCACGTTGGGCCCAGCGACCACGTACCGTGGCTGACCGATCGCAAGTGGGCCTATATAAGGGTGGAAGGCACGACTTTCGGCGGCGTGCCGCTCAACGCCGAGCTCAAGCTGGAAGTCTGGGATTCGCCCAACTCGGCCGGCGTGGTGATCGATGCGGTACGCTGCGCCAAACTGGCGCTCGATCGCGGCATGGCCGGAGCGCTGACCGGTCCCTGCAGTTATTTCATGAAGTCGCCTCCCGAACAGTTCACCGACGCCGAAGCGCGGCAGCGCACGCTTGCGTTCATCGCCGGCAAGGACGAGCCTTTGCTCGATGCCGCGGAATGACGACGACGACCTTCTTTCTGATCCGCCATGCGGCACACGACAATGTCGGCTCCTATCTGGCAGGCCGTATGGACGGCGTTTGCCTCGGGGATGCTGGTAAGGCGCAGGCAACGCAGCTTGGCTGCCGCATGGCCCGGGAGCCGATTGCAGCGATCTTGTGCAGCCCGCGCGAGCGGACCCGGGAGACGGCCCTGCCAATCGCGCTCGCCTGCGGCGTCGGGGAAATCGCGATCTGTGCCGAACTCGACGAGATCGACTTCGGCGACTGGTCGGGAAAGACCTTCGATGAGTTGAGCGGCAACGCCGGCTGGCGAGCCTGGAACGACCAGCGGCAGGAGGCCAGGACACCAAACGGCGAAACCATGCTGGATGTCCAGCAGCGCGTCGTCGCGGTGATGAACGCTGTCCACGAGCAGCATCAGAATCAGTGTGTCGCCCTGGTCAGCCACGCCGATGTGATCAAGGCCGCCGTTTGCAAAGTCCTTGGCTTGCCGGCCGGCGACTGCTTTCGCTTCGACATCGATCCCGCCTCGATCACCACGATCGTGTCGGGCGACTGGGGGGCGAAGCTGATCCGATTGAACGAAGTTGCCTGACGAGGATTTGCCGGATGCAGATGGTCATTTTCGGTCTTACCGTCACGTCTTCATGGGGTAACGGCCATGCCACCTTATGGAGGGGACTGATCAGAGCCCTCGCCCGGCGCGGCTGGTCCATCACCTTCTTCGAACGCGACACACCCTACTATGCCGGAACGCGCGATGTTGATCATCTGGACGGCGGCAACATCGTGCTCTATCCGGACTGGGAGGATATCCGCCGGGTCGCGGAGCAAACGATCAAACGATCGGATGTCGTTATCGTCACCTCTTATTGTCCCGATGCCGTGGACGCCTCGCGGCTGGCGCAGCAGGCAGGGCGCGGACTGCGGGTCTTCTACGATCTGGACACTCCGGTCACGCTTGCCCGCATCGAACAAGGTGAGCGTCCACCCTATTTCGGCCCCGAGGGTCTTGCCGATTTCGACCTCGTCCTGAGCTACACAGGCGGCTCGGCGGTCGACGCGCTGAAGGCGGTTCTGGGCGCGCGTCACGTGGTGCCGCTCTATGGGCATGTCGATCCGGATCAACACCGGCCGGCTACGCCGCGGGCCGAGTTCAAGGCCGATCTCTCCTATCTCGGAACCTACGCGCCCGATCGCCAGGCGGCCGTCGAGAATCTGCTGGTTCGCCCAGCTGCGCGCTTGGCGGACCAGCGCTTCATCATCGGCGGCGCACAATATCCGCAGGAATTCCCGTGGAGCGACAACATCTTCTTCGTCAGGCACCTTCCGCCGGCCGATCACCCGGCGTTTTTCTCATCCTCTCGTCTGACACTGAATGTGACCCGCGAGGCGATGGCGCAAAAGGGCTGGTGCCCTTCGGGCCGGTTGTTCGAAGCAGCGGCATGTGGAGTGCCTATCGTAACCGACACATGGCCGGGCCTAAGCAGCTTCTTCGAACCCGGCAGCGAGATCCTGCTGGCCCACGACACCGATGACGTGGTCGCGGCGCTCGCCTTACCCGCAGGAGAACTCGATGCTATCAAAACCCGTGCGCGCCAACGGGTTCTCGACGAACACACTTCTGGCCGGCGCGCGGCGGAGCTGGACCAGATTCTAAACGACGCCTTTCAAAGATCTCCCGGCGAACCGATGATGGAAGCAGTCTGATGTTGGGCATTGTGCCCGCTGCCGGGCGCGGCAGCCGCATTCAACCGCTCGGCTTCTCGAAAGAGCTGCTGCCGGTCGGCAGCCGGATCGATGGACAGACCGAGCGTCCCTGCGCCGTGAGCGAGTATCTGGTGCGGCGGATGGTGCACGCTGGCGTCGACAAGATCTGTTTCATCATTGGATCGGGCAAATCCGACATCCTCGAATATTACGCTGCCGGCTATGGTGAGGCCGCGGCTCTCTTCGTGGTGCAGCCCATTCCCGTTGGACTTTGCGATGCGATTTTTCGGGCAGCGCCTCTCGTCGCGTCCGATGAGGTCGTCCTGGTCGGCCTTCCCGACACGATCTGGTTTCCCGAGGACGGCTTCTGTCATTTGCCTGACGATCAGCTTTCATTTCTGCTCTTCCCGGTGGATCGTCCCGAATTCTTCGACGCCGTCGTTGTCGATGACCACGAGCGCGTGATCGAAATCCAGGTCAAGCAACAGGACGCCGCCACGAACTGGGTTTGGGGTGCGTTCAAGATGCCGGGCCAGATCCTGCATCAGCTTGCGGCACTCTGGCGTGAACGGGAATGCCGTGACGAATATATCGGCACGTTGGTCAACGCCTACCTTGCGGCCGGAGGTCAAGCCTCCGGCATCAAGGCTGGGTCCGCCTATGTCGATGTCGGCACTTTCAACGGCTATCGCACGGCCCTGCGGCTGCTCGAGGACGGCGCCGCACCCGTCCATCACCAACCCGCCACGATTATGCCAGGTGCCCGTTCGCATGTGCCTGTCGTTCCCGGCGAAGGAGCCTGATCATGCTGCATTCCCATGCCGAAATCCGCCGCCGTATCGATGCTCTCGGCCCGTGGTTCCACAACATGGAACTGGCGGGTGTCGAAACCGCTCCCAACCATTTTCTCGGCAATTATCCGCTGATCAAATGGCGCAAATTCGCCGAGGCCATTCCCGCCGATCTGACAGGCAAGACGGTGTTGGATATTGGTTGCAATGCCGGTTTCTATTCCATCGAGATGAAACGGCGAGGTGCTGCCCGTGTCCTCGGCATCGATTTCGATGAGGCCTATCTGGCGCAGGCCCGCTTTGCCGCCGAGATCGCCGATTGCGAGATCGAATTCCAGAAACTTTCGGTCTACGACGTCGGCGCCCTGAGTGAAACGTTCGATGTCGTGCTGTTCATGGGGGTGCTTTATCACCTGCGCCACCCCTTGCTCGCGCTCGACCTTATCCGTGAGCACGTCGCCGGTGACCTGATGATCTTCCAGTCCATGCAGCGCGGCAGCACAGATCTGCCCGAGATGGAAGAGAACTATCATTTCTGGACGCATGACCTGTTCGACCGGCCGGAATTTCCCAAGCTCCATTTCATCGAGCACCGCTATGCCGATGACCCGACCAACTGGTGGATACCCAACCGCGCCTGCACCGAAGCGATGCTGCGCAGCGCCGGCTTTGAAATCGTCCTGCATCCGGAGCAGGAGGTCTATTTCTGCCGCGCCGCCGGCGGCGCGGCCAGTGGGGGTCCCGTCTACCCCTCGAAAGGACAGCGCCATGATTGAAGCCGCGATGATCTGGAACGAGCCCAACAACAAATCGCATTGGGATCCCGAGCTCGATCCAGATTGGAGCCGCTTCGCCAGGATGGCAATCCTGGCGGCGGACGCAATCGCATCTGAAAACCCGGCTTTGACCAAAGTGCTCGGTGGCATCTCGCCGATAGATCCGGGGTTCATCACCCGCATGAAGGAATTCGGCGTGCTGGATCATGTCGATGCCGTCGCCGTGCACGGCTTTCCCCTCGACTGGAATCTGTGGCAGATCCAGGAATGGCCGCAGAAGATCGGCGAGATCGCGACCGTCACCGATCTTCCCATCTGGGTCAGCGAAGTCGGCGTATCGACCTTCGGCGCCGAGGAAATCCAAGTCTGGGGGCTCAAGCGCACAGCTGAATTGCTGCTCGGCAATGCGCCACGCATCCAATGGTACAGCCTCTACGATCTTCCGCGTGAATGGGAAGCAACGACGCGTCACCGCGAAGCCGAGGGCTCCTCTTATTACCGGCATTTCCATATGGGGCTGCTACGCCAGGACGGCACGCCAAAGCCCGCGCTGGAGGAATTCCTGCGCCATACACCCGCAATGGGCCTGGTGCAGTGGTTTCATTTCGAAGACCCGCGGCTGGACGATGCCGTCGCCTGGATGAAGCGGCTGGGTGTCACCAATATGCGTACCGGGCTTTCCTGGGCGGACAGTTTTCGGCCGAATGCGCTGGACTGGTTCGACCGGCAGATGGAAGCACTCGCCGATTTCGATGTGACGGTCACCTTCTGCTTCACACCTCAGCACCGCGGAATGATGCCCCACCACACCAGCCCGCCCCTGGTGCCGGAGGAGTTCGCTGAATTCTGTTCAACCATGATCCGCCGCTATGCGCCTGGCATGACATCCGCCTCGCTCCCCACGCAGCGGGCCTCGGCCGCGTGAAATGTCATGCTGCCCATGCATCAGATGCAGGACTTCGCGACGCCGTTGACGGGTGGGGATACGGCGCAGGGCAACGAGACGTGCCCAGGCGAGACACTCACCGTCCTCAATGTTGCCTACCCTCTCGCGCCCGTCGGCCCCGACGCTGTCGGCGGTGCCGAACAGGTTCTGTCGATGCTCGATCGGGCACTGGTTCAGGCCGGTCATCGATCTATCGTCATTGGCTGCCGAGGCTCCAGAACGAGCGGCACGCTTGTGGAAATACCGGCCGAAAACGGCGTACTCGACGAGGCGGCGAAGAGCCGCGCGCAACAGGCCCATCGCGAGGCGATCGCGGCTGCCCGTGCCCGATGGCCCATCGACGTGGTTCATCTGCACGGCATAGATTTCGACGCTTATCTGCCCGACGATGGTCCGACCTTGGTGACCCTCCACCTGCCATTGGATTGGTATCCGGCCGCGGCATTGCGCCCGACGCGCGGTGACCTCTGGCTCCATGCGGTCTCGCCCACCCAGCAGAAAACCGCGCCATCAGACGCCCGGCTGACGGCGCCGATTCCGAACGGCGTTGACATCGAAGCACTGACCCTGCTGCAGTCGAAGCGCGACTTTGCCCTTGTTCTAAGCCGGGTTTGTCCGGAAAAGGGCGTCCACCTGGCGCTCGACGCAGCCAAACAGGCAGATGTGCAACTGGTCATCGGCGGCAAGGTCTATCCCTATGAAATGCATACGCGGTACTTTCGCGATGAGGTCCAACCTCGCCTCGATGGCCGCCGCCGCTTCCTTGGTCCGCTCGGCTTCATCGCCAAGCGACGCATTCTCAATGCAGCGCGCTGTCTGGTCATTCCGAGTCTCGCAGCCGAGACCAGCTCGCTTGTGGCCATGGAGGCCCTCGCCTGCGGTACCCCGGTGGTCGCCTTTCCAAATGGTGCGCTTCCCGATGTCATAGAGCACGGCAGAACGGGCTTTCTCGTCGACACGGTCGACGAGATGGCCCAAGCCATTCTTGCGGCGCCCAGCTTGGATGCCGAGACATGCAGGGCCGAAGCGCGACGGCGGTTTTCGCTGGAACGGATGATCTCGTCTTACATGGACGCCTATCAGGCGCTGGCACAGCTTGGCACTGGTCGCCGGCGCTTCGCGGCGACGCCGTGAGCTAAACTGTGCTGCGCAGCGAAATCATCGGTGACCTCGCACAATTGGACGCCTTGACGCCGCACTGGTGGAAACTGTGGCAGCAGAGTCCCTCGGCGACTCCGTTTCAATCTCCCGCCTGGCTGGTGCCGTGGTGGCACGCATTCGCACCTGGTGAACTGGCGACGGTCGCGGTCTGGCGTGGCGACGATCTGGTCGGGCTGGCGCCATTCTACCTCGAGCATGGGATATCCGGTTCGAAGCTGCTTCCGGTCGGCATTTCGCTCAGCGATTATCTGGACATTCTGGCTGTCCCTGGGAGCGAAGCCGAGGTCGTCGACATTGTCGCCGAGTCGATCCTCTCGATCGGGTGGGCGCAATGGATCTTGTCGGACTTGCCGCAGGACAGCCTCTCCCTTGCGATGACGCATCCCGAGATCGATTGGCCGACCGCCCATGCCGCCTGCCCCGTGCTCGCCCTCGCCGGCGACGAAACGCTTGCAGGCTGCGTCCCCGCAAGACGCAGACGCCAGTTGCGTCGGGCGCGTCAAGCCGCATCAAGATGCGGCCGGATCGCGCTGTTGTCGGCAAGCGGCAGTCCGCAAACTTTCCTCGATCAATTGATCCGCCTGCACAATATGCGCTGGGCCGAACAAGGAGGCGGTGTGTTGGCCAACGCCGCCGTCGAGCAATTCCATCGGCTCTCACTTCCCTTGCTCGACGCTCACGGTCTGGTGCGATGCTGGCTGTTCGCGATCGATGGCGGAACCGTCGGCGCCTATTACGGATTTCACCACCGCGGCCGTGCCTATGCTTATCTCGGTGGTTTCGACCCTGCTTATGCCGAGGAGAGCCCAGGTGCGATCCTGATTGGCCACGCAATCGCGGAAGCGATCCGCGAAGATGCGCGCGAGTTCGATTTTCTGCGCGGCCAGGAGGCCTATAAATATGGCTGGGGCGCCGTCGACAGGTGGACGATGCGCAGGGTCTGGACGCGGAGTTGATGCATGAGTGTAACCGCACCGAAAGCCGCCCGGCGCACGACATCGGTCAGGCTGGCGGTTGAAGACTGCATGGCCGATGGCATTTGCGCCGAAGGTGTTCTCGTCAGGCTGGCGCTCCACCTGCCGCCCACAATTGGAGCGGCGGAATTGGCGGAGGTCGTGCTGAAGGTCCAGCCGGCGGATGCCGGCGACGCAGCAAGGCTGCGAAAGGTCGCCGGACTGCTGCGCTGCAAACCAGACGTCTTCGCCATGTTGCGGGCAACGGGTGGCGCCGTTCGGCATGAGCGCGATGAGGACGAGACGAATGTCGCTGTCGTCATGCGGCTGGCCTCCAGCTTCGATGCCGCGGCAGCGATTTCGGGAGCCGCGAGTGTCCAACTGGCATCCCTCGGCGATGAGGCAAGGCTCACAGTCACGACCAACGAAATCGTCGCATGGCTGGAAGCGCGAGGATTCACCGGAAGGGAACGGAGCATTCTCGACATCGGTTGCGGCATCGGCCGTTTCGAGCGCGCGCTGTGCAAATCCTTCAAGTGGATGGTCGGCATCGACATATCGCCGCGGATGATCTCCATCGCCTCCGAGCAATGCGCCGCACTCGGCAATGTCGAGTTGCGACAAACCTCCGGTCTCGATCTGTCCGAATTCGCCGATGCCAGTTTCGATTGCGTGCTGGCGGTGGACAGCTTTCCCTATCTGGTTCTGGCCGGCATGGCTGATCGGCATTTCGACGAAATTGCGCGCGTTCTGAAACGGCCGGGCTGGCTCGCCTTGCTGAACTATTCCTATCGCGGATCACTTCTCTCAGACCGCGATGATATCGGCCGTCTGGCGCAAGCTCATCAATTGCGGGTCCTCATCGACGGCGAGAAGCCGTTTCGGTCGTGGGATGGCAGCGCCTTTCTGCTCGCTGGGTGAAGCGGAACATTACAGCGCGATGCCAGTTCGGACGTCGAACAACGGGCACCGACGAGTGTACCCTATTTGAAGGAGGATAATCATGGCATCCGGCGGTAAAAAACAATTCGGCCGCAGCAGCCAGGCAAGAGTGCCGGCGCCGGCGCGATGACCTCCCTGGAGAGGGACAAGATCGAAGAAAACGCGGTCTTGTCGAATCGCAACAAGAAGCAGCATGGCCAGGAGCGCGGGCTGGACGGCAATCGGATCAAGCCCGATCAATATCAGGATCACGCCGCTGACCGATTGCCTAGGGATTGAACGCCACCGCCGCGCGTCCATGGCCCGGGACGACGAAGGAGCAGCAAGGAAATAAATCTGTGCAAGGGGCCGCTGGTGAGCTTCTTGGCGGCGGACACCGCCTTGTAATGCCAGGCGCTTATCACCACACTAGGATCAAGGGACCCGCTATCAAGAGAATGTGATGTCTCGTTCGAGCGACGATACCCCGGATCCGCATGTCGAGATGGCTGTGGATCAGGAGATTGCTTCCCTGCTGGCCGCCATAGAGCAGGAAAAAATTCCAGACCGCCTGACCAAGCTGGCGATCGAATTGCAGAACGCGCTCGTCGGGAAACGTCGGCGCGACGTGAAGAACTGACTATCTCCGGCCGTCGACCTCGACATCGAGCTGACCATCCGACAGCTGGTTTCGTCTTTCCATCAATGTCTGCAGCGAACTCTCCCCCAGGAATTCAAGGATGTTGGCGCGCGCACGGTTCAGGCGGCTTTTGACCGTCCCGACCGCGCAACCGCATATGTCGGCGGTTTCCTCGTAGCTCACTCCCAAAACGCCGATCAGCATCAGGACCTCGCGTTGGTGTTCAGGCAGCCTTTGAATGGCGCCGTGAACTTCCTTGCTCTGAACGGTCCATTCCTGGGTGGCTTCCGAAATTGGTCTCGAAGACGCGCAGTCGAGCAAGCCTGGCGATTCCCGGGCAGCGATCTTGACCCGGGTATAATAAGTGTTGCGCATGATGGTGAAGAGCCACGACTTCATGCGCGTACCGGGTTCGAACTTGTCGATGTTGGCGAGACCCTTGGTCAGTGTCTCCTGCACGAGATCGTCGGCGTCGTCGGGGACGCGGCAGAAGGTGCGCGCGAATGCCCGCAGAGCAGGTATCAGGTCAACGATGGAAACTTCATTGGTTTCCTGGTCGGCCAAAAGGCAGCCTCCGGATGACAATGGTCCAGCTCCCAGAAGAAAGAGTGTGTGAACGCAGCCCCAGCTAAATGCATGGAAGTTTGGTTCGTTCCTCCTGCTGGAGGCAACTCTTCATAAATTCTGCGCAGGCGGAGATATCTGTCATCCGATTGGCGCGCACCATCGCCGCAGCAGTCACGGCTCCACCGACAGCGGTGTCTTCAGCGTCCATTTTTACGGGAACAAAGCCGCTCACCGGCAGTTTGATGGCTTGACCACTTCAACCTTCCGGTATCGATCGAGGACCTGTCATGGCCAAATCCGCTCGCCCCTCCGCTCGCCAATCGGCAAGTGGACTGGATCAGAATAGCGCGCGCGGAAATGGCGGCGAGTTGCACCAGATCGCGGGGGACGAAACGCCTGCGCTCACGACGGCGCTCGGAACGCCTGTCTCCGACGACCAAAACACATTGCGGATCGGTGAGCGCGGACCATCGCTGATCGAAGACTTTCACTTTCGCGAGAAGATTTTCCACTTCGACCACGAACGCATCCCGGAAAGGGTCGTTCATGCCCGCGGCTATGGCGCGCATGGTTTTTTCGAGACCTACGAGTCACTTGCCAAATACACACGTGCCGACATTTTCCAGCGAGTTGGCGAAAAGACGCCGGCATTTGTTCGTTTCTCGACTGTTGCCGGCAACAAGGGCTCGTTCGATCTCGCCCGCGACGTGCGCGGCTTCGCGGTCAAGCTCTACACCAAGGAGGGCAATTGGGATCTGGTCGGCAACAACATCCCGGTCTTCTTCATCCAGGACGCCATCAAGTTTCCCGATCTGATCCACGCCGCCAAACAGGAGCCGGACCGTGCCTTCCCGCAGGCACAGACGGCGCACGACAATTTCTGGGACTTCATCAGCCTGATGCCGGAATCGATGCACATGGTGATGTGGATCATGTCGGATCGCGCGATCCCGCGTTCCTTCCGCTTCATGCAAGGCTTTGGTGTGCACACGTTCCGCCTCGTCAACGCGAAGGACGAATCCACCTTCGTCAAGTTCATCTGGAAACCGAAGCTCGGCATGCAATCGGTGGTCTGGAACGAGGCGGTCAAGATCAATGGCGCCGACCCCGACTTCCATCGCCGCGATCTGTGGGAGGCCATACAGGCCGGCAATTTCCCGGAATGGGAGTTGACGGTGCAACTGTTCGATCAGGCATTTGCCGACAGTTTTGACTTCGATATCCTGGACGCAACGAAGATCATTCCGGAGGAGATCCTCGAGCCAATTCCAGTCGGTCGGCTGGTGCTCGACCGGATGCCGGACAATTTCTTCGCCGAGACCGAGCAGGTTGCATTCATGACGCAGAATGTGCCGCCCGGAATCGATTTTTCCAACGATCCGCTTCTGCAAGGCCGCAACTTCTCCTATCTCGATACCCAATTGAAGCGACTGGGCAGCCCGAACTTTACCCATCTGCCGATCAATGCGCCGAAGTGCCCGTTCGCCCATTTTCAACAGGATGGGCACATGGCCATGCGCAATCCGGCCGGTCGCGCCAATTATGAGCCGAACTCATGGGGACTGGGACCGCGCGAGGATCCGCAGCGTGGCTTCCGTTCTTTCGCCGATGCCGAAGAAGGGCAGAAAGTACGTCTGCGCGCGGAGAGCTTCGCCGATCACTACAGCCAGGCCCGGCAATTCTTCAACAGCCAGACACCACCGGAGCAGCGTCACATCGCGATGGCGCTGACATTTGAACTGAGCAAGGTCCAGGCGCCGGCGATCCGCGAGCGCATGGTTTCGCATTTGTTGAACATCGATGAAACGCTGGCGACCACGGTCGCCGACAAGCTCGGCATCCGTGACATGCCCCAACCTGCCGAAGCCGCCGTTTCACCGCGCGATGACTTGCCGCCGTCGCCGGCGCTCAGCATCATCCAAAACGGGCCTGACAGTTTCGAGGGCCGCAAAGTCGGTGTCATGCTTAGCGATGGAGCCGATGTCGCGCTGTTCGAGGAACTTCGTTCCGCCATCGAAGCGGAAGGCGCGGTGATGGAGGTGGTTGCGCCCAAGGTGGGCGGCGTCGAAGCCGCCGACGGCACTCACATCGAGGCAAGGCACATGATCGACGGCGGTCCGTCCGTGTTGTTCGACGCGGTGGTGCTGCTCCTCTCCGAGGCGGGCGCCGAGTTGCTGGTTAAGGAGGCCGCTGCGAAGGATTTCGTGTCTGACGCGTTTGCGCACTGCAAGTTCATCGGCTTCACCCCGGGGGCCGAGCCGCTCCTGGCCAAAGCAGGCGTCGCTCCCGATGCCGATGAGGGGCTGATAGCATTGGATACGGCAGCCTCGGTCGAGACATTTGTGCAGTCGTGCCGCAAACTGCGGCTCTGGGCAAGGGAGGCGGCTGTAAAGCTTTGACGCGATAACAGCCGGCAAGATGCCGGCTGCCGCAATCTGGGTGGTTCGCCTCCTAGCCTTCTGGCACGGCGCGCTATGATTAGCTGCTCTTTCTAGCTGCTTGTTCTCGCTGCTTTTTCAAAACTTCGTCGGTTCCGACCAGCTTCTTCGCTCCACCCGGAATTGCTGTGGATACGACCGCAGGCGGATCGCTGGCCGGAAAAGAATCCTCCAATCCTGCCTGTAACTGATCCTCGAGTGTTTGGGGTTCTTCGGAGCGGCCGTGCGTTCTGCGACTTTCTATGTTCTCCAGCGGCTGTTTCTTTTTTGGCGAATCGTTCGCGTCTCGAATCAAGGAATATAACTGCTCGATCGCTAATTCCTTGATAGTTTCGAAGTCCGCACGATCGTCTTTTGCTTCTTCGATGCGATTGACCATGGCTTTCTCGAACCGCTCAAGACTTTCACTCCCACAGGCATGGGAAAGACGCAGCAAAGCCTCGTGCAGCATTAACGGAGCGAAATGGGCCGACGCCTCAAGCCTGAGTTGTCTTAGACGATCCGGAGTGGCGGCCTGCAACTTTGACATGGACATCTCCTCTCCCACAAGCGTCTCAACGAGAATTGACCGCCGATGTTCCACCGCGCCTGAACATCCTTCCCGCCCGGCGAGCTACAGGAACCAGCTTGCCACCAGTCCCGCCGACGCCGCAAAAATCGCCAGGATCGTCACGCCGCCCAGGATGTTCGTGCTTGTGCTGTTGACCTTGTCGCCCATGATTTTGCGGTTGTTGGTCATGATGAGGATGAGAAGCAGCAGAGGTGGCGTTGAAAATCCTTGCACAATGCCCGACCAGACCAGGGCCTTCATCGGGTTGAAGCCGAAGAAATTGAGGCCCACCGCCACCAGCGTTATGATCCCGATCACGATGTAGAATTTGGGAGCCTGGCGGGGTTTGGAATGCAGGCTATTCTTCCATCCCATCGCCTGAGCGAAATCGAAAGCGGCGCCAGCGGTCATGATCGGCACGGCCAGAAAGCCAACGCCAATTACACCGGCCGCAAACAGAATGCTGGCAGCGTCGCCGGCAAGCGGCCGCAGCGCTTCGGCCGCCTGTGCCGCTGTCTCGATCTGCGTCTGCCCGGCCTTGTAGAGCGTCGAACCTGTCGAAAGAATGATGAAATACATGATCAGATTGGAGAACGTCATGCCGATCAGGATGTCGCGGCGGGATCGGCGCAGTTCGCTCTCCGTGGCGCCTTTGCGCTCTTCGAGGCTCGTTCGACCCTTGGCTATCTCCTCCTCCACCTCCTGATTGGACTGCCACGTGTAAAGGTATGCGGAGAGCGTGGTCCCGATGATGGCCACGAGGATGGACAGGTATTCGCGGCTGAATTCGATTTTTGGCAATAGCGTGCCGCGCAGAACGGAGGCTGCATCCGGTTTGGCAAGCACCGCGGAGACCACATAGGCAAGCAGAGCCAGAGCCAGCCACCGGAACACATTTCGGATCAATTTATACGATCCGAACACCTGCAGGGCAAAAATGACCACCGCAACGGCAATGACGACCAAGGGAGCAGGCAGAGGAACGAACAGCACGATGGCCGCCGACATGGCGCCAAGATCTGCGGCTGCCTCGATCGTGTTGCCAATCAGCACGCCCACCAGCACGGACCATAGCAGCCAACGCGGATAGAAGTGCGATATGACCTTGAAAAGCCCGCGACCCGAAACCTGGCCTAGTTTGGATGAAAGATAGACGACGACATACATCATCGGCAGCGTGACAGGTGCCGTCCACAGCAGGTCAGGCCCGAACCGCGCTCCGGCGCTCGCGTAGGTACCGATGGCCGAGCAGTCGTCATCGGCCGCGCCGGTGATCAGACCAAGCCCGAGAGCCCGAACGACGCCGCCCTTTTTTTGCCCGCTTGCCACGCAAGAAATCATGACGAACATTCCAATCGGACGGCGATGAAGCAGCCGTTTCAAGCTGCATTGAGATCGAGGCTCGAACCTCTGGTCAGGCTTTTTGTTCCTGGACCAGTCCCGGCCCGCGACGACGTTTCATCCGATGCGGGTTCTTTCGGCGGAGCCGGACATCCAAGCGAATGCTCCGCTCCACTGAAGAAGGGTGTCGGAGCCTGTCATTCAGGCGACTTGGCACAAAACTTTCCCCTAAAGAAAATCCCGCGGCGCCAAAGTCGAGTGTTCGGCCCAGCCCGTTCATCCGCTTGGTCAGCGGCTCGTACCGCCGCCGATCGCCATCCGTAAGCCGAGGCCGATGATGAGACAGCCGGCGAGCCGCTGCTGCCAAAGCCTTGCGCGAGGGTGCCGCATGACCCATGCGCCGGCCGCGCCCGATGCCAAGGCATAGGCTCCCAGCACCAGCACACCGGTTATCTTCTGTGTTGCGCCAAGCAGCACCAGCTGCAACGTGACGGAGCCCCTGTGCGGATCGACAACTGCGGCAGGAACGCAACCATGAACATCAAAGGCCAGGGATTGCTCAGATTGGCGATCATTCCTTCCTGGGCGGCGGCGAGCGGCCGCAGGGCCTTGAGGTCACCTGTGGGAATGGTTGCCGAGGATGAAAGCAGCAGCCGGACACCCAGCCAGACGATGTAGGCCGCCCCGGCCCATCGAAGCAGATTGAACGCCAGGGGCGAGGCGTGGACAAGCGAGGACAGGCCGAATGCAATCAGCGGAAGCTGCACAAGTCCGGCGCCCAGCGTCATGCCGAGCACCGTGAACAGCGCCACGTCGCGCCCCTGTCCAATGCCGCGGGCCATCACCAGCATGCTGTCGGGACCTGGCGGCACCTGCATGAGAATGACGGTTCCGACAAAAGCTATCCACAATGAGGGATCGATGGGGCATCTCCGTTAGCGCTGCCGATGACATCAAAGCGGCCAGCCGTCATCCGGGTTCCGCGGCAAATGAAAATGTCCCATCGCGAAGAACCAGGCATGAACCGTCAGATGGAACGCGGTGCCAGTCCTGGAAGTTGAAAAAAGCCGGAGCCGTTCCTGAACCGGTTTTGGAGGCCTACCCGTGCATGAACCAATAAACGCCTTCCCGCTCCCGCTGGACACGTCTCCGATGGAGGCCAAGCTTGCCGATGAAATCCCCCGGGATGGAAACCGCTGGCAGTACGAGCCCAAATGGGACGGTTTTCGCTGCCTGGCTTTCAAGAGCGACGACACCGTTGACCTGCGCGCCAAATCCGGCAAGCCGCTCGGCCGCTATTTTCCGGAAATCACGGACATTTTGCGTGACCTCAAGCGCGGGCACTTCGTCATCGACGGCGAGATTGTCATTGAGGTTGACGGTGAGCTTTCCTTCGAGGCGCTGCAGATGCGCCTTCACCCGGCACAAAGCAGAATCCGCAAACTGAGTTCGCAGACGCCTGCCAGTCTGATCCTCTTCGACATGCTTGCCAGGCCGGGCGGCGAGGTCATCACGGGCAAGCCACTTGTGGAACGGCGGCGAGCGATCGAGGACTTGGTGACCTCCTCGAACAGTCCAGATCTTCGCCTGTCGAAGTGCACTTATGATGCAGCCACGGCGGCTCGATGGCTACACGGCTCCGGCCATGCATCGACCGACGGCATCATGGCCAAAGTGCTTGATGGGCATTATCTGTGCGGCGAACGTGCGATGGTGAAGGTAAAGCCGAGGCGCACCGCCGATTGCGTTGTCGGCGGTTTCCGTTATCTCGCGGACAGTCGTGAGGTTGGCTCGCTGCTCCTCGGCCTCTACAATGACGACGGCAAGCTCGATCACGTCGGCTTCACGTCGACCATCGCCAGGACCGACAGAGGAGCGCTCACGCGCCGGCTGGAAGGGCTGCGGTCAGAGCCCGGATTCACCGGCAAGGCGCCCGGCGGCCCGAGCCGCTGGAGCACGGAGCGCAGCGGACAATGGGAACCCTTGCAGCCTGAACTGGTGGTGGAGGTCCGCTTCGACCACGTTACCGGCAATCGGTTCCGCCACGGCACCAAACTGCTGCGCTGGCGCCCCGACAAGGCGCCACGGCAATGCACGTTTGAGCAGATCGAATAGACCGCTCCTGGAAGATCGCTTCCACGATTTATTGTGACGAAGGAACCAACTCGGGATTCACCGGTTCGGACACCATCCACCGGAGCTACCCCGACATGCCAAATGCAGCAGAAATTCTCATCGATACGCTCGTCGCCTGGGACGTGGAGGTGGTGTTCGGCTTGCCGGGAGACGGCATAAACGGCGTCATGGAAGCGTTGCGGACGCGGCGCGACAAGATTGCCTTCGTTCAGGTCCGGCATGAAGAGTCGGCTGCCTTCATGGCATGTGCGTATGCCAAGTGGACAGGAAAGCTGGGCGTGTGCCTTGCGACGTCCGGTCCCGGCGGAACACATCTTCTGACCGGCCTCTATGACGCCAAGCTCGACCAGGCTCCGGTGCTGGCGATTACGGGCATGCAGTTCCACGATCTGATCGAGACGTTCACGCAACAGGATGTCGATCTGACGCGCGTGTTCCACGATGTCTCCGTTTACAATGCACATGTCGCCGACGCCGCGCATATGGAAAACGTCGCCAGCCTTGCCTGCCGAACCGCGCTGGCGCGCAAGGGCGTCGCCCATCTTTCGATTGCCAGCGACATCCAGGAGCAGGAGAGCGATCCGTCGAAGCGCTCCAAGCGCAATCGCCCGGCGCACACGCCGCAGGATATGTTCGCCGGTCACAGCGTACCGCTGGAGGTTGAGCTCGACAAAGCCGCCGCCATTCTCAATGACGCTTCGCGGGTTGCGATCCTGGCCGGACGCGGCGCCATCGGCGCGGCCGCCGAACTCGAACACACGGCGCGCCTGTTGCAGGCGCCTGTCGCGAAGGCCTTGCTGGGCAAGGCGGTGCTGCCGGACGACCATCCTTACACCACCGGCGGGATCGGCATTCTTGGAACCCTGGCTTCGCAAGAGGCGATGGAGAGCTGTGACGCGGTGCTGATTGTCGGTTCGACCTTTCCCTATATCGAATACTACCCGCAGCCCGGGCAGGCCCGTGGCGTCCAGATCGACAGCGATGCGCAGCGGATCGGCTTGCGCTTTCCGGTCGAGGCCGGCCTTGTCGGCGACGCGGCCGAGACATTGCGCGCGCTCAACCAACGTCTGACGCAGAAGCCCTCCGATGAATTCCTGCACCGTTCCCAGGAGACCATGAGAAAATGGCGCGAGATGATGCGGCAGTCGGAAGACATGCAGGCGCAACCCTTGAAGCCACAAGCGATTGCCCGGGCGTTCGGACAACGGTTGGCCGACGACACAGTGCTGGCCACGGATTCCGGTCAGAACACGGAGTTGGCCGCACGCCATGTCGATCTTCGCAGCGGCCAGGCATTCGGGGTGTCCGGATCGCTGGCGTCGATGGCTTGCGGTCTCGCCTACGCCATCGCTGCCGGCATCGCGTTCCCCGGTCGACCGATTGCCGCCATCGTCGGGGATGGCGGCTTTGCCATGCAGCTTGGCGAATTCTCGACGGCGGTGCGCTACAAGATCCCGCTGAAGGTTCTGGTGATCAAGAACAACATGCTCAATCAGATCGCCTGGGAGCAGATGATGTTTCTGGGCAATCCGCAATTCGGTTGCGAATTGCAGCCGATCGATTTTGCCATGGCGGCGGAAGCAATGGGCGCAAAGGGTTTTCGCATCGAGCGGGCCGATCAGATCGAGACGGTTCTCGACCAGGCTTTCGCCACGCAAGGCCCAGTCGTGATCGAAGCGCTGGTAGATGCGTATGAGCCGCTGATGCCGCCCAAAATGCCGGCAGACTACGCCAAGAACTTCCGCCAGGCCCTGCCGCGGACGCCGGGACACGAACGCATAGAAGAAAACATCGCCCGGGAGCCGGCGAAATCGATGATGGACGCCTAGAGGCACGGAGGTGAGAACAGCGCCTCAGTGGCTTCAATCTGGATCTTTCCAGATGAACCGGAGCTCCGGTGCTCTTCCGGCTGACGGATGCGGATCATGAGCTTCGACGCGCTCTTTTCGACCTCGATCTGCTATGGCAACGGCGCCCCGCAAGCCGGTTGGACACTGGCGCTTCCAATCACATTGCCGCTCCTGGCAGTCGTGTCGCTCTATACAGCGGGCGCCAGCCGACTGTGGCGACGGAGCGGACGCGGACGTCGCTTGCGATCACGGCAGGACTTCCAGTTTGCTGCCGGCTGGGCCGTCCTGGCGTTCGCCCTTGTAAGCCCGATCCATGCGTTGGGCGAACATGTGTTTGCGGCGCACATGATCGAGCATGAATTGCTGATGGCGGTCGCAGCGCCTCTGCTGGTTGCCTCCCGCCCGACAGCGGCGATGATGTGGGCACTGCCGGTACAGCTGCGCCAGATATTCGGAGCGGCCGGACATGCAAATACGCTTCGGGCGATCTGGTCGTTCATCAGCCGCCCTGTGGTCGCGACCGTCCTGCACGGAGCCGCGATATGGATTTGGCATGTCCCGGCGCTGTTCGAGGCTGCCCTCCAGCAGGGTTTCCTGCACTATGCCCAGCATGCGAGCTTCCTCGGTACCGGGCTTTTGTTCTGGTGGGTGCTGCTGCCTCGCCCTGGCCGCGAGCACGCTTGCGGCAATGCGGTGATGCATCTCTTCTTCACCTCGCTCCACACCGGGCTGCTCGGGGTTTTGCTCGTCGTCTCGCCAAAGCTGTGGTATCCGGCTAATGCCGTCGGCTCGGATCTGTGGGGGCTCAGCCCGCTCGAGGACCAGCAACTTGCAGGCTTGATCATGTGGATTCCCGCTGGCCTGATCTATGGCGGAGCCGCACTGCTCTCGGTCGCTTTCTGGATTCAAACGAGCAGCCGGCGGCATCAGGCTCCCCAGGAGTTGCGCATCGTCTAACCCGCACCGCTTCACGTCGGTTTTCACCGGGCGGTGTTGCCAAGCATCCTTTTTCAGCCAGCTGCGTTATGGCCTTGGCAACGATGGTGGATTCTTCATGGCGAGGTGCATGAGTCCGTTGGCCCGCTCTCGCAGGCGGACATGACCGCAAATGTCGCTTGCCTTTACATGTCCAACGCAAATCCTGACTGGCATTGTTCCGGGAAAGGCTGCGCAACCGCGTTTGAGGTGGGTCAGCGCAGCGTCGACGTTGCGGCGATCGGCAATCGGCCCTCCATGCACACGGTGCGAACGCCCGGAGAATCCTTGATCTGATCTGGTCTTTCAGCGCAGTCGCGGCGGCCACGTGGCTGCTTGTCATGCTGGTCTTGGCGGCAGCGCTTTTGCGTCGCCGCCTCTCCGAGACAACGCGCTCGCCGCTCGAGATCGATTCACATCAGGAGCGCCGATTTACCCGCGCTGTCGGCAGCGCCGTTGCGCTGACCGTTCTGGTGCTCGTCATGATGACGATAGCGAGTTTTTTCGCCGGCAAATCCATTGCTTCGCTGAGCGGAACGGAAACGCTTGCCGTGCGGATCACGGGGCACCAATGGTGGTGGGAGGTCCGGTATGCCGGTAATGATCCCTCGCAATCGATCGTCACGGCAAATGAAATCCATGTCCCGGTTAGCGAACCGGTCAAGGTCGAACTCGATTCGCTCGATGTTATTCATAGCTTCTGGGTGCCGAACCTTGCCGGTAAGCGCGATCTCATTCCGGGCCGGCCAAGCCAGCTTACCCTCATCGCCGATAAGCCCGGCATCTATCGTGGCCAGTGTGCCGAATTCTGCGGCTATCAGCACGCCCATATGGCCATCACCGTCATCGCGGAAAGCCGCGAAGCGTTCGACGCATGGCAATCCAGGCAAAACGCCGTCGCATCCGCGCCTGGCGGCGAGGAAGAACGCCGCGGCCAACAGGCATTTCTTTTCACCGGCTGTGCGCTCTGCCATACGATAAGAGGCACGCCTGCCAGCGGAACGGTCGGTCCTGATCTTACGCATCTCGCCAGCCGACGTGCACTGGCCGCAGATACGCTGGCCATGACCCCTGGCGCGCTCGCCGCCTGGATTGCCGATCCACAGTCGGTAAAGCCCGGCGCCAAGATGCCGCGCATTGCCCTTAGCGCCGACGATCTCAACGCGGTCGTCGCCTATCTCGGAAGCCTCGAATGAGCGGCTTTGGGAGAAAGCCGGCCGAGCATACCCAGGAGGGCCTGAAAGGCATCCGTGACACCGGCCTCGAAGAGGTGAGACTGCGCGCCTTTCTGGGGCATGCCTGGCGAACGCCGAAAGGCTTCTACGGCTGGCTGGTCACGGTCGATCACAAGCTGATCGGACGGCGCTATATCGTGACGGCTTTCCTGTTTCTCATCCTTGCGGGTCTATCAGCGCTCGCCATGCGTTTCCAGCTTGCCCAGCCTGAGGCCGGCCACATCGGCCCCGATCTCTACAACCAGCTGTTCACCATGCATGGCACGACGATGATGTTTCTGTTCGCCGTGCCGGTGATGGAAGCTTTCGCCATTTACCTGGTGCCGCTGATGATCGGCACTCGCAATGTCGCCTTTCCGCGGCTCAATGCATTCAGCTACTGGGTCTATCTTTCCGGCGGGCTGATGATCTGGATCGCCTTCGCCTTCGAAACCGGTGCGGATGCCGGCTGGTTTTCCTACGTACCGCTCGCCGGACCCGAATATGGCATCGGCAAGCGCCCCGATTTTTGGGCGCAGATGGTGACCTACACTGAAGTGTCCGCGCTCGCGGTAGCGGTCGAGATCATCGCGACAGTGTTCAAACAACGTGCTCCCGGCATGTCGCTTGACCGCATCCCGCTCTATGTCTGGTCCGTCCTCGTCACGGCTTTCGTCATCCTGTTCGCCATGCCGGCCGTGATGGTCTCGAGCACAATGCTGATCCTGGACCGCCTGGTCGGCACGAAATTCTTCGATCCCGCTGCAGGCGGCGATGCACTGCTGTGGCAGAATCTGTTCTGGTTCTTCGGCCATCCCGAGGTCTACATCATCTTCATTCCGGCGACCGGCTTCGTCTCCGCGATCCTGCCGACCTTCGTTCGCCGCCCGATCTTTGGCTATCTCGGGATCGTCCTGTCGTTGATCGCGATCGGTTTTCTTTCCTTCGGCCTGTGGGTGCACCACATGTTCGCTACCGGCCTGCCGCAGCTCGGCGAAAGCTTCTTTACCGCTTCCTCGATGATGATCGCCATTCCGAGCGGCATTCAGATCTTCTGCTGGATTGCGACGATCTGGGGCGGCCGGCCGATCTTCGCCACGCCCATGCTTTTCGTGCTCGGCTTCATCTTCACCTTTGTGATCGGCGGCCTGACCGGGGTCATGGTCGCCTCGGTGCCGCTCGACCTGCAGGTACACGACACCTATTTCGTGGTTGCCCATTTCCACTATGTGCTGGTCGGGGGCGCCGTCTTCCCCCTGCTCGGCGCCGTTTACTACTGGTTTCCCAAGATCACCGGACGCATGCTGTCCGAGAGGCTCGGCCGCTGGAATTTCTGGCTCGTCTTCCTCGGGTTCAATCTCACCTTCTTCCCCATGCATATTTTCGGTCTGCAAGGCATGCCGCGCCGCGTTTATACGTATCCGCCGGCGAGCGGCTGGGGCGAGATGAACCTCTTCATCAGCCTCTCTTCACTGGTGGTGTTCGCCGGCTTTGCGCTTTTCTTCCTGAACCTCCTGCTCAGCCTTCGCAACGGCCGCATTGCCGGAGACAATCCCTGGGGCGCGAGCACGCTCGAATGGGCGACGACATCGCCGCCGCCCTCCTACGATTTTTCGCGGCTGCCCGTGGTAACTCACCTCGAACCGCTTTGGGCCGAGCCCGATACGCTTCCCGTGGTCGAGGGTCTGCGTGTCGACGCACGCGAGGTGCTCGCCGGCACGGTCGCCGATGCGGTGCCGCAACTAAGGGTGCCATCGGCTGACAACTCCATCTGGCCGCTTCTGTCGGCCATTGCGGTGGGCGGTGCATTTCTCGGTTCGATATACACGCCATGGGCGGTGGTCTGGGGAGCGATCCCGGTTTCGATCGGCTTCATCTGTTGGTTCTGGCCGAAAGGCGAGCCGGAGGACGAGGAATGAGGCACCGTCCCGTCGCCGACGTCAGCCACCTGCCCACATATGATTTCGGGTCGGCGAGCCCGATGTGGTGGGGAACCCTTGCCTTCATTGCTCTCGAGGCAACAGGTTTTGCCTTGGCGATAGGCACCTACTTCTATTTGGCCGTGCTGGCCCGGCATTGGCCCATCGGAGCCCCGGCGCCAGATTTGCTGCCGGGCACGGCAGTGTTGA
This sequence comes from Mesorhizobium sp. WSM4809, assembly GCF_055811655.1. NCBI lineage: Bacteria > Pseudomonadati > Pseudomonadota > Alphaproteobacteria > Hyphomicrobiales > Phyllobacteriaceae > Mesorhizobium > Mesorhizobium sp. WSM4809. The sequence goes on from NZ_JBVVQW010000008.1 coordinate 182,228, forward strand.
TCATTCTGGTTGCGAGCGTCGTGCCCAACCACCTGATCGAGTTTTGGGCGCGTCGCCAGGACCTCGCGAAAGTTCGCCTTGGCATGGTCGTCATGTCGGTCGTCGGGATTCTTCCGCTGATCGTTCGCATCTGGGAATTTCCGGCTCTGCGGATTTCCTGGGATCAGAACGCTTACGGATCGATCGTGTGGTTCCTGCTTGGACTGCATACCACGCATCTTCTTAGCGATGTCGGCGACACGATCGTCCTGGCGGTTCTCATGTTCACGCAAAAAGGCAAGGCGGGCCGCCGCTTCAGCGACGTCTCGGACAATGCGTTCTACTGGGACTTCGTCGTCGTCTCATGGGTCGTGCTCTATCTTGTTATCTATTGGGCTCCGAGGATGTGAGATGCAGGCGATCCGTACCGGCGTTTCCTGGGCAGGCCTGGTCAGCGGGCCAGTTGCATGGGCAATAGCCCTGCAGCTCGATTACTCCATTGCATCCTGGCAGTGCCATGCCGGCTTTCGTCCCACTGCCTTGTTCTCATTGATAGGCGCCGCTGTCGCCCTGGCAGGCACGCTCCTGTCGTGGCACGCCGTTCATGACCGCGGGCATGGTACGATCCCGCCCCGGAAGGCGCGCACGCGCGCGTTCCTTGCCAGGACTTCGGTGGGCATCGGGGCGCTGTTCACGCTCATCTTGCTGGCGCAAGTGGTGGCAGGGCTGATCTTCAGCGGGTGCGAACTGTGACGACGCCAAAGACGCGGAGATTGGCCATCCGCCGCCGGTACGCGCTTTGGCCTGCCACGGGCATTCCATTCCCAGCCGTCATTTCTCGGGCGGTCGTCGTAGGCGCTTTGCACCGAGCTGCGGGCGAGCGAAATCCAGAGGGGTGAATATCTCACGCGAGCGGCCGACTGCATCGGCTGTCACACGTCCAATCCGAGCCGCCCCTTCGCTGGAGGCTATCGCGTGCCGACACCCTTCGGCGATGTATACTCGACCAACATCACACCAGATCTCGAAACGGGCATCGGACGCTATTCCGCGGACGAGTTCGTGCGAGCCGTGCAGAAAGGTATCAGGCGCGACGGAGCCGATCTCTACCCCGCCATGCCCTATGACAGCTTCGCCGCAATGAGCCGCGAGGACGTGCTTGCGATCCGGGCCTATCTCCTTGCGCAGCCGCCGATTTCCCAGCCGCGGCCGCGAAACATTCTGCCTTTTCCATTCACGCTGGACGGTTGCGCTGTGGAAGCTCACGAACCTCCAAAGCGGCAGTTTCACGCCTGATCGGAGCCGGACCGCCGCATGGAACAGGGGAGCCTACCTTGTCGAGGTGCTCGGCCACTGCGGTGCCTGCCACACGCCAAGGAATGCGACGTTCGGCATGGATGAAGACCACAAGCTTGCCGGCGGCACCGCCGGCATCTGGCAACATCACCAGCGACAAGATCGCAGGCGTCGGCGGCTGGAGCAACGAAGAGTTGTCTCGATTCCTCAAAACCGGCGTCGTGCCCGGGAAGGCCTACGCGGGCGGGCCGATGGCGGAAACGGTCATGAACAGCCTGCAGCATCTTTCCGACGACGACATCCAGGCTATTGTCGCCTATCTCAGGGACGTGCCCGCCCAACCGGGGGACGAGAAGCAGCCGCGTTTCTCATGGGGTAACGCGGCCGCGGCAGACGGCGATGCTGGAACCGAGGGGATGACGCAAGGCAGCGGAACCGCAACCGGCGATGATCTCTATCGATCGCTCTGTTCGACGTGCCATGGGGCGAACGGAGGCGGATCATCAGACGGATCCTATCCGTCCTTGACCCGTAACAGCACCCCCGGCGCGGCCACGCCCGAGGATGTCGTCATGACCATCCTTGAAGGCGTCAAAGCTGGTGACGTGGCCGGGCGTCAATCGATGGCGGCCTTCGGCGGCTGGCTGGACGATGGCCAGGTGGCAGCTCTTGCAAATTACGTCACCGCGCGGTTCGGAAATCCCGACCTCAGCGTCACTGCGGCCGATGTACGCCAGATGCGGGCAGGAACGACAACCAGCCAGACGATCATGATTCTGGCGGCTCAATCACTTGTAGCGGGCGCCGCCGTGTTGATGCTTGGCCTGCTGCTTTTGCTGGCAAGACGCCTGCGCCGTGGGGCGACTTCAGCGCGCCTCATGTTCGCGCATAGAGATAGGCGGTAATGTCGCGCGCCTCTTGAGGCGACAGATTTGTATTGGGCATGGCCGTCTTCGGGTCAACGTCCCGCGCCCTGCTGATCCAGCGCATCATCGCATCCGGGGTGGCTCGCGACGGCCCGGTATATCCTCTTTCGACGACGCCTTGCAGGGATGGACCGACGGTGCCACGGGCGCCGGGCACTCCCGGGATTTCGTGACATCCGCCACAGCCGTTGCGGATCATTGCCGGGACGGCCCGGTCAGGGTCGCCACCGATGGCCTGTGCAATGGTGGTTTCCCGGAGATTGTCGCCGCGGACCAAATTGACGGCGCAAACTACCGGAACAATGGCGATTGCCGCGGATACGCCTGCCACCCAGGGCAGCGCGGATGGCATCAACCTGACGGGTTGTCGGCTCATCCGCGCCGGCTGCCGCAGTCGCAAGACGCGGCCCGGTGGCCGCTGCAAGCGCCCTCAAACGCCCGATCATCCCCGGATCTCGCTGGAAACAACTCAATCATCGCGACGAAAATCATACCAGCGGGCCGAACACGAATGTAGCCAGCAGAACAAGGAAAATCACAGCGGTAACTGCGATCGCCCACATGACGATCCTTCTTGTCCCCCGTTGCTCTTGCTTGCGAGAGATATCTTCTGACACAGTACGAAATCCTTGCTGCAAAATTCAACTGACGATAAGGCTCGGCATCTGCATGAGCCGGACCTGCCGGACTGTTGGGCCGCGTCTTGGAATTGGCCGCGGCCCGGGGCTCACGCGCTTACCAGCCCTGTTGACCGTACCAGTCATCGATATCGCGCCGCACACGGTCCTTTTCGAGGCCGTAACGCTCTTGGATCTTGCCTTCGAGTTGATCGCGCTTGCCGGCGATGCGGTCAAGGTCGTCATCCGAGAGTTTACCCCACTGCTCCTTGACCTTGCCTTTCACCTGTTTCCAGTTTCCTTCCACGCGGTTCCAGTCCATAACACCGTTCTCCTTCGGTTTGAAAACGTCTAACCTCGGAGAGCAAACGCAAATCAACGACGGATGTTCCTGGAACTCGACGCTCGTCTTGCTCTCACAGGCCGCGATCCATTCCTTCACGCTCAGCCTGCGTCATCAATTGAGGTCGTCCTGCTCGAAGGCGACGCCACGACCTTCGACCCAAGACGCCTCCACACCTTCCGCAACAGTTCCGCCACCAAGCAGGCGCAAGCGCTTTTCATCCTGTCGCCGCCGTCCGTCTAGAGGAACAGTCATCTTAAGCCAGCGTAGTCCGATGATGTCGGCTTTCGGGAAACGGCGAAGCTGGTCTTAATGACCGACTTGAGGCGCAAAGCCGCCATTCGGCTTGAGATAAATTCGGTCAGCGAAATGGCTGGATCAGCTTCCTGAATCGATTTGAGCGAACGGCTTCGTAACCTGTTGACAAATAATGATTATGTCTCTGAGGGTCAGTGCTTCCTGCACAAATCAATATGTTAGGGGCTGGACTGGAGTGGCGGCCTCATTTTGTAAAAATCCGGGAGTTGGCAGCTTTGCCAGCTAAGCAGCGACGCCACCTAAATAGGCGCTGATGACCGCTTCGTTGCTCGCAAGATCACTGCCTGGTCCCTCAAGCACAACGCGCCCAGCCTTGAGCACATAGCCATAGTCGGCGAATTTCAAGGCGACTTTGCTATTCTGCTCCACAAGCAGAATGGTCACGCCTTCACGATTGAGGCGCTGCACGATGTTCATGACTTCCTTGATCAGTTGCGGCGCCAGACCCATGGAAGGCTCGTCGAGCAACAGCACCTTGGGCGCGGCCATGAGGGCCCTGCCGATCGCCAGCATCTGCTGCTCGCCTCCCGAGAGGTTCCTTGCATCGCCATTCTGTCTGCGCGCCAGGATGGGGAAGAGCTCGAAAACATGATCCAGCCGCCGGCGGCGCTCGGCGTCGTCGGCAAGCGTGAAAGAGCCGAGGTCAAGGTTCTCCTTGATCGTCATGTCGCCGAAAATACGCCTTCCCTCCGGAACGTGGACGAGCCCGCGATGCGGCAGGCGATGGGCAGGGACTTTGGTTATATCCTCGCCCAGGAAGCGGACACATCCGGAGGATGCGGCAACGAGGCCGGACAGCGTGCGCAGCGTGGTGCTCTTGCCCGCACCATTCGCGCCAAGCAGGGCGACGATCTGGCCGCGTTTGACCGAAAGGCTGACACCATGAAGGGCTTCGATGCCGTCATAGCGCGCGACGATGCGGTCCGCGGAAAGAACGATTTCGGCGTCCATCATTCCTCCGTACCGAGATAGGCTTCTATGACCCTGGGGTCTGTTCGCACGGCCTCCGGCGGTCCGTCGGCGATCTTCTGCCCATAGTCGAACACCACGATCTTCTCCGACACCTGCATGACCAGGCCCATATCGTGCTCGATCAGCAGGACGGTGACACCGGTTTCGTCACGGATGCGGCGGATCAGGTGCACAAGGTCCAGCTTCTCGCGCTCGTTCAGGCCGGCGGCGGGCTCGTCCAGCAGGATGAGCTCGGGCGCCGACGCCAGGGCTCTTGCGAGTTCGAGCCGCCGTTGATCGCCATAAGAGAGACCGCCGGCACGGCGATGCGCATGCTGCTCGATACCGACAAAATCGAGCCAGCGCATGCCAGCCGCGCGGATCGCCTCCTCCTCGCGCCGCTGCGCCGGCAAGTGCAGGATCGCCGACATGATGCCGTGGCGGCTGCGGCAATGCTGGCCGGACATGGCGTTTTCCAGAACGGTCATTTCCTTGAACAGCCGGATGTTCTGGAACGTGCGGGCGAGGCCGAGCGCGGTGATGCGATGCGGCGGCAAGCCGGTGATTGGCCGGCCGCCCAGACTGATCGAGCCGCCCTTCGGCTTGTAGAAGCCGGTCAGGCAATTGAAGAGTGATGTCTTGCCGGCCCCGTTCGGCCCGATAAGACTGTTGATGGCGCCTTTCTCAACTGAGAACGAAATGTCGTGAAGGACTTTCAGTCCTCCGAAACTGAGGCGCAGATCGCGGACTTCCAGCAGCGCCATGGTCAAACTCGCTTGTCCGGCCACAGCCCGTTCGGCCTGAAGAGCATGATTGCCAGCAGCGCAACCGCAGTCACCAGGGGACGATAGGTCCCCGCGCCGCGCAGCACCTCCGGAAGCAGGGCCACGAGAACAGCACCAAGAACGACGCCGGGAATGCGGCCCATGCCGCCCAGGACGACGCCGAGAAGGATGAGCAGCGATTGGTTGAAGGTGAAACTCTCCGGCGAGATGGCCGTCATCTTGGCTGCGTAGAGGCATCCGGCCACGGAAGCGATCACGGCGCCCATCATATAGGCTTGCAGCTTGGCCGTGACACGGTTGATGCCGATGCCAGCGGCGGCGTCCTCATCGTAGCGAACGTAGAACCAGGCTCGTCCCATTCGCGATCGCTCGACGCTCAGACAGACGAAGGCGGTGAGCAGCGCAAGCACCAGGAACGCATAGTAGAAGTGCTGCACCTGCATCAACCTGAAGCCGAATATCTCCGGGCGCTCGATGCCGATGAGTCCGCTCGCGCCACCGGTGATGTCGAGGTTGCGGGCGATGATGCGCACGATTTCGCCGAAGCCCAGCGTCACGATCGCCAGATAGTCGCTGCGCAATCTCAATGTCGGAGCCCCGATGATGATGCCAGCCACGCAGGCTGCCGCCATGGCGACCGGGATGGTGAGCCAGAAATTGAACCCGAATTCGGCGGTCAGGATGCCTGACGTGTACGCGCCGACCGCGAAGAAGGCGGCGTAGCCGAGGTCGAGCAGGCCTGCATAGCCGACGACAATGTTGAGGCCGAGGCACAGAACGACATAGAGCAGCGCCGTGGTTGCCACCTCCGTCACATAGCCGTTGGCGAATTGCGGCAACACCAGCGCGACGGCGAGTGCCGTCAGGCCGGGCAGCACGACGGACCAGCGCATCAATTGCGGTTGCACGGCGGTCGGCATGGTTCTGACTTCGTCGATCATCACACCCGCTCCACGACAGAGCGTCCAAGAAGGCCGGTCGGCTTGAACACAAGGAACAGGATCAGGGTCCCGAAAACGAAGACGTCACGCCACTCCGATCCGACGAAGGGCAAGGACGAACCGAAAGCCTCGAGCAGGCCGAGCAGCAAGCCCCCGAGCATGGCGCCCGGCACGCTGCCGATCCCGCCTATGACAGCGGCGGTGAAGGCCTTGAGCCCCATGATGAAGCCCATGAAAAAATGGACGCTGCCATAATAGGCGCCGGCCATGACCCCACCGCCGGCAGCGAGCGCCGAGCCCATGAAAAACGTCAAGGCGATCACCCGGTCGACATCGATGCCCATCAGGCGGCTCGCCCCCATGTCGATGGACACGGCGCGCATCGCCTTGCCGTACATGGTGCGGGAGACAAAGGCCTGCATGCCTGCCATAAGAGCAATGGAGGCGGCCACCAGAACCATCTGCGTGTAGGTGATATGAACGGTGGAAATGTCGACACCGGCAAAACCGAGGTCGGTGTTGAAGGCGTAATGCCGCCCGCCGGTCAGGGCGAGTGCCGTGCCGTTCAACACCATCGAGGCACCAAGCGCCGTGATGAGGATGGAGAGGCGCGGCGCATTGCGCATCGGCCGATAGGCGAAGCGTTCAATGATGACGCCGAGCAAGCCGACAGCCAGCATCGACACAAGCAGGGCGCAGACCACGCCCAGCCAGCCATTGCCGACCCATATGCCGACAAAGGAGAACACGATGAGGCCGACGAAGGCGCCGTTCATGTAGATGTCGCCATGGGCGAAATTCAGGAGCTTGATGACGCCGAAGACCATGCTGTAGCCAAGCGCGATCAGGGCATAGAACGAGCCGACGATAAGACCGTTCACCAGTTGCTGAATAAGCAGGTCGAGCGTCATTGATGCTCCAGGGCAGAATTGAAAAAGTCTTGTCTGGGCGCAGCGTCGGCGCACCAGACAATCGGCGGTGACGCCGAGGCCGCCACAAGGCCTGCCTCGGCATCAATCCGGTTGGCCTTTATTCGACAGCCACCCACTTGCCGCCCTTTGCAATCACCGGGCGGAAGTTCGAGGTCTGGAGCGTGTTCTTGTCGGTGAACTTGATTTCACCGGCGAGGCCCTTGAAATCGCTCGCCTTGAGCGCCTCGATGATCGCTTTCTGATCCGCCGACTTGGCCCGCGTGATCGCATCGACGATCAGGTCGCCCACATCGTGGGAGAGCGCCGCATAGGCGCCGGCGTCGCGGCCATAGGTTTCCTTGTACTTGGCCTTGAAGTCGGCGGCGCCGGACAAGAGGTCGACAGTCGGCGGAGACAACAGGTACACGCCCTCACCGGCCGACCCGGCGATCTCCAGATATTCCGGTGAATTGTTGCCGTCGCCCAGCACGATGCCGCCCTGGAACCCGGCCTGCCGGAGCTGCTTGGTGAGCAGAGCGCCACCGGCATGGTAGGCGGTCCAGAAGACAGCATCGGCGCCGCTCGACTTGATCTTGGTGACGACCGCCGAATAGTCCTGCTCGCCGGCCGTGGTGGTCTCCTTGGCGGCAATTTCGCCGCCAGCGCTCTTGAAAGCTTCGGCGGTCAACTTGGCCAGGTCGGACGAATAGGCATCGCCTTCGTCCACGAACGCGAACTTCTTGTAGCCATTCTTCTTGAAGAGTTCGACGGCTGTCGTCGCCTGCATGTCGCCGGTCGAATTGGCGAGGAAGGCATTGCCCTGATTGGCGGCGACCAGCTTGGTCGAGTTCGCTCCGATGATGACGAACGGAATGCCGGCGTCACCATAGATCTTTAATGTCGGCAAGACGGCGCCCGAGCAGTAGCCGCCGACGATGGCGGTCACGCCTTCCGAGACAAGCTTGCTGCCTGCGGTCACCGCCTGTTGCGGATCGCAGGCGTCGTCGGCGGTGGTGATAGTGATCTTGTCGCCGTTTACGCCGCCCTTGGCGTTGACGGCATCGATCGCCATCTTCACGGCGTTCTCCATATCCTGCCCTTCACTGGCCAGTTGGCCAGTCATGGGGGCCACGATGCCGATCTTGATGTCGGCAGCCGCGGCCATCGTGGTCAGAGCCAGCCCGGCAAGGGCGGTGGCGCAAGCTAGCCTCTTGAAGGAAACAACCATCAATTCTCTCCATTTTCCCCTGTTGGTGCATCCAGGCGGCGTGCCCGAAATGCATTGTTTCGCCCCTCGGTTAGCTGCGGAGCGGTTATGTTGAGCAGGATCGCCAGCCGGCCACACGATTGTCACCGGCAAGGACTGACCCGGCAGATCAGTGACTGCCGCTTGAAGCCCGGGCATAGGCTCCCTGATAACGGTTCTCCTGGATGCTCTGCATGATCTCGGCCTCGCGGGCTTCCTGCGCCCGGACGGCCGCCAGCAAGGCCGCGGCACCGTCGATTGGAAATGCCACGACGCCATCCTCGTCGCCGACGACGATGTCGCCAGGACCGACGACCATGCCGCCTATGCAGACGGGAACATTTATGGCTCCCGGACCATCCTTGTAAGGTCCGAGATGGATGGCCGACCGCGCGAAACATGGGAACGGATTGCGGCCGATGGCACCGGCATCGCGAATGGCGCCGTCGATGACAATGCCTGCGGCGCCGCGCGAAGCCGCGACACTTGTCATGATTTCGCCGACCAGCGCGCGCCCCTCATAGCCACCGCCGTCCACGACAATGACGTCGCCGGGCTGCAGCAGATCGAGCGCACGATGGATGAACTGGTTGTCGCCGGGGCGGGTCCTGACCGTCAGCGCCCTCCCCGCCATGACGCCGCTCACCCGATGAAACGGCCGTAACCCGACAGCCCCGGGGACACGAGCGAGATTGTCGCTGATCAACGCCGTCGCAAGGGCGCGGAACGCGTCGATCAGTTCGCTTTCCTGAGATCCATCCGCCATCGCCTACACTCCTCGCCGTCGTCACTTTATGAATATAATATCCAATCACACTTAATTCAGTGGAGTCAACCGGCTTAAGATGGTTGGCAGAAAAAAGCCAAAAGTGGCTTAGGAACGGCAAACGGCTGCAGAACCGACCCAACAGATCCACTTATCCGGGGCTTGCAATGGCGTCGAAGTTCAAGATAGATTGGATAACATATCCATGAATGCGTATTGTGAAAAAGGGATTGGGTTGTGAAGCACGCAGGAAAAGTCGTGATCGTCACCGGGGCGGCACGAGGCCTGGGCCTTGCCTGCGCCGAGCGCTTTCATGCCGATGGCGCCAAGGTGGTGCTTGTCGACATACAGGCCGATCGCGGGCGCGAGCATGCCGAACGTCTTGGTGAGCGTGCCGCCTGGCTATCGGCGGATCTCTCCGAATGCACGCAGGAAATGGCAGCTGATATTGTTGCCAAGGCCACGGAGCGATTCGGCGGCGTCGACGTCCTCATCAACAATGCCGGCATCATCCATCTGGACGATTTCGTCGACTTCCCCGAGGAGGCGTTCGACCTGGTTCAGCGGATCAATCTCAAGGCGCCCTTCCTGCTCGGGCAGGCCGCGGCAAGAGCCATGATCGCACAGGGACGCGGCGGCTCGATCATCAACATGTCCTCGATCAACGCCATTCTGGCCATCCCCAATTCCGTCGCCTATGCCGTGTCCAAGGGCGGCATCAAGCAATTGACCGCGGTGATGGCCGTCGGACTGATCCCGCACAATATCCGCGTCAATGCCATCGGCCCCGGCACCATCCTGACCGACATGGTCAAGAGCTCGGTCATGGCCAGCGAAGCGCAGCGCCAGACCATCCTGTCGCGCACGCCGAGCGGCCGCTGTGGCGAGCCATCGGAGATTGCCAGCGTCGCTTCCTTCCTGGCCAGCGACGACGCTTCCTACATTGTCGGCCAGACCATCTATCCGGACGGCGGCCGTCTGATCCTGAATTATACGGTGCCGGTGAAGGACTGACCGCTCATGGTTGTCGGTACGCCCCACATCAGTGTTGCGGGATCGGGCGCGCTGCTGCTCGATGGAACGCAGGGGGCTTTCAACGATGCCACCCAGGAACTGGTCTGGGCGGTGGCGAAGGCCGCGCTGGACCTCGAAGGGGTGCGCGAGGCCGTTCCCGGCATGAACAACCTGCTGGTGGTGTTTGATCCCCTCGCCACAGACGCCCACAGCGTCGGAGATCAACTGATGTCGCTCTGGTCCGCCACCGATGCCCACCCGGTGACCGGCACGCATCATGCGATTCCCGTTCACTACGGCGGCGCGCGCGGCGAGGATCTCACCGGCTGGGCCGCGCATTGCGGCCTGTCTGTCGACGAGACCGTCAGGCGCCACGCGGCGGCCCGCTACACCGTCGCCGCCATCGGCGCTATGCCGGGTTTTCCCTATCTGTCCGGTCTCGACCCGCGGCTTGCCTGGGCAAGGCGCAGCACGCCTCGCCTCAAAGTTACCGAGGGCGCCGTCATCATCGGCGGCGCGCAGGCGGGTATCATGCCGATGACAGCGCCGTCCGGATGGCACATCATCGGCCATACCGACGTGAAGCTCTTCAAGGCCGAAGCGGAATTGCCCGTGCTGCTCAGGCCCGGAGACAAGATTCGCTTCGCAATTGCAGGGATCGAGGCATGATCGAGATCCTCACCACCGGCCTGCCGAACACGGTCCAGGATCTCGGCCGGCCCGGCCATCTGGCGCTGGGGGTCAGCCATGGCGGCGCCATGGACAAGCAGGCACTGGCGATCGCCAATCTCATGCTAGGCAATGATCCTTCGGCCGCCGGGATCGAGGTCGCGCTTCACCCGTTCCGGCTGCGCGCGCATATCGACACCGCCGTCGCCATCACCGGCGCTGATTGCGCCGTCAGCATCGGCGACCGGCCCTGCCCGCCCTGGTGGGCCATGACGATCCGCGCAGGCGAGACCCTTGTCCTTGAGGCGCTGCGCGCCGGTGCTCGTTCCTACATCGCCTTTGCCGGCGGGATCGATCTGCCGCCCGTCATGGGGTCGCGCGCGACGGATGTGAAAGGCGGTTTCGGCGGGTTCGCTGGACGCGGCCTGTCGCGCGGTGACCGGCTTGCGCTCAAACCTGCGCAATGCCGCCTTCCCGCGGGCGGCATCGGCGCAGCGCTGGAGGAGCGACGAGGCGCGGCGGACGCCTTGGCCTCGGCAATCGAATTGCGGGTTCTGCCGGCCGCCGAGTTCGACGCCTTCACGCCGGAGGCCCAGGCGGCTTTCACCGGCAGCGAATGGCGCATCACCAACGACGCCAACCGTATGGGATATCGCCTTGCTGGAGAGACGCTTTCGCTCCTCTCACCGCTCGAACTGCTCTCGCACGGCATCGTACCAGGCACAGTCCAGGTGCCGCCGTCCGGCCAACCGATCATCCAACTTGCCGATGCCAACACTTGCGGCGGCTATCCGAAGATCGCTACGGTGATCGAAGCCGACCTCTGGCGGCTGGCGCAAGCGCCGGTCGGCGCGCGCCTGCGTTTCTCAGCGGTCTCGATAGAAGCGTCGACGGAAGCGCTTCGCGCGAACCGGCAGCAAAGTCACGACTTTATCGCCGCCCGAAACCTTATGGCCGGCGAGCAGAGGACTCCATGAAAATTCGCCCCTTCACCATCGAGATTGCCCAGTCTGAAATCGACGATTTGAAGAAGCGCATCTCGACCTGGCACGAGCCGGACCAGTTGCAGGCGATAGGCTGGGCGCAGGGAACGGAGCACGAGGAACTGCGCCGACTAATGCAGCACTGGCGCACCGGCTTCGACTGGCGCAAGCAGGAAGCCGCCTGGAACATCCATCCGCACTACCAGACGGATATCGGCGGCGAAACCATCCATTTCATCCATGCGCGTGCCGCTGTGGCGACCAACAGAACGGTCATACTCACCCATGGCTGGCCAGGCAGCGTCTTCGAATTTCACAGGCTGATCCCGCTTCTGACCGATCCGCTTTCGCATGGCGGAAGACAGGAGGACGCCTTCAACGTCGTGGCCCCCTCGATTCCCGGCTATGGCTTTTCAAGCCGACCGACCAGGCCTGGTCTCAACCTGTTCACCGTCGCCGACCTTTGGGCCGAGTTGATGAGCCGTCTCGGCTACAAACGATATCTCGCGCAAGGTGGCGATCTGGGCGCCGGCGTGTCGACCTGCCTGGCGCACGCGTATCCAGACAGTCTCGCCGGCGTGCATCTGAACTTCATCCCCGGCTCATACTCACCTCCTCACGATCCAGGCCCGGATGGCGACCTGAGCTTGGAAGAACGCGCCTTCCTGGAACGGAAAGCCGGATGGGCGGATCTTCATGGCGCCTATGCTCATATTCAAGCGACGCGCCCGCAAACGCTTGCCTACGGGCTGACGGATTCGCCGGTCGGACTGGCGGCGTGGATGATCGAAAAATTCCGCGACTGGAGCGATTGCGATGGCGATCTGGCCAACGCCGCTTTTTCGCGCGACGACATGCTCGCCAACATCTCGCTCTACTGGTTCACCCGGACCGTCGCTTCGTCGATGCGGCTCTATTGGGAAACGCGCGCCCGTCCGCTTGCATTCGCGCCCGGCACGGCGATCAACGTCCCGCTTGCAGTGGCTTTGTTTCCCAAGGAATTGCCGATGCCGCCAAGGAGTTGGGTCGAGCGCGTCTTCAAGGACATCCGCCAGTGGACAGCGATGCCGCGCGGTGGTCATTTCGCAGCCCTCGAGCAGCCCGCTTTGCTTGCACAGGATCTAAGAGCCTTTGCCGGTGGTCTGGATTTTTAAAGGCAGCGTTTGCGCGCAGCCAAGCCCGAAGGCCAGAAATGACCAACACCACGATCACCATCGATGCCCTGCATGAGCGCGTCGATGCAATTTTCCGCAAGGCCGGACTGAACCCCATTCAGGCCAGCGCCATTACAAGGGTCATCGTCGCGGCGGAACGCGATGCCTGCAAGTCGCATGGCATCTACCGGATCGAAGGCGCCCTGCGGACGATCAAGGCCGGAAAGGTAAAACCGGACGCGCTGCCCGAGTTGCTGCCGCAAGACGCTCCCGCCCTCGTCAAAGTGGATGCGAAGCATGGTTTCGCCAACCCAGCCTTCGAACTGGGTCTGCCCGTGCTGATCGAGCGGGCACGGTCGTGCGGCATTGCCGCACTCGCGATCAACGATGCGGTGCATTTTTCCGCCCTTTGGGTGGAGGTCGAAGCTTTGACACAGGCAGGCCTGACCGGCCTGGCCATGTGCCCGAGCTATGCCACCGTCGCTCCGACCGGTGGCAACGGACCGTTGCTGGGCACCAATCCTTTTGCCTTTGGCTGGCCGCGAGAAGAGCAGCCTCCCTACGTTTTCGACTTCGCGACCTCGGTTGCCGCGCGCGGCGAGATCGAGCTCCACCGCCGGGCCGGCAAGAAGCTGCCGGAAGGCTGGGCCATGGATTCGGACGGCAGGCCAACGACCGATCCCGAAGCTGCCTTGGCGGGCGCCATGCTTCCCTTCGGCGGGCACAAGGGCTCCGCCATCGCGACGATGATCGAGCTGCTCGCCGGGATCATGATCGGCGACCTGACCAGCCCCGAGGCGCTCGAGCTGCTTGGCACCACGACGCTTTATCCGTCGCACGGAGAGTTGGTCATCGCTTTCTCGCCGAAAGCCTTCGCCGCCGGCCGGCCCGGCAATCCGCTGGGCCGTGCTGAAGCGCTGTTCGAGGCGATCTTGGGCCAGGGTGCGCGCCTGCCCTCGCAAAGGCGGTTCCTAGCCCGCGAGACGTCGGAGCGCGACGGTATCGTCCTATCGCACCAGGAAATGGAACAACTCGATCGTTTTCTCGAACGAGGGCTCGACGCGGTCTGAATCGGTATCGCCAGGGCCAAGACCAATCACAGGAGGAGAAAAATGCGCTGGACGAAAACATTCACGGTCGTCGGCTGCCATGCCGAGGGCGAAGTCGGCAATGTGATCACCGGAGGCGTCAAGGACGTTCCGGGCAAGACCATGTTCGAAAAGAAGGAGTATCTCGAAGCGCATATGGACGACATTCGTGGGCTGCTCTTGTTCGAGCCGCGCGGTGCGCCCTACGTCAACGGCAACATCATCCTGCCGCCTTGCGATCGCTCGGCGGATCTCGGCTACGTCATAATTGAAAGCACGGAATACCCGCCCATGTCTGGCTCAAACACCATCTGCGTCGCCACAGTGGCGCTGGAAACGGGGATGGTGCCGATGAAGGAGCCTGAGACATTGCTGCGCATGGAAGCGCCGGCCGGCATGATCGAGGTGCGCTGTCTCTGCGAGAACGGCAAGGTGAAGCAGGTGGAGTTCACCAATGTACCGGCTTTTGCACTCCACCTCGACACGCATGTCGAGGTGGAAGGGCTCGGCACGATCACCGTCGACACCTCCTATGGCGGCATGACTTTCGCCCATGTCAATGCGCGCGCACTCGGCTTTTCCATAACACCCGACGAGGCCCACCAGATGTCGCTGATGGGCCAACGCATCAAGAAGGCGGTCAACGAACAGCTCGAGGTCGTGCATCCGGAGAACCCGAAGATCCGCGACGTGTCCAACGTGATTTTCGAAGGTCCGATCGAGCGCGTCGACGGGCGCGTGGAAAGCGTCAACGGCACGGTGTGCCTGCATGGCAGGCTCGACCGCTCGCCGACAGGCACCGGCACCACCGGGCGGCTGGCGGTAATGTCGGCAAAGGGGCAGATCGCCAAGGGCGAGCTGTTCCGCAACAGATCGATCATCGGGACCCATTTCGATTCCCGCGTGATCGCCAATACGCGCCTCGGCGATCGCGACGCTGTCGTGGTCACCATCGCCGGACAGGCCTGGATCACCAGCATCGGCCAATATGGCCTCGACCCGACAGACCCTTATCCACGCGGGCATCGCCTCAGCGACGTCTGGTTCTGAAACGGACGCGGCCGTGCTCAGGCCGCGAACGCTCTGACCCTGACGCCGCTCGCCTCCAGCCGTCGCCGAACGCGCGCGGCGATGGCGACGGCTGCCGGCGTGTCGCTGTGGACGCAGATCGAATCGATCGGCGTCTGCAGCATCTGCCCGGAAAGCGTCTCGATGGCGCCTTGCTTGACCATCCGCACGACCCGTTCTGCCGCCTTCTCGGCGTCGTGGATGACAGCGCCTTCCAGCTTGCGCGAGACAAGAAAGCCTTCCTCCGTATAGGCGCGGTCGGCAAAGATTTCGGACCTGACCGTCAGGCCCGCGTCGCGCGCGATCCTGTCCTGGAAGCCGAGCGCAATGGACAGGCAGATCAGGCCGGGATCGACGGCCTTGACCGCGCGCGTCACCGCTTCGGCAACGCCACGGTCGGTCTGGGTAAGGTTGCCCAGCGCGCCATGCGCCTTCACATAGCGGATCGGGTGGCCGGCATAGGCGGAAAGCGCCTGCGCCGCGCCGATCTGGTAGGCGACCAGCCTTTCGATCTCATCCATGGAATGCGGGATGATGCGGCGTCCGAACCCCCACAGATCGGCAAAGCTCGGATGCGCGCCAACGGCGACGCCCTTGTCGCGCGCCATCGAGAACGTGGCCGCCATGATCTCGGGGTCGCCGGCATGAAAGCCGCAGGCCACATTGGCTGAACTGACGATGTCGAGGATCGCCGCATCGTCGCCGAGCCTGTAGGCTCCAAAACCCTCGCCCATGTCGGAATTGATATCGACCTGCAATCCTTGGGCCGCCATGGCGCTTTCCTCAGTGGTTCGAACCGTCGCCTTGCTTCACACCAGCTCGTAGAGCGGCGTCCCGTAGCCGACGACCGCTCCGTCCTCGATCAGCGCTGCACCCAGCACACCGTCTGCCGGCGCAACGATTGCCTTCAGGCATGGGCCGACCTGCAGGACGCCGACCGTCTCGCCCTTGCGAACCGTCTGGCCAGGTTCGGCGATCGGACGACCGGTCGTTGGGTGATCGAGACGGAACACGCCGACGCCGGGCGCGCGCACGCCCTTGAAGACCGTTTCGGCCTTCAGGGCTTCGACCGGGGGTGTCGAGGCAACAACGGATTGCATGTGCAAGCGCAACGAAAACCCGGCCTCCGACACTTCGATCTCGCCGATGCCGGCGCTAGCGCACCAGGCGGCCAGCCTTTCGATCTCCTCAACCGTCATCGCCGCCTCGTCCCTGGAGCAGACCGCCTTCAATGAGACGTTCGAGATGATGGATATCGAAGCCGCCGGCAGCGAAGCCGGGCTCGTCCATCAGGAGGCCGTGCAGCGGCGCGTTGGTGGCGATGCCGACGGCCTCCATCTCGCCCAGCGCGCCACTCATGCGCCGGATCGCCTCGGCTCGCGTCACGCCATGCGCCAGCAGCTTGGCCACCAATGAATCGTAGTGCGGCGGCACGGTGTAGCCGGAGTAGAGATGCGATTCGACGCGGATTCCGGGACCTCCGGGCGGCGTCCAGCGCTCGACCCGGCCCGGATGCGGGCGAAAGCTGTATGAATCTTCAGCGTTGATGCGGCATTCGACGGCGTGGCCCTGGATGCGGATGTCTTCCTGGCTGAACGACAGGGGTTCGCCCCGGGCGATGCGGATCTGCTCGCGCACGATATCGATGCCGGTGACAAGTTCCGTGACGGGATGCTCCACCTGCACGCGGGTGTTCATCTCGATGAAAGAGAAGCGCCCGTCCTCGTAGAGGAATTCGAATGTGCCCGCGCCTGTATAGCCGATGGTCAGGCATGCCTGGGCACACAGCTCGCCGATCTCGGCAACCGCCTCGCGGGCGATGCCGGGCGCCGGCGCCTCCTCGATGATCTTCTGGTGGCGGCGCTGCATGGAGCAATCCCGCTCGCCGAGCCAGACCGCCCTACCATGCTTGTCCGCCAGAATCTGGATCTCGATATGGCGCGGATGCTCGAGGAATTTTTCCAGATAGACTTGCGGGTTGCCGAAGGCCCGGTCCGCCTCTTTCACCGCCATTGAAACGGCTTCCATCAGGGCGTGCTGCTCGCGCACGATGCGCATGCCGCGCCCGCCGCCGCCGCCCGCTGCCTTGACGATGACCGGATAGCCGATGGCCTCGGCAATGGCGCGCACTGCCTGCTCGTCCTGCGGCAGCGCCCCCTCCGAGCCCGCAACGCAGGGAACGCCGGCGGCGATCATCGTGCGCTTGGCGGAGACCTTGTCGCCCATGGTGCGGATCGCCGCCGCCGACGGCCCGATGAAGGCAAGGCCGGCATTCTCGACAGCCTCGGCGAAGGCGGCGTTTTCCGAGAGGAAGCCGTAGCCCGGATGGATCGCGCCCGCGCCGGTGAGTTGCGCGGCCGCGATGATCTCGGCGATGTTGAGATAGCTCTCCGTCGCGGCCGCCGGTCCGATGCAGATCGCCCTGTCCGCCAGCGCGACATGTCGAAGGCTCGCATCCGCTTCCGAGTGCGCCGCCACCGTCTTCAATCCGAGGTCGCGGCAGGCGCGCAGGATGCGCAGCGCGATTTCACCACGATTGGCGATGAGGACGGTGTCGAACATCGCCTCAGCCCAAATCTTCGAGAACGAACAGCACATCGCCGGACTGCACCGCGGCATGGTCGTCGAACGCGATCTGGACGATCCGCCCAGCGCGATCGGATTCCACGACATTGAACGTCTTCATGGCTTCGAGGACACCAACCTTCTGCCCTTCCACGACCACATCGCCAACCGAAGCGAGCGGCGGTTCACCTTCGGTGCCGGAGCGGTAGAACACGCCCGTCAGCGGCGCGCGGATCGAATAGCGTGCGATGGGCGGAGATGTCGAAGCCGGATTTGTGAAGACGGCAGGGACGGCGGCTGGCCCCGACTGCGACGCAGATTGCGCTTGCGACGCGGATTGCGCCGGCGCCATCTGCCTGGACATGCGGATGCGAACGCCATTGCGCTCGATCTCCAGTTCGGCAATGGGCGAACGCGAGACAAATTCGATCAGCTTCTGGACGAAGTCGAGATCCATCGCCGACCCTATCGCAGCGCTTCGACAGCCTTGGCGATTCGCCCGATCGCTTTTTCGATCAGATCCATCGACGTGGCTATGGAAATGCGGAAATGCGGCGACAGCCCGTAGGCAGAGCCCTGCACCACCGCGACCCGCGCCTGATCGAGCAGGTAAAGCGAGAAATCATCGTCGCTGCCGATGGGAGTGCCGTCGGGGCGACGACGGCCGATCAGGGCCGAGCAATTGGGATAGAGATAGAAGGCGCCCTCGGGCGTCTGGCAGGTAAGGCCGGGAATCTTGCGCAGCAGCTCCAGAGCGCGGTCGCGCCGAGCCTGGAATTCGAGCGCCCGAGGGCGAAGAAAGTCCTGGGGACCTTCCAGTGCGGCAATGGTCGCGGCCTGCGAGATGGATGACGGGTTCGACGTGCTTTGGCTCTGCACGGTGGCCATGGCGCGGATCAGCGGTTCCGGCCCGCCGGCATAGCCGATCCGCCAGCCGGTCATGGCATAGGCCTTCGACACGCCATTCACTGTCAGCGTACGGTCCTTCAGCCTCGGCTCGACGCCGGCGATGGTATGGAAGGTACGTCCATCGAACAGGATATGCTCGTAGATGTCGTCGGTCAGAACGTGCACATGCGGGTGATCGAGCAACACCCCGGCCAGGCCGGCAAGTTCGTCGGGGCTGTAGACGGCGCCAGTCGGATTGGAAGGCGTGTTGAGCAGCAGCCATTTGGTGCGCCCGGTGATCGCGGCTCGCAGGGCTTGCGGTGTCAGTTTGAAGCCCTGCGCCTCCGTGCAAGGAACGACCACGGGCTTGCCTTCGCCGAGCAGGACGATGTCGGTGTAGGAAACCCAATAGGGCGCGGGGACGACCACCTCGTCACCGGGGGCCAGCGTTGCCAGCAGGGCGTTGTAGATGATCTGCTTTGCGCCACCCGCGACGCTGATTTGCGAAGGCTTGTAGTCGAGGCCGTTCTCGCGCCTGAATTTCCCGGCCACCGCCTTCTTCAGCGCGGCGGTGCCGTCGACCGCCGTATAGCGCGTTTCACCCCTGCGCATCGCCTCGTAGGCCGCCTCGACGATGTGCGGAGGCGTTGGAAAATCCGGCTCGCCGGCGCTCAGGCTGATGACGTCGATGCCGGCCGAGCGCATTTCGATTGCCCGCGCGGTGACCGCCATGCTGGGGCTTGGCTTGATGACGTCAAGACGGGGAGCGATGAGGCCCACGGGAAATCCTCGTCATGGCTGCCGCGACGTTGCCGGGCAGGTGATATCTGGTGAAGATTGGATAATGTATTCTGATTTTCGCGTCAAACCCCTTTTTCTGCATCGAAGACCGGGTTATGTCTCATTCCCGTGGTGGGTCGATAGAGGAAAGTATCCAATCCTTCATCGCCGCGTATGACATTCGAGATAGGGAACACGATTGGAATGGGCACAAACTATGATGTGGTGATCGTCGGCGGCGGCGTTGTCGGCAGCTCGATCGCCTATTTCCTGTCAGCCAATCCGGATTTCGATGGCAGTATTGCGGTGATCGAGCGGGACCCCTACTACACGGCCTCCTCGTCTTCCTTGTCGACCAGCGCCATCCGCCAGCAGTTCGGCACGGCGCCCAACATTGCCATGTCGAAGTTCAGCATCGACTTCCTGCGCCAGGTAAAGACGCGGCTTGCCATCGGCGACGAGTTGGCCGACATCGGCCTGCATGAGCCCGGTTACCTCGTGCTGGCGACACCCGAGCGGGCAGACGCGCAGCGTGCCAAGAACCGCGTTCAGCGCGGCATGGGCGTCGACGCCGAACTGATCGAGCAGGTTGATCTGGCACGACGCTTCCCGTGGCTCAACACGGACGATCTCGCCCTTGGCTCGCTCGGCCTTGGCAGCGAAGGCTGGTTCGACGGCCCCGGCCTGATGCAGGCCTTTCGCCGCAAGGCGCGCACGCAGGGCGTGGACTATCTTGCCGCGACGGTGACCGGACTGACCATGGCGTCTCCCCAAAAGGTCGGCGAAGTGGTGCTCGACAATGGCGACCGGCTTGCCGCCGGCACGGTGATCAACGCGGCCGGACCGTGGAGCGCGGGCATCGCCAAGATGGCCGGCGCCGAACTGCCGGTTGTCCCGAGCAAGCGCTGCGTCTTCGTCTTCGAAACGCCGGCAAGGATCGAAAACTGCCCCTTCGTCTTCGACACGAGCGGCTTCTGGCTGCGGCCGGAAGGCCAGCTCTTCCTGTGCGGTATTCCGCCGGTGCGCGAGAACGAGCCGGACGATTTTGAACTGGATGTGGATTACGACCTGTTCGACGAGTTGATCTGGCCGGCGCTCGCCCATCGTGTGCCCGGGTTTGAGCAATTGCGGATGTTGCGCGCCTGGGCGGGGCTCTACGAATACAACACCTTCGACCACAGCGGTATCATCGGCCGGCATCCCGAGGTTTCGAACTTTGTCCTGGCCACCGGCTTCAGCGGCCACGGCATGATGCATGCAGCGGCGACCGGGTCGGGCGTCAGTGATCTCATTGCCTATGGCGAGTACCGCTCTGTCGACCTGTCGGCCTTCCGCTACGAACGGATCGCTGGCAATCAACCTATCGAGGAACATGTCTACTGAAGCGAAACGGGCGACATGGCATCGCGGTGACAACGGTGCTATGCGTCCACTTCTTCAATCAACACGGCGCCAGTCAACAAACACGGCGGCCGCCTCAGGCTGATTCATGCTCGTACAGAAGAAAACCATCTCGACCCAGGTCGCCGATGCCATCAGGCAGAAGATCCTGATCGGCGAATACGAGGCCAACTTTCAGTTGCGGCAGGAGCATCTGGCCACCGAGTTCGGCGTCAGCCGAATTCCGGTGCGAGAGGCGCTGCATCAGCTTCATTCGGAAGGCTTCGTCACGCTGGTTTCCCACAAGGGCGCCGTCGTCACCTCCATTTCCCTGGACGAGATCCTCGAGCTCTACGAATTGCGGGCCCGGATCGAAACATGGCTACTGGCCCTCGCCATTCCAAGGATGACGGAGGCCGACCTCGCGCTGGCCCGCGAGCGCGCAAAGCAGCACCAGGAGCAGGGCAAGACCGGCGAGTATTCGAACCAGCTCAACTGGAACTTCCACGCCGCGCTCTACGCGCCGTCCGGCCGCAAGGCGACGATCGAACTGGTCGGGCGCATCTATCAGCAGCTGGAACGCTACACGCGCATGATGGTGACGCTCACCGAGATCCAGGCCCAGTCCGACCGCGACCACTGGCAGCTCATCGACCTATGCGAAGCCAAAGATACGCTGCGCGCCGTCGGCCTTTTGGAAATGCATATCATCACCAGCGGCAAATTCCTGGTCGACCGGCTTGAGGAATTGCGGGGCAGCTGATCAGTCGCCCCGTCTCCTTGTCCAGCCCCAATCCTTCGCGCGAAGATCATTTGCCGGGCAGATTGGTCGCCCTCGTCAGCAGGATCACGCCCGCCTTGTCGGCCGTATCGTAATAGGTGAAGCCGGTGCGGTTTTCCCGGCGCCCGCGCATCAGCACGGGAAGCCCGTCGTCCTGCGCCTTGGCCTCGGCTGCATCCGCATCGCGAACCTCAAAGCCGATATGGAAGACGCCTTCACCCTTGCTGTCGAGATGAATCCGCTGCGGTGAAGGATCGCCGTTCGGCTCGCACAGCTGCAGCTGAACGTTCGGCAAGTTGCAAATCCGGTATTGCATCGCCTTGAAACCCTCGGGGCTTGGGACCTGGAGTTCTTCGTATTCGGCCAGCGGCGGATAGGACTCCCATGGCCCGATGCCGATGGAGTCATAATAGGCCTGCGCCTTGTCGATATCGTGCACGACGATGCAGATGTGATGCAGCTTGTCGAAATTGCCCATGTCGTCACTCCCCATTCTTCTCACTCCTTGATCGGGACCGTATAGTTCAGAACGCGGCGCCCCCCGTCGGGGTAGATCGTCTCGCCGGTGATGTAGGAAGCGTCGTCGCTGGCTAGGAATGCCACGACCGAGGCGATCTCGGCTGCCGTGCCGAGGCGCCCGAGAGGTGTCCGCGAAAGGACCGCCCGTCGCATTTCTTCCGAGTCGATGAATGTCCCGTCCATGACCATGTCCGTGGCGATGGTGCCCGGCCCGACACCGACCACGCGGATGCCGTGGGGGGCGAAGGCGACGGCCGCGGTGCTGGTGACCTGGTTCATGCCGCCCTTGGAGATCGCGTAGGTGGCGACACGTGGGTTGGCGAGGCCCGAATTGATCGACGACATGTTGATGATGACGCCGCCTCCACCTTGCGCGATCATCTGGCGGGCTGCGGCCTGGGTGCCCATGAACGCACCTTTGAGATTGACGGCGAGAACCCTGTCGTAGTCCGCCTCTGTGATGTCGAGAAAGTCCTGGACCGGAGCGATGCCGGCATTGTTGACCATGATGTCGACACGGCCGAACTTCGCCACCGCCGCTGCAATCAGCCCATCGACCTGGTCCTTCTTGCTGACATCCGTGACGACCGCCAGGACGCTGTCGGTGGTACCGATTTCAGCGGCACATTTTTTTAACTCCACGGCATCGATGTCGCCGAGCACGAGCTTCGCGCCTTCGGCCAAAAAGCGTTCCGCGCAAGCGCGTCCGATGCCGCGCGCCGCGCCTGTGACAACCGCCACCTTGCCTGCCTGTCTCATGTCCAATCCTTCGATCATTTGTAAGTCGGCCACCGTCTCAGGGAGCATGGGCCGAGCTTGGCTAGGAATGGGGTTTCTCCCACCGAAGCCTAGCCTAGCGGATAACGAAGGGATTGGCGGTCTTGCCGGCGGTGTCTATCCACACCGTCTTGGTCTGCAGATAGGAATTGATGGCATCCTGCCCGCTTTCGCGCCCGATACCGCTCCTCTTGTAGCCGCCGAAGGGCGCCATGTAGGAGACGGCACGGTATGAGTTGATCCAGACCATCCCCGCTTCCATCGCGGCCGCGCCGCGCAGCGCCCTGCCCATGTCGCTGGTCCATATTCCCGCCGCCAGCCCATAGGGGCTGTCATTGGCAATGGCGAAGGCCTCGTCCTCGTCGTCAAAGGGGATGACGGACAGGATCGGCCCGAACACCTCCTCACGCGCGATCCGCATGGTGTTGTTCACGCCGGTGAAGATGGTGGGCTCGACGAACCAGCCCTCGGCCAGTTCACCCGAGGCCGGCTTGCCGCCGCCCAGCACGCAAAGCGCACCCTCGCGGCGCGCGATGCCGAGATAGGACAGCACCTTCTCGCGCTGGGCTTGCGTGGTGATCGGCCCGACCTGCGTCTCTTGCAGCGCCGGATTGCCCAATCGAGCGCTGGCCGCCAGCGTTATGACGCCTTCCACGAACCGGTCGTGGATTTTGCGATGCACCAGCAGCCGCGAACCCGCGATGCAGGTCTGGCCGCTGGCCGCGAAGATGCCTGAGATCGCGCCGTTGACCGCGCTCTCGATATCGGCGTCGTCGAAGACGATGTTGGCCGATTTGCCGCCGAGCTCCAGCGTGACGACTTTTAGCTGTTCGGCAGCCGCCCGATAGACCGCGATCCCGCCAGGCTCACCACCGGTGAAGGCGATCTTGGCGACGTCGGGATGAGAGACGAGTGGCGCGCCGACATCAAGCGGCATGCCGGTAACGGTGTTGACCACGCCGGGCGGGAAGCCTGCCCGCGCAAACAGTTTCACGAACTCCAGCGTCGAGGCCGAGGCGTGTTCCGACGGCTTGATGACGACAGTGTTGCCTGCCGCCAGCAGCGGCGCGAGCTTCCATGTCAGGAGTAAAAGCGGCGAATTCCAGGGCACGATCGCTGCAATGACACCCAGCGGCTCGTGGCGGGTGAAAGCGAACATGCCAGCCTTGTCGATCGGCAGCACCGACCCTTCGATCTTGTCGGCAAGACCGCCGAAATAGCGGAACCATTCCGGGATATAGCGCAGCTGTGCCGTCATTTCGGTGAGCAGCTTGCCATTGTCGCGCGTCTCGATGGCGGCAATACGATCTGCGTTCTCGGCGATCAGATCGGCCAGCCGCACGAGCAGCTTGCCCCGCGCGGTCGGCGTGATGCCGGCCCATTCCTTCGACCGGAATGCTGCCTTCGCGGACGCCACGGCGGCGTCCACCTGGCTCGCTCCTCCACGCGGGATCAGCGCCCAGGGCCTGCCGGTGAACGGATCATGGCTCTCGAATGTATCGGCTGTCGATTGCAACCGACCGCCGACCGTGTTCTGGAAACTGACCAGCGCCATATCGGTCCTCAACAGGTGGCAAAGCCCAGATGGGCGCGAAAGCGGTTCTTGACCTCGACCGCGTCGCGCGGCGGCAGCGAGCGCGGCAGGTTCTCGGCGGTGATTTTCAGCACGAAAAGGCGCGGACCGTCGGCCGGGCGCCGAAGTTCTCCACAGAGCATGTCGACCTCCTCCAGCGTACGCAGCTCGGCGGTCTTCGAAAAACCGCAAGCGGCCGCGACCTTGTCGAAACCAATGCCCTTGCCGGTATGGCTGGACTGCATGCCGGTCTCGCCGAAATGCTGATTGTCGAGCACGATCAGGTCGAGATTTTTCGGCCGCGCCACCGAGATCGTCGCCAGCGAACCGAACGCCATCAGCTGTTCGCCATCTCCGGTGATCACCATGACCCGCTTGTCGGGTTGGGCTTGGGCAAGCCCGAGGCCGATCAGCGCAGCACCCCCCATGGCGCCCCACAGATAATAGTTGTCGTTGCGGTCACCGGCAGCATGCACGTCGTAGCTCGGCGAGCCTAGACCGGTCACGACCAGGGCTCCGTCGCGGGCGTCAAGCAGCTTCTTCACCGCAACCCGGCGGTCCATCGTCGGTAAATTCATGTCGCTCACCACTTCTTCTTGCCGAGCAGCCGCTGCCCGATCAGCACGGCAATCTGCTGGTCGGCGTCGAAGGCCATCAAGGCTGCCTGCGCCACCGTCTCCACCAGGTCGGGACCGGTTTCGGCGCGCAGCACCCTGAGCCCTATCGCCTTCAGCGACGCCTCCGTCGCCTGCCCCATCGGCACCTGCCACGGGTTGAACTCGGCCCATTCGCCCCGCATCGTCACCAGGACGAGCAAGGGGAAGCGCGCCTGCACGGGAAGCGACAGCATGTTGATGCAATTGCCGACACCGGAGGATTGCATGAGCACGACGCTCCGCTTGCCACCGAGCCAGGAGCCTGCTGCGATGGCGATGCCCTCCTCCTCCGTCGTCAGCACATTGGTGACGACTTCGGGATCCTCACTGAAAAGGCGGATCAATGTGGTATGACCGGCATCCGGCACATAGGACATGTGGCTGATGCCGGCAGCCTTGAGCACCTCATAGACCTGATCCGGCCACTGCCTTTCAGACACGGTCGGAGCGGCGGCAAGCGCTGCTGCTTCCGGAGGTTTTGCTTGTATGCTCGCCGTCACCTTGCATCTCCGAGATATTGGACTGGCATTAGACTAGCGCGCTTGACCGATGCAATCTTCGTCTCTTTCTCGTGATCAGATATAATGGTATTCGATAGCTCATGGAGTTATCGCAGCTACGCACCCTCATCCACGTCGCCGAACTCGGCAGCCTCAGCAAGGCCGCCGACCGGCTGCACATTGCGCAGCCGGCGCTCAGCCGGCAGGTGCGCATGCTGGAGGAGGAATTGGGCTTTGCCCTTTTCCTGCGCCATGGACGCGGCATGGTGCTGTCCGAGCAGGGCAAGGAGGTGCTGGCGCACGCCATGCGCGTGATGGCCGAGATCGACGAGATCCGCGCCACGGCCACGCCCGCCGATGCGCCGCTGACCGGCGAAGTGGCCATCGGCCTGCCGCCCACCGTTGCCGACATTATTTCGCTGCCGCTGGCGGCCGCCTTCGGCAAGGCCCATCCCAAGGCGAAGCTCAGACTTGTCAGCGCCTACACCGGCTATCTGCTGGACTGGATGCACCGCGGCGAGGTGGACGTCGCGGTGCTCTATGACCCGCGCATGGCGCGTTCGCTGCGCTCGCGCCCGCTGCTCCTGGAAAACCTCTTCCTGATCGGACCGCCGGATGCGGGATTTTCAACTGTGCGCGCCGTATCGTTCGCCTCGCTCGCCGGCAAGCGCCTGCTGCTGCCCAGCATCAAGCACGGGCTGCGCATCATCGTCGAACGCTGCGCCACGGATGCCGGCATCACGCTCGATGTCGGCATCGAAGCGGACTCCTATTCGGCGCTGAAGGACCTGGTGCGCAACGGCCATGGCTGGACGATCCTGCCGCTCGCTCCCATCCATGCCGACGTGACTGCCGGGCTGCTCACCGCCGCGCCATTGATCGATCCGGTGCCCGTGCGCCGCCTGATCCTTGCCTACCCGGCGGACCGGCCTGCCTCGCGGCTGGCGCGGTTTGCCGGACAAGCGATAGAGGACATCGCCAAGGATCTTGTCGGGCGGGCCGTCTGGGTCGGCCAACTTCTCGGCCCTCCACCATAAGCATTCGAATTGCGTTATATCTGCTCACGTCCGCTCTGCATTGCTGACAGGGCATGGAGGCGCGATAGTGAGGCCCGCAGCAAGACGAAAACCCGGACAAACCTCATGGAAGCCTATCAGGACATTCGCGATGCCGTCGCCAGGCTGTGCACGCGCTTTCCCGGAGAATACTGGCGCGCACTCGACAGGGACATGGCCTATCCCGGCGACTTCGTCGCAGCGTTGACGCAGGCCGGTTGGCTCTCGATCCTGATCCCGGAGGCATATGGTGGCTCGGGCCTGCCGCTTTCGGCCGCCGCTGCCGTGCTGGAGGAAATTCAGCGCGCCGGCTGCAATGGCGGCGCCTGCCATGCCCAGATGTACACGATGGGCACGCTTCTTCGCCACGGCTCGGAAGCGCAGAAGCAGCGATACCTACCAAAGATCTCCACGGGAGAACTGCGCCTGCAGGCATTCGGCGTCACGGAACCGACCAGCGGGACCGACACGGGGGCGCTCAAGACCACTGCTCGCCTCGACGGCGATCATTTCGTGGTCAAGGGCCAGAAGATCTGGACCAGCCGCGCCGAGCATTCGGATCTGATGCTGCTGCTGGCGCGGACCACGCCGCTGAAGGACGGCATGAAAAAGACCGACGGCCTCTCCGTCCTCATCGTCGACATGCGCGAAGCCGTCGGCAACGGCCTCACAATCCGGCCGATCCGCACCATGATGAACCATGCCACCACCGAGGTCTTCTTCGACGATCTGCGCGTACCCGCCGAAAACCTGATCGGCGAAGAGGGGAAGGGATTCCGCTACATCCTCTCGGGCATGAACGCCGAGCGCATCCTGATATCAGCCGAATGCGTCGGCGACGCGAAATGGTTCATCGAAAAGGCAAGCACCTACGCAAAGGAGCGGCATGTGTTTGGCCGGGCGATCGGCCAGAACCAGGGCATCCAGTTTCCGATCGCAAGGGCCTACGCCAACATGCGCGCGGCCGAACTGATGGTGCGCGAGGCGCTGAACCTCTACGAGGCCGGCAAGAACCCCGGATCCGAAGCGAACATGGCCAAGATGCTGGCGGCCGACGCTTCGAACGAAGCCGCCAATGTCTGCATCCAGACTTATGGCGGGTTCGGTTTCGCGGAAGAGTACGATGTCGAG
The DNA here is from genome assembly GCF_055811655.1 of Mesorhizobium sp. WSM4809. Classification (NCBI taxonomy): domain Bacteria; kingdom Pseudomonadati; phylum Pseudomonadota; class Alphaproteobacteria; order Hyphomicrobiales; family Phyllobacteriaceae; genus Mesorhizobium; species Mesorhizobium sp. WSM4809. Next base: position 209,888 of record NZ_JBVVQW010000008.1, read on the forward strand.
CGCAAGTTCCGCGAGACGCGTCTCTATCAGGTCGCGCCGATCTCGACCAACCTCATCCTGTCATACCTTTCCGAGCACGTGCTTGGACTGCCGCGTTCCTACTAGGAGTCGTCCGTGAACGTCCTCATCGTCTATGCACACCCGGAAGCAAAATCCTTCAACGGCGCCATGAAGGATCTGGCCGTGGAAACCTTGACCCGCGCAGGCCACGATGTAGTCGTCAGCGACCTCTATGCGATGGGCTTCAATCCTGTCGCAGGGCCGGGCGACGTATCGGGCGAGCGTAACGATCCGGACTTCTTCAGCCTGCCGCGCGAACAGACCGCCGCCTACGAGGCCGGCGCACTGTCGGCCGATATCAGTGCAGAGATCGAAAAGGTGAAGCGGGCGGACTTCGTGCTGTTCCAGTTCCCGGTCTGGTGGTTCGGAATGCCAGCAATGCTCAAGGGCTGGGCCGATCGCGTCTTCGCGCGCGGTTTCGCCTATCTGCCGGGCCGCAAATACGACACCGGCATGTTCAGGGGAAAGCTCGCCATGGTGGCCGCCACCACGGGCACGTCGGCCGACACCTACGCGCCCGATGGCATCGACGGCGACATCCTCACGGTGCTGTGGCCGATCCACAATGGTCTGCTGCGCTATTCCGGCTTCGACGTGCTGCCGCCCTTCGTCGCCTACATGCCGGGCCGCGTCGGCGACGATGGCCGCAAGGCCTATCTGGACGCCTACCGCAAGAGGCTCGAGGACATTGATGGCACGCCGCATCTGTTCTTCCACGCAGCCGAGGACTACGGCAAGAACGAGCGGCTGAAGCCTGGCGTGCTGGCGCGCTCGGGAGTGCAGCGCAATGTCTGACGCCCGCCCGCTGGAGGGCCTGTTTGTCGTTTCGATCGAGCAGGCCGTCGCCGCTCCGCTCTGCACGGTCCGCCTTGCCGATGCCGGCGCACGCGTCGTGAAGATCGAGCGTCCGGAAGGCGAAACCGCGCGTCATTACGATTCCGCAGTGGAAGGCATGTCGGCTTACTTCGTCTGGCTCAACCGCGGCAAGGAGAGCGCGGTGCTCGACCTGAAGAGTGAGCACGACCTGGCTCTCCTGCACCGGATGGTCGCGCGCGCCGACGTCCTCGTGCAGAATCTCGTGCCGGGCGCCATCGACAGGCTCGGCCTCTCGGCCGATACAATTGCGAAAGAGTTTCCTCGGCTGATAGCCATCAACATCGTCGGCTACGGGCAGGACACGCCCTACGCGGCCATGCGCGCCTACGACATGCTGGTGCAGGCCGAAAGCGGCATCTGCGCCGTTACCGGCACTCCGGACACGCCAAGCAAAATCGGGGTTTCCGCCGCCGACATCGCCACCGGCATGAATGCCCATGCGGCGATCCTCGAAGCCCTGTTGGCGCGCCAGAAAACCGGGCGCGGCCGCATTGTCGAGATTGCCATGTTCGACGCCATGGCCGATTGGATGACCGTGCCGCTGCTGCACTACGAATATGCGGGCTGCGAGACCCAGAGATATGGCCTGGCACACGCTTCGATCTACCCCTATCGACCTTATGCCTGTCGGGATGGCAGCGTGGTCGTGTCCATCCAGCAGAACAATGAATGGAAGCGCTTCTGCACGCTCGTGCTGCAAAGGCAGGATCTGTTCGCCGACGAACGCTTCGCCACCAATACCTGGCGGGTTGCCAACCGCACGGCGCTCGACGCCGAGATCGAACCGATCTTCGCGGCAATCGACTGCGACGAGGCCATAGACCGTCTCGACGAGGCGCAGATCGCCTGGGGCCGGGTGAGTGCAATGCGCGACCTGCCGCACCACAAGGCGCTCCGCCGGACGGAGGTGGCACTGCCGGACGGCAAGCGCATCGCAGTACCCAAGCCGGCAGGGCGGCCGGAGGGATTTGCAACGGTTCCAAGCGTCCCCGCGCTTGGCGCCGATACGGACCGGATCCGGTCCGAATTCGCCGCCTGACGAGGACCTCATGAGCCTGGACACAAGCACACTGCAGGAATGGGTTGGACGCACGCACGAGGTCGAGGATGTTGTGACCCCGCGCCTGCTGGCCAGCTTTGGCGCCACGCTTGGGGACCACGCGGCGCAGACTGCCGAGGGCGCGGCCGCGCCCGGACTGCATTGGTGCCTGACACCCGACATTGCCGCCATGCGAGAACTCGGACCTGACGGGCACCCGGCCAAAGGCGGCTTCCTGCCGCCGGTGCCGCTTCCGCGTCGCATGTGGGCTGCCAGCGACGTGCGTTTCATAGCGCCGATCCGCTCTGGCGACCGCATCCGCCGCCGCTCGACGTTGGCCGCCATCGAGGAGAAGCAGGGCCGCACCGGCCCGCTCACCTTCGTCACGGTCCGGCACGACATCGCCAACGATTCCGGTCCGGTCATCGAGGAGGACCAGACCATCGTTTATCGCGGCGCCGAAGCCGCTGCTGCGTCCCCTGCCCCGCCGGCCAATTCGCCCCTGGCCACATCGCACGAGCGCACGATCGACATCGATCCCGTGCTGCTCTTTCGATATTCCGCGCTGACGTTCAACGGGCATCGCATCCACTACGACGCGCCCTATGCCACGGGGGTCGAGCACTATCCCGGGCTCGTCATCCATGGCCCGCTGCAGGCGACGCTGCTGATGAACTTCGCCGCCGCCATTGTCGGTCAGTCGCCGCGCCGTTTCTCATTCCGCGGCGTCCATCCGGCGACTGGCCCGCAGCGCCTGCTTCTGAGCGCAACATCCCCAGGCCAGGACGGCATGGCTCTCGAGGCACGGTCGTCCGACGGCCATGTGACGGTGAAAGCCACGGCGCAATGGTGAGCTTCGTCACGCCTGTCGTGCCGCTATTCGTGCCGGGCTCACGTCCTGAGCGGTTTGCCAAAGCCGACAGCAGCGGCGCGGACGCGGTCGTTCTAGACCTCGAGGATGCTGTCGCCCCTGGCGACAAGGACCGCGCTCGGGAAGCGGTCGTTGCTCATGCAGCCGCGCTGAAATCCGCGGTCGTGGTCCGCATCAATGCCGCGGGAACACCCTGGCACGAAGCGGACATCGACGCCGTGCGGCGCCTCGACGGCGTCTCCGTCATGCTGCCCAAGGCAGAACATCCGGAAGACATTGCCGATATGGCCAGGCACATGGCACGCAGCGTTTCCGTCATCGCGCTGGTCGAGAGCGCCGTCGGTCTCGCCAACTTGCCGGACATATTGGCCACCTCTGGCGTCGTTGCCGCCGCCTTCGGCTCGGTCGACTTCTCGCTCGATCTCGGTTGCGCGCATGATCGGCTGATCCTGCTTGCGGCTCGCAACGAAATCGTCTGGCGTTCGCGCGCGGCTGGCCGGGCCGCGCCGATCGACGGCGTAACGACCGACCTGAACAGTCCCGAAATCACCGAGGATGACGCCCGCCACGCCATGAAGATGGGTTTTGGCGGCAAGATGGCCATCCATCCGAGGCAGATCGAGCCGATTCGCAATGGCTTTCGCCCGAGCGATAGTGACATCGCATGGGCACGCGACATCATTGGCGCGGCCTCACCAGGCGAAGTCAGCCTGGTGAAAGGCGAGATGGTGGATCGACCGGTCGTCAAACGTGCAAGGCAAGTCCTGCGCCGGGCCGCTTTGGTCTGAAGGGCATGCAGAGGAGAAGTAACCGATGAGCACGGACACCGCCGATTGGCCGACCGCCAGGCTTTGCGCCTTCATCGCCGAACTCGACTTCGAACAGATCCCGCCGCGCGTCGTTCATTTCGCGCAAGGACTGATGATCGACTGGCTCGGCTCGGCGCTGGCCGGCAAGGGCGCGCACCAGATCGAGATGATCGACGGCTTTGCGCGTGCCATGGGGCCGGCGGACGGCCCAAGCACCATCATCCCGACGCGGCGGCGCACAAGCCCCTACTTCGCAGCGATGGTCAATGCGGCGGCCTCCCATGTCGTGGAACAGGACGACGTTCACAACGGCTCGGTCTTTCACCCGGCGGCGGTGATCTTTCCGGCCGTTTTGGCGGTTGCGGAGGCTGAGGGGAAGACCGGCCGCGAAGTCCTGACTGCCTGCATCGCCGGCTATGAAGTGGGCATCCGCGTGGGAGAATTCCTCGGACGCTCGCACTACGAGATATTCCACACCACCGGCACGGCTGGCGCAGTGGCAGCAGCCGCGGCGGTCGGCAAGTTGATCGGGTTGGACGCAGCCGGGCTCAACCATGCTGTCGGCTCGGCCGGTACGCAGGCGGCAGGTCTCTGGGAATTTCTGCGTGACGCTGCCGATTCCAAGCAACTCCATACCGCGCGAGCGGCCGCCAACGGTCTGTTCGCTGCCTATCTGGCGCGCGATGGCTTCAAGGGCGCCGCGCGGATCCTCGAAGGCCAGCAAGGAATGGCTGCCGGCATGTCCAGCGACGCCGATCCGGCCCGCCTGACGGACGGGCTCGGCAGCCGTTGGACAACCGAGGAGACCTCCTTCAAATGGCACGCAGCCTGCCGGCACACTCATCCGGCCGCCGACGCGCTGCAGTCTCTCATGCGCCGCGAAGGGCTCGGTCCGGACGACATCACCGACGTGGTGGCCCATGTCCATCAGGGAGCCATCGATGTCCTGGGCGCGGTGGTCATTCCGCAAACCGTCCACCAGGCGAAGTTCTCCATGGGCACGGTTTTGGGGCTGATCGCCGTTCACGGCGTCGCCGACCTCGACGCGTTCGAACACCACGCGCTTGCGGACACCCGCGTCGCACGCTTCCGCGCGAAGGTGCGTATGGAACTCGACGCCGAGGTCGACACCCTTTATCCCAAGCAGTGGGTCGGCAAGGTGAGCGTCACGACCGTTGACGGCCGCAAATTCAATGCCCGCGTCGACGAGCCCAAGGGAGATCCCGGCAACACCCTTTCGAAACAGGAACTGGAAGCCAAGGCCATACGTCTTGCCGAATTTCGAGGCGGGGCCACCGCTGACGAGATGCGTCGCTGCATAGCCCGTGTCTGGAAACTCGATCAGCCCGGGAGCACGGCGGAAATATTTGCGGAGAGTTAGCCCGCTGTCGCGCCGAAGGACTGCACCCGCCCGAAACGGATGGAACGAGCGCATTGCGGCAGTTCGATTCCTTTCGCGCCGCCCTATGTTGTAAAGCAGTTTGATCGGCAGTCCTCGGGAGCCCATTATAAATCAGTGAATTCAACGAGATCGACGGAGATTCGCCAACCTGATTTGGCTAACCGAGGCAAATAAAACACGACAACTTATTGATAAATAGCGATAATGGTGGGCCCGGAGGGCGAATGAAAATCGTTGATTCTGTTGCCTTTTTCGTGGGCACCTATCCATGAACCTTCCCGTATCGTTCCGTACGGTTCCGCCACTGTTGCCGCTCAAAATGCGGCATCAGAAGATATCTCCTCAAGCTGATCGCGAAGGTCACCTCTGTCACGACTGCAGACCGTCGGCTATCGGAACGACTGCAGCGGATTACTGCCATTTGCTCACAGGCGACTGATCGTTCGGCAACGCCAGTCATCCAGGCTCCTGAAGAGTGTCAGCGTGTTGCTTCAAGCGAGCCGTAATGAACGGGGTCGTGGTTCCGCACGGCATCCAGGATCAATGTAACGATTGCTTGCGCCTCACTCATGTCTGGTAAACGCATTCCGGCACTTCTCGAAAGCGTGTGAGAATAGAAATGCATAAATTTGCGGGCGCGCTCAGCATCAACCGGATCGGTGATGAGACGATCAATACTGCTATCTATGTTAACGTGCTCGAGGAACTTGAACGAAGCGTACCCTTCGATGAATCTCCTCGCCATATTGCCGAGATTGAAGATGATCTGATGATCATTCTGGGGGTTCTCGGCGTAGCCGGCAATCTGGTGAAAGATGTAGAGGTACTCGGAGCGATATTTCTGAATGCTGTCAGGGCATGGAATAATCTTCGAAGCGACAAGGCCATTCGCGTCCGTCCGCTCAACGAGATATGTCCGATACATCTGATCAGTCATCTTCCTCATCCAATCCAGCATGAGATTGAAAAACTCATGGCTGTGGGTCGAGATGAACAGTTGCCTGGCCAGACATTCATGCCTGGCGGGTTTGGGCGCCCCTTCGTTGAACCGGTAAAATATGGTTCTGATGAATGCGCAAACGTGCAGAAGATGGTGCGCGTCAAGGCTCGATATCGGATCGTCGATATAGACAATGGTCTGCGAGAGATTGTTTCCGTTTTCGAGCAGCTTGGTGATGAAGTAACAGAAGGCGATCGCCGTACGCTCGCCTTCGCTCAAGTTTCGGGCAGGTGCTTCGCCGCGCATCAGCTGAAAACGGTCGCTGTCAGTGACTTTCACCTGAATATCGGCTTTCCCGAAAAATTGCCGAAGGGTCTCGTTGATGGCTTCCGCACCTTTGGTCGCGTTTGAGAGTTCCGCCTGAAGGTTGGCGATCTCCAGATCAAGGACAACAAGGGGCGCTTCAGAGTCCGTTACAGCTTTCTTCTGAGCACCAATTCGGACCTCAAGTGCAAACCGATCTATCCGGCGCATCGCGTCGGCTGCGTAATGATCCTTTAGCATGGCAACAGCTTCGTTGCGCGCGGAGCTGAACCGACGGGTGCGATCATTGTTCTCGTCTATCAGGGCCTGAAAACGCCTCGCTGCCGCAGCGAGTGGATCGGATTGTGGTTCGACGTCCGGTGCCTGCACAATGTCGAACGGATTTCTCTGCTTTATCTTCAGGGCATCGATGAGCGCCTGTATGGCACCGTTGAAGCCGTCTCTAGCGAGTGCCAGCTCGCGACCAGCCTGTATATGTCCATCGTGCAGATCCGCATAAAAGCCTGATCGGGGATAGGCGGCACCGGAAAACTCCATCCGTTGCCCAGTAAGTTCATCAATCGTTGTGGTGATCCGCTTCATGAGATCATCAAACGCATCGGAAAAGTGGGCGTTGAGTGCCGCCTTGCGCGCGGTAGTCAGTTCTCCTTCGCAGAATTCACAGTGCGACTTGCCGTCATGCAGGTGTCGCCCATGTTCAACCCATGTTGCAATATCCGGGTGTTCCACAAGGCGCGCGATCGTGGCAGATGAATCGATCTGGTCGCTCAGGAGAGCAATGCCGTCGCGCCAGAGTTGGTTGATGGAGTGCGTGACAATCGGAAGATCGGGCAGAACATCCTTCTGCTCGGCACTCACTTTGCCGCGTGCTGCCTGAACCTGCTCGGGAGGTAGCGCATCGGGCATCGTGCCATTCCAAGCACTGATTATGGGACGCAGGTTAGTCCTGTTGAAACGGCCGACCGGAAGCTCGTTCACGATCTGGCTGGCACAATCCGTTTCAGCCTTACTGATTCTGTCATCAAGTCTCTTGGCCTCAGCGACGGCTGCCTTACGCTGATCGTCGAGTTGCGCGCGCTGCATTTGCTTCTGTACTAGGTTATCGCGTCGTTCGATATTTTCGGCACCGAGCAGGAGGATGGGATTGAAACCGTCGGCATCATCCCAACGAAGATGTGCTTTGCGGAAATCCTCATTGAAGACACGTACGTTGCAGGGCGTTGCAAAGGAATGATCATACTGTGTGCCGTCAGCGTGCACCACGTCAAAGCGCGCATTGGGATAATCCGGATGAAGTGCGCCATCTTCCAGGCAGCGAAACACACGCGACAGCGTTGTCTTTCCTGAGTAATTCCAGCCGTAAATCAGATTGAACGGCGCGAACTCCGGTAAGGTACCTCCGGTGAAGTTGTTGAAGACACCGAAATCCTTGATGCTAGAAATACGTCTGAACATAATGTCCACCCTAAAATGCGATTCGTTGCTCTAGCCAACCAGCACTCGCAACGCCTGGCGGGTTCCGCCGAAAAGTTTCGAACGGCCATCTTGCGCCCGCGGCAAGTTGGCGGGCGCTGGTGGATAGTCGTCCATCGTGACGCACGCGTCAGTCAGGTCTGGGCTTAAGCGATCAGGCCGGTGCGAGGTCCGATCCTTCCGCCAGCGAATGGCAGCGGTCTCCTCACGGAGCGCCATGTCCAGCTGCGCCTTAACCTCGCTACACTTACCTATTTGGAAGTGGAATAATATACAGTCAGATTTCTAATGCATCAAACCCTCTTCCTTCTAAGGACTTTGTAGACGCGGAGATTCGCACCCACGTTCGGCGGACCATCCATTGTGGAGAACAGTATCATTTATTTCTACCGGCCATCTGCGGGTGAGCAAGTCTAGTTGTTCAGCTGAAAAATACGATTCGCAAATTGGATTCTCTGGCGTCAACTCAATCATCGAAACTAGCGTAACAACTCGCTGAACAACGCAGCGGTGAATCGAGATGGATGTCGGCCGTGTGAACAAATCGAAATGCCATTCAGTCTCCAGCCAAGGACAGGGTTCGTCCCAGGTTCGCTCTGATTTAGCGAGGGCGATTAAGCCCACCCTCACATTTCGCTGATTTCTTACTGAGCGTTTGCGCCGTCTATCAGCAGCCCGTCTTGGTACCGCAACGATCCCTTGGCGACAGCAGCGGCGACCGCCGTTGAAATCAATTGCCTCAATTGAGCGCTTGTGGCTTTGAAGCCCAGCATCCTCGCGATGCTCGGTCCAATTTCGTCCTCCGTCGCGCCGAGATTGGATCTCACCACCTCAATGGCTCCTTGGGCAACTTCTTCCGATGAGATCATTTCGGGCTTACGCAATCCAGGGGACATGACACCGCTGCGGTCCCGTAGCTGAATAGGGGCGCCGGGCTTAAAGCAGAAGCCGCCCCGCCGTGCCACCGCTCCCCGTGCTTCGGCGACAAGAAGGCCGCGCTCAATCGCGTCCTGAATTCTACCGCCGGCCCGCTGCAGGCCCCACGCAAGCCGAATACGCGATACTACCTCATCGAGATGGATTGGCGTCTCCGCAGCCACGACCTGCTCGACCAGCCCAGCCAGAAGACCGGTGGGCGTCTCGTGAAGTTCAAACTGGCCGGGCGGTCTCTGTATATGGGCTTCCGAGTAGGTCCGATCTGGTGCCGCGGTTCCGTTGGCGGTTTCCAAGCCGATTTCGGTGACATTACCTCGGTCGACGGTTACGACTTGTACGGCTGCGGCACGGCTTCTCTGGTTTCCCAACTCTGCTCGTTCAGCGAGTTCTCTTGTCGCAGCATCAATCGCTGCCACTGTCCGCTCGAGCTGTTCGCGCGGCCGTTGGAACCAATCAGCGCTCCAAATGCGATGTATGATCCAGCCATGGTCTTCCAGGACAGCCTGACGCAGCCGATCCCGATCTCTGGCAGAGCGCGACGAATGATACTCAGCGCCGTCGCATTCGATGCCTAGTAGGTAGCGCCCTGGCCGCTCCGGATCAGCAACCGCCAGATCGATGAAGAAGCCCGCGATACCGACTTGCGCATGGACCTGATAGCCTCGTTCAATCAATGCGTTGGCTACCTGTTCTTCAAAGATTGAATCCATCTCCCGGGTCGTCGTCTGGGCGAGCGAGATACGCCCGGTCCTCGCATAGTGCAAAAAGAGCTTGAAGGCGAACACCCCCTTGCCCTTTCCGCGCTCAAGGTCGATGTCTTCATCTGTTATCGACGCGTACACTTCACAGGCACGCTTGGCCCGGCTTATGAGAACGTTGAGGCGACGCTCACCGCCTTCCGAACCGAGTGGGCCGAAGCGCATGGCCATATAGCCCTGGGCATTCTTCGCGTACCCTACCGAGATAATGATCACATCCCGCTCGTCGCCTTGAACGTTCTCCAGGTTCTTGACGAAAAACGGCTCACTCGGATGGGCGTGGAAGAAGTCTTCCGTGTCGGTATTCAGTCGCCGCAGCGCTTCAAGCTCATCTTGGATCGCACGACGCTGGCTAACAGAGAAAGTCGCAACGCCCAGAGACTCCTGCGGATTCGATTTCGCATGACGGATGATCGCTTCTGCTACAGCTCGCGCCTCGATCGGGTTCGTTCCGGTCCCTCCTGAATCGAACACCCCGTCCGGCACGTGATGGAATCGCAGCCCCATGCCGGCCTCCTGGGTGAAGGGGCTCGGCACAATGAAGAGCCGGTTCTCGTAGAACTGGCTATTCGACACGGCGATCAGCGATTGATGGCGACTGCGGTAGTGCCATCGAAGCATCCGCTGCGGCAAACCACGAGCCGTGAAAAGCCCGAGGATGCTCTCGATATCAGCGACCTGTGCACCCTCTCCGTCATCATCTTCAGACTGCGAGCCCGTCATCTTCGCGAAAAATGTGGTCGGCGGCAGTTGCCGTTCATCGCCAACGACAACCACCTGGTTCGCCCTGGCAATTGCGCCGAGCGCATCCACCGGCTGGATCTGAGACGCTTCGTCCATAACCAAGAGGTCGAACGACATCCGACCGGGCGACAAAAACTGTGCCACCGAAAGCGGGCTCATCATGAACACCGGCTTCAGCGCTTGGACAGCAGGCCCTGCCTTGAGCATCAACTGCCGGACAGGCATATGGCCTCTCTTGCGAGCCATCTCAGATCGAAGTAATCCGACAGGCCCAGCTCCGCCATCTCTTGGAGGTATCTTCCGATGATGTGCGGTCACGACCTCGATGGCGCTAGCCTTGATCCTTTGTCGGTCCAAATCAGCAAAGTCGCGGACAGCTCTGGAATGGAGCTCGCCGTCGAACCTCCCTAGCTCCGGCTCTCTATAAGCCATCGCCGTCAGCATTTTCTCGTAATAGGCCATATCGAAAACCGACCGCGCCAATGCGGTTGGAATCTGGCCGTTGGCAAGGCCGTCTATCAACTGCCCTAATCCGGCCTTTCGGGCAGTGTCGGATCGTTCTTCGTAGGCAACCCATTTCGAGAGCTGTTCGTGATGCTCGACCCAACCCTGCAATCGAGCAATCAACTCGGGTATCACGACCTCGGAGAAATCGCCTATTCCAAACAACGACGAAGCGTCTGCTTTCAAATCCTCTGCAACCGCCCTGAATTGCAGCGCCGCGGCTTGGGTCGCTTCTCGCGTTGCACGAGCTGATTTCGCAATCTCGACCCTGTCAGGCAAACGGGCGACAAGGTGTCGAAGTGCGCTATTATTTTTCAGCCAGAGCTCGGCCTGCGTAAGCGCGGCCCAGTTGGATCCTCGCCCGAGCCAAGACGAACCGAATGCTGACGTGCCAAGGGCGTGAGCCGCATCGATCTCTTGAGCAAGCGTCTGTAGGGCGCCCAGGCGTCTTACGAGCTCCAGCCGATGCGACAACTGATCGGGCACGGTGGCCAGAAGCTCTCTAGACGCTTCGTCCGCTTGTGCCACGGCGCGCGCCTTCACTTCCATCAGCTGCAGTGAAGCTCTTTCTGCGGAAGCCACGTCACCCAGCATGGACGGCGCGAGGTGACTGAGATCATTCCAGAAGCCCTCGATCATCGGCCGGCCGATATCGATCACCTTGCGAACCCGGAGCGCCCGCGCGCCCGCTTCGGAGCGTTCGGCCATCCGCCCAGCGATAAGACGCGGTTCCGAGCCAAGCCCCCTCAGCGTGCGCATCCATTCCACCAGCGCCAGGAGCGGTGCCGACGACGATTTCTCCCGGCGCCAATCTGCTCCGAAGGCGGAACGACCAAAGGTGTCGCCATCACGGACCCTCGAGGCCGCCGCTTGTCCCTTCATCAATACGTCTAGGAGACGCACGATCTCGGTCGGCGGCGCGTTGGAATCAACCAGAAGGGATCGCACAAGTGCTTTGGCGCGACGGTAGTCGCCGCTCAGTGCCTTCAACAGTCCGGTATGGGTGGCGAGAGCCTGCCTTGTCGGTGCTACGTCCGTGTTCCAGGCAGCGTCGACAACCTTGCCGCTCAGTTCTGCTTGAACCGCCTCAAGCGTTGCGACGCTCTCGGCAAGATCTGCTGCTTGTTCAAGTCCTGAGTCCCACACAGTCGCAGCAAACGCTTCCGGACTTGCGTCAGGTGCGGCCGCAACTCTTTCCCCCATCACGATGAGTCTAACGAGCCCTGCCAGCGTGTCCGGTACAACCGTTGACCCCAGCTCCTGGTTCAACCGCTCCGCTTCATCCCGCAATCGCGGGAGCAGAACGGCCAGCTGGTGCGCGCGGACAAAGCCGTCTTTCGGAAATTCCGATGGCAGTTTCGCAAGCTCTGTCTCGAGATCGTCAATTGGGGTGTCGATCGCCGTCGCCGCCAAATGCTGAGAAACGTCTTCGAATTTGCGGGCGAAATCCGTTCCTGTCCAAAGGACCGACGCGATTTCCTTCGGCTGGTCGTCCCACGCCAGCGAGACCAACGCGTCGGCGGGCAGCTCTGGTGCAGAAGCAAGAAGTTCCGCGCGACCTTCTATCTCGCCGCTGTCGCTCAGAATTCGCGGAGGCTCGGCCTCGATCCGCGCGGCAATGTCAATCAGTTTGGCCTGTACGGCCTTCGCTTGATCCAGCAAGGATGATACCCGCGGGACAAACCGTTCGACGGTGGTCGGCAGTACCACATCCAGGCCAACCCCTCTCCAGGGATGGTGGATGGGTAGCCCGATTTCGTTGATCCGCTGAGAGACCTCGTCGAGCAGCTTCCGGCGTGACGAGACGCCCTCACTCGTCCAATCGGTGGCACCCTCGAGTTTGATATCAACGGGTTTTTGCCCGCTCTGCCTGAGCCGTGTTAACTGGCCGAACACCTGGTACGGCGTCAGGGCGGATGAGCCAAACGGTACATGCAGCCGGTCGGCATGCGCATTGAGTTTATCTCGCGCCTGCAACAACTGGTCGGTGAGCGCAGACGGAAATTGGCCTCGTGGCGATCCGAGCTGCCAGGTGCGGCGCAACTCCTCCAGCATCATGCGCTTATTCGCCTTGTTGCTGTGGAGTTCCAGGCAAGCGTCCCCTACCCCGGCATTGTCGAGGCGACGCTTAACGACCTCCAGCGCGGCCATTTTTTCGGCTACGAAAAGGACGGTTTTTCCGTCGGCCACGGCCGACGCGATAACGTTTGCAATCGTCTGCGATTTGCCTGTGCCGGGAGGACCTTGGATCACAAGGTCGCGCCCCTTCCTGACATCATGGATCGCGAGCGTCTGGGAACTGTCGCTGTCGACGATATGCAACATCTCCGCAGGCGCAATGTGCGGATCGATCGCGATATCGTCAGACATCAGCGGCTCGGGTGCTTCAAAGCCGTCTGAAAGGAGCGAGCGGATCTTTGGCTGTTCGATGATCTTGGTGCCATCGGGCCAGATTTCGGGATCAAGGTCCCGGTACATCAAAAACTTCGCGAACGAGAAGAACCCCAGCACCATGTCGTCCCGGAGCACCTCCCAACCCTCTTTGGTTGAGATCGCTGCGGCCACGGCATCGAGGTACTTTGAGGCGTCGAAGTCGTCTCCAGCATCGAAGCTCGGCATGGCGAGCTTGTGCATCCGATCGAGATAGAGTTCGAGAGAGAGATTCGCGCTCTGATCCTCAGGCCGTGCGCGTAACCGGAACTTCTCTCCGGCCGTTCCTCGCTCGAGACGAGCCGGTACCAAAATGAGCGGTGCTTGACGAATGTTTTCCTTGTTGTTCGGGTCAACCCACTTCAGCATTCCGAGCGCCAGAAAGAGGACGTTAACGCCCTGCTCCTCTTCTAGCGTCCTGGCATCGTGGTAGAGATCAAGAAGGCGGCGTTGCAAGCCGGTGGGAGTCATCCGCGTCTGCAGCTTGGTGTCTGAATGTCGCGCCGAGATCCCCCGATCGTCGACCCCATCGTCCTCTGGCTGAGCCAGGGAAATGAGCGAGTGGTCAATCTCGTCATCCGCGGCGGCTTCTTGGCCTGCCTTCGGTCTATCGGGCTTGCCGGCGAGGAAGGTAAAGGCCTTGCCTTCCTTCACCAGCAACCGATAAATCTCGGACGACTTCTCATCGACGATGTCGATCGTCTTCGCGCTCTTGGAAAACCGCGGCACGTTCAAAAGCCGATTGCGCGCGGAAAGGTCGAGCAGCTCCATCCTGGCACGCTCGAGTTTCTCCCTCAGAGGCAGATCGCTCTGGAAGACCGATTTTTCCACGTCAGACAACTACACCCCCATGCAGAACGAACCACATAGAACCTAACGCAATGGCAGTCGCAAGAAAAAAACCAGTCGCGTTTGAAATTTGTGAATAAAGGGTTTCATGCCGGCTAAGCCTCAATATTTGAAGGCCGACGGGACGGGCTGCCTGCTCAAGCAATCGCGCCATTTTGTATGGGACAATTGCCGAACCTAGAGACGCGATGGAGCCGTCTTCAGACCCAGTTTGCTCTCTCTTTGTTCCGATCAACTGCGCCAAACAGCACATAGGTTGGATGCGCCGGAAGGTGGCATATAGCGTCACCGATCGCTTGGGGTTAACGCTAGAGAGCGACGCAAGAGGATATCGTAGACGGCTCGGTGTCGCCTACCAGCTGTGATGACCCTGGGGTCACCCTCCGTCTAGTTCTCCAGAGCTAAAAAATCCCTGATGTTAGCGAATGTATCTGGATCGTGGATTGAGCCCTTAGATGCTCCCGTAGCGACTCATCATCTTGGAATAACTTCAACATGTCGTGAATGAGGAATTCGGCCAGCTTTCCAGTCCTACCGCTGAATTGGCTATCTAGGTAGGTGGCGCAAGCTACTTCCAGATCGTTTAGGAGGTCGCGAAAGGCACCGGTCCATTCAGGGTTTTTGCTATCGCCGAGGGTGGGCTCTAAGCGGGACAACATGTCGATACGTACACGAATATTCTCGTGTAGTGTAGCCACGGCCCCTGCCGAGGCTGACAATTTGTCGGTTCGCATTTGGTACAAAACTAGTCCGACGCCAACCAAGCCAAGAGGAAAGCCGATCACTGTGAAGAGATCGGCCAAATTGCTGAGACTCAAGACTTCTTCCCGCCGCTTTTCACGCCCAGCCTCGCTTTGTAGTGATCGGTACTCAGAGATTTTGTTTCGTTGGTTGCGCCAGTGCGAGTCTTCCCGTCACCGGCAGGCCTTTTAACAACTTCAATCTTCTTAACCATTCGTCCCTCAGCTGATCGCGAAACCGGCGGGCCGAAGCCCGCCGTCACTTTATTTTCCGTGCTTGGTCGGATCCACAAGCTTGTAAGTGGATCCCTTTGACGGAGTCGGCGGCAGTGGCTCATTGCGAGTCACTGTTCTTTCCGGTCCTTTGCCGCCACGTGGGCCAGTAATTTCGTACTGACCTGACCGTGGAGCGGGTTGACCAGGCCGAAGGGGAGGATTCTTCGCCATTAGTCTTACTCCTGTGGCTTGCCAATGAAGCCTCAGGACGCTAGCTACCGACCTGCTAGGGAGCGGACTCGCGGTCTTTGTTCGTCCACTCGGCGCCACATTTACCGCGAGTACGCGTAGAGACAGAGGCAGGCTACCGAATCGGCGCCTGCCTCTTTTTTATGCAGAACTTGATTGGCAAGTAAACAGAGATTCCTGTTCTGTGAGTAAGAAAGCACAAGCAATTAAGGCAGTATTACTGTCCTTCTAGTATGTCCTTTGACCTGGAAGAGCTAGAGGTACGGCACAACATCGTAGAACTCGGCCGTGGGGTGGCTCGCCAGCTCGCATCCCGAAAGCCCTTCCGAACGGAGTCATGCGGAGGGGCGGCCATTCGGGCCTGCAAAATGCCCGTGTGCACTCGGTTTGTGGGCGTTGCAAGCGGCGAGAATCGACGTGGACATTTGCTGCCTAGTGCCACCCAGCGGCAGGAGATACGGCTGAGGGGGCTTGTTGGCGTCCGTATGCGGAAGATGAGCTGGCGTGATGGCGATAGAAGATTCCAGACCTCGCTATCATAATGCCTCCAAATCTCGCCTGCTGGTCAAAGGAGACGATGGGATCGTAGTTGAGAGCTATAGCTGGATTGGAGCAGATGCACGATCTTTGATCCGAAGGAGCCCTTCGGTATGCACATGGTCAAACGGCAGAAGCCAACTCAATGCAAAAGCTGCCAAGGCATAGAGGCCGCCGCGCCAGCGGACAGCTCCCTTCCGGTTCTACCGCACATTGAGGCGCGACAGGTCGTGCGAACTGTTCGCCGATCGCAATTGCGAGAAATCGTCCCGTTATCGGACACGACCATTTATGAAATGGAACAACGAGGCGAGTTCCCCCGACGGTTCAATCTGACTCCCCGCTGCGTCGTTTGGGACCTGGGAGAAGTCGAAGCGTGGATTCAGGAACGGCGGAACGCGTCCTCTGCTGGTTCGCTCGAACTGGCCCCGGGACCAGACGTGCGGTCGCGGAAGACGAGACCCGTCAAATCGGATCGAGGATGACGGCCGCCCCGGAAATCGGCTGCAGTGTGGGTGCGTGTTTATTGCCAGCCGCCCACGCTTCAATCATGTCGGCCCATTCCTGCAGCATGTGGCGCCGCTGCGGTTCGTATTCAGCCTTGTTATAGACGCCACGGGAGGAGCGACTGTCTTCGTGGGCAAGGCATTTTTCGATCCAGTCGCGATTGAATCCGATCTCGTTTAGGAGCGTGGAGCCGGTCCGCCGTAGATCGTGCACCGTAAAGGGAGCAAGCGGCAGGTCTTGTTTTTTTGCGCGGTCCACAATCGCCATGGTAATTCGATTGAAAGTCGCGCGCGACATGGACTCGTCGGCGTCGTAGCGAGATGGAAGCACGTATCGAGAGTTCGCAGCGCAAGTCTTGAGCGCAATCATGATGTCGAGGGACTGGCGGGACAGGTAGACGTTGTGAGGCTTCTTCCGCTTCATTCGCTCTTTGGGAATGCTCCATACCGCGTTCTCGAAGTCTACCTCATCCCACGTCGCGCCCAGAAGCTCACTTTTCCGAACCATCGTGAGCAGGATCAGCTTTAGGCCCAGCCGAATGGTCGGCAACGTCGGCACGTTTTCCAGCTCTTTCAGCATGAGTCGAATTTCTACGGGTGACAACGCCCGGTCTTTCGCCTCGAAGGTGGCTATGGAAGCTGGCCCTACCTCGTCCGCCGGATTGGCGATCTTCTCGCCGTGCAGAATGGCATAACCATAGACCTGCTTAACGATATCCCGGACATGAATGGCCGTTGCTGGTGCGCCACGGTTCCTCACCTTTGCGCACAGTGCCCGCAAATCGTCCGATGTTATTTCTGTGAGGAGCCTTTTGTCCCAAATCGGCAAGATGTCTCGATCGAACACGGCCTTGCGCATCGAGCGCGTGCTGTCCGCCATCTTCGCCTCTTTAAACCACCCTCTGCCAGCATCGCCGAACGTGGCCGTCCCAGACAGGCGCCGCTTGTCACGCTGCTTTTCCTGGGCTGGGGATTTTCCGGCTGCAACCATTTTTCGTGCGGCAAGACAGCGGTCACGCGCCTCTGCTAGCGAGATGCCTCCCTCACCATAGCGGCCCAGCGTCACTGTCTCTCGCCGACCATTCACTCGGTAGTCGTATCGGAACGATATCTGCCCTGTGAGAGCCACGGTCGCGTACATACCGTCACGATCGGCGACTTTGTATATTTTATCTTTTGGTTTCAGCTTCTTAAGTGCGATGTCGGTGAGCATAGGAGGAGACAGGTGGGGCGCATATAGGGTTGTTCAATGCCTAATTTTACCGTCATTCGTTTTACCGTCAAGGGCTGTGTGAGAGCCCATTGGATTCAATGTCTTACCTCGAATGATGCCAACCTGCTTGAGTCCGGCGCAGTGACGGCATCAGTCTGCAGCGAAGATGACGCGAAACGGAATGCCGTCAAATCTACCGCCAAATGATTCTGCTTAGCGGCGATAGTCAGCGATAGACATAGAGAAGAAAGCAGATAAAATTCAGATGCTTAATGAGGTTTCCTCGATAGTCGCCGAATGCTGGCGAACGACCGAGCTTTATTCCCACTCGATTGTTCCCGGCGGCTTCGACGTCACGTCGTAGACGACACGGTTGATGCCGCGGACTTCGTTGATGATGCGGGTGGCGGCGGCGCCGAGGAAGGCCATGTCGTAGTGGTAGAAATCCGCCGTCATGCCGTCGACCGAGGTGACGGCACGCAGCGCGCAGACGAACTCGTAGGTGCGGCCATCGCCCATCACGCCGACCGTCTGCACCGGCAGCAGCACGGCAAAGGCCTGCCAGATGGCGTCGTACAGGCCGGCCTTGCGGATCTCGTCGAGATAGATGGCGTCGGCCTCGCGCAGGATCTCCAGCTTTTCGCGGGTGATCCCGCCTGGGCAGCGGATGGCGAGGCCCGGGCCGGGGAATGGATGGCGGCCGATAAAGCTTTCGGGCAGGCCGAGCTCCTTGCCGAGCGCCCTCACCTCGTCCTTGAACAGTTCGCGCAGCGGCTCGACCAGCTGCATGTTCATGCGCGCGGGCAGGCCGCCGACATTGTGGTGCGACTTGATCGTCACGGACGGGCCGCCGGTGAAGGAGACGCTTTCAATGACGTCGGGATAGAGCGTGCCCTGCGCCAGGAATTCGGCGCCGCCGAGTTTCTTGGCCTCTTCCTCGAACACCTCGATGAACAGCCGGCCGATGGTCTTGCGTTTTTTTTCCGGGTCCGACTCGCCCTCGAGGGCGTCGATGAAACGGTCCGAAGCGTTCACCAGAATGAGCGGCAAATTGTAATGCTCGCGGAACATCGCCACCACGCCCGCGGCCTCGTCCTTGCGCATCAGGCCGTGGTCGACAAGGATGCAGGTCAGCTGGTCGCCGACCGCTTCGTGGATCAACAGCGCCGCAACGGAAGAATCGACGCCGCCCGACAGCGCGCAGATGACCTTGCCCTTGCCGACCTGCTTGCGGATCGTCTCGACCGCGTGCTCGCGGTAGGCGCGCATGGTCCAGTCGCCCTCGATGCCGGCGATGTTGTGGACGAAATTCCTGAGCAGCCGGGCGCCGTCGGGCGTATGCACCACCTCGGGATGGAACATGATGCCGTACATCTTGCGCTCGATGTTGCCGAAGATGGCGAAGGGCGAGCCCTCGGACTTGCCAAACACTTCGAAGCCCTTGGGCAAGGAGATGACGCGGTCGCCATGGCTCATCCACACCTGATGGCGCTGGCCGGGCGCCCACAGGCCCTCGAACAGCGGGCTGTCCTTTTGTATCTCGACGAAGGCGCGGCCGAACTCGCGATGGTCGGAGCTTTCGGCGACGCCGCCCATCTGCACGCACATGGCCATCTGGCCGTAGCAGATGCCGAGCACCGGCACGCCGGAATCGAAGACGATCTGCGGCGCGCGCGGGCTGCCGATATCGCCGGTAGAAGCCGGGCCGCCGGAGAGGATCACGGCTTTCGGATTGATGCGCTTGAATGCCGCTTCGGCCGACTGGAACGGCACGATCTCGGAAAACACGCCGGCCTCGCGGATGCGGCGGGCGATGAGCTGGGTGAACTGGCTGCCGAAATCGACAATCAGGACGGTGTCGGGATGATTGGCTGTTTTCATGGCGAGCGTTTAGAGAAAGAAACGAGTCGACGCAATGGGTTGCTTAGCCCGACTTTCAGGCTGTTCCGGCATCTTCATGGGGTGGTTCCGTCCGGAGGGCGCCGTCGCCGATCGCCTGTTCGAGCCGCATGACGGCGTCGGCCAGCTTCTCGTCGATGACTTCAAGATATTCGGTCCAGTCGCCGACATGCCTGAGATCCGCCGCCCCGTCGGAAATGCCGCGCAGACCGATCAGCGGAATGTCGAACAGCTGGCAGGCGCGCAGGCAGGCGAAGGTCTCCATGTCGACCATGTCGGCGGCAACAGCATCATAGGCCGCGCCAGTGATGATCGCGCCGCCGGTCGACAGGGTCGCCTGCTTGATGTCCGGTATCTTGAAGGGCAATGGCACGGTTACCGGCAGGTCGAGGAAGGGGGTGGCGCCCTTCTCGAAGCCGAGCGGCGAAGCGTCGATGTCACGGTAGCTGACCGAAACCGCCTGGTAGATTTCCGTCTGCTGCAGCGTCCGGCTGCCGGCTGAACCGAGCGAAACAACGAGATCCGGCAGTGCTTTTTGCGATTTCAGCCAGGAGAGTTCAGCACCCAGCCTGACGCCGGCCTCGACCGGACCGACACCGGTCATCAGCGGCGTGAACAGCTGCTTGAGGTGCGGGCCGTATTCGGCCTGCGCCGCCATAACGAAGAGGACGTCCTTGCCCGACAGGCGCGACACTTTACCGGTCATGATCTATTCCTCTCTACCCAATCACCTACACTGGAGGTCAGAACGGCGACGTGCCCTCACCGGCGCCCAGCCCTCCGCTATGGCTCCGGGCGTTCGTTGCTCGGAAAGCCCATTTGGGGGCTTTCCGTCCGCTTCGCGGACGGCTCCTCACCCTTCTATGCCATCACGCCCGACCACCGTCATCATGGTGCCGGTCATGGTGGCGATCAGCTTGGCCTCGCCGTCGGCGGCAAAGGCGTAGGCCTGGCCGTCGGCGACGATGATGGTGCGGCCTGGCTTGGTCACCGAGCCGCGGAACAGGAAGCGCTCGCCCCTGCCCGGCGCCAGGAGGTTGACCTTGAACTCGATGGTCAGCACGCCGGAATTTTCCGGCATCAGCGAAAAGGCGGCATAGCCGCAGGCCGAGTCCAGCGCCGTCGAAATGACACCGGCATGGAGGAAGCCGTGCTGCTGGGTCAATGCCGCCGAATAGGGCATCTCGATCTCGATGATACCGGGCGTCACCAGCGTCAGTTCGGCGCCGATCGTGGCCATCGCCTTCTGACGCGCGAAGGAGGTCCTGACGCGATCCTCATAGTCCGGGGCGGGTACGATCTTTGCTGCCATTGCCGCTGCCTTCCTTTACGCGGATAAGCTTATTGCAGAGGCATGGACGGCAGGCAAATGCTTTTGCTGCACTGCACAATCGACCTGGCCTGCCGGCCGGCGCAACGCATCCGTCGGGAATTGGATTCAGGCCGATCTGCGTAACGCACAGAGATAAAACCCATCGGTGCCGCTGAGCGCCGGCGACAGCGAGATGTCGCCTTTGGCGCCGATACGTGCGGCTGCCTCATGGCCGGGAAAACGGCTGTCCCAGAGCTGGCGGTGGTCGACGGAAACAAAGCCGCTGTTACGGTTCCGAAAGGCCGCGATCTGCTCACCGTTTTCCTCATCAAACACCGAGCAGGTGATGTAGACCAGCAGGCCGCCTGGTTTGACATAGACTTTGGCCGCATCGAGGATCGCCGACTGCTCGCCCTTGCGTGCATCGAGCTGCCTTTGCGTCAGCCGCCATTTGGCATCGGGACGGCGCCGCCAGGTGCCGCTGCCGGTGCAAGGCGCGTCGACCAGCACGATGTCCATGTGGTTGCCGAGCGGCGCGAGTTCGGCCGGCTTGGTGACGATCTGGACATTGCGGTTTTCAGAGCGGCGGATGCGGTCGAAGATGGGCGCCAGCCGTGCTTTTTCGGCATCATGGGCAAAGATCTGGCCGCGATTTTCCATCGAAGCCGACAGTGCCAGCGTCTTGCCGCCGGCGCCGGCGCAAAAATCCAGCACCTGCATGCCGGCTTCGGCCCCGGCAAGGGCGGCCGCGATCTGCGAGCCTTCGTCCTGGACCTCGAACCAGCCCTTCTGGAAAGCCGGCTCGGCCTGCACGTTCGGGTGCCGGCCGTCGCCGTCGATCGGCGGGATGCGGATGCCGTGTGGCGCGATTGCCGAGGGTTTCGCGCCGGTTCCCGTCAGTTCGGCCAGTACCTTGTCGCGGTTGGCCTGCAAGGTGTTGACCCTGAGGTCGAGCGGCGGGCGCGTTGCCAGCGCGGCGCCCTCGTCGGCCCAGGTCGAGCCAAAGGCTCGCTCGAAAAGCGGCGCGCACCAGTCCGGAACATCCGCCCGCACCGCGGCCGGCGCATCGTCAAGCCGGCGTTCGGCGATGGCCTGAAGCTCGGCGGCGGTCAGCAGCGGCGGTGCGAACTTGTCGCCATCGAGCGCCTCGTTGAGCGATTGTGCCGTCTGGCGCCATTCGAGCAGCAGCGCGCCGAAGCCGATGGCGCGCGGCGTGTCCTGCCCCAGCAGCCAGCCGGCGGAACGCTTGTGGCGCAAGGCGTCATAGACGATGTTGCCGATCGCCGCACGGTCGCCGCCGCCGGCGAAGCGATGCGACAGGCCCCAATCCTTCAGCGCGTCCGCCACCGGCCGGTGGCGCCGGCCGATGTCTTCCAGCACTTCGATGGCCGCAGCCAGTCGTCCGCCCAGTCGCATGGTCTTGTTCCGTCACGCAGAAAATTATTCCGGCCCTGCTCTAGAGCGCGCAACCGGCGCGCACAAGCAGGTCGGCCTGCACAACCGCTCTGCTTTCCAAGTTTTCTGGTTGCGAATACTCTTCCGGTTGTGATTCGCGGCGCGCAAAGGTGGACCGGCGGATCGACACGAGGAGAGGGCAATGAAGACTTATCTGGCGGAAGTTCTAGGCACATTTCTATTGGTGTTCATCGGTACGGCTTCTGTGGTGACGGGCGGCTTCGGCGGCGCGCTGCCGCTCGGCCAGGAAGGCATCGGTCTGGCGTTCGGCATCGGCCTCATCGCGGCGGCCTATGCGATCGGCCCCATTTCGGGCGCGCATCTCAATCCGGCGGTGACGCTCGGCGTCTTCCTTGCCGGCCGGCTGCCGGCCAAGGACGTGATCCCCTACTGGATCGCGCAGGTCATCGGCGGCGTCCTTGCTTCGCTGGCGTTGTGGATCATCGTTTCCGGCCAGGTTGGCGGACACACCACCGGCTTCGGCGCCAATGGCTGGGATGTGACGAAATGGGGTGTCAGCTCGGCATTCCTGTGGGAAGTGATCGGCACCTTCACCTTCGTCACCGTGATCCTTGGCGTCACGGCGGAAAAGCACTCGACGGCGTTCGCCGGACTGGTCATCGGCCTGACGCTGGCAGGATTGCACTTCGCCATCATCCCGGTGACCGGCACCTCGCTCAACCCGGCCCGCTCGATCGGTCCGGCACTGTTTTCGGGAACTGCCGCGATCGGCCAGCTCTGGCTGTTCATCGTTGCACCGCTGATCGGCGGCGCCATTGCCGGTGTCGTCGCCAAGGCGCGCATCTTCGAGAAGGACTGAGCTCTTCGGAAGGCTGAATATGAAAAGGCGCGGCCATGGCCCGCGCCTTCGTGCTTGGCATAATGGAACCGCCAAGTCTTCTATTCCCCAATGACGACTTAAATAGGCTCGGCCTTAGATGGCAACTTTGTGCAGCATCGCTGACGTTGCGACCAGCTTTGCCATTTCTTGAACCGGCCATTGCATGAGTGCCGCAGATTGATTGGGACCGTAGACGGGCGCTGAGCTTGCTCGGATGCTCGGTTGCAGTCGTGTATGTGCTTTTCCGTGATCGCGTAAGTGAAGCTCCGGATTTTCAGGTGTTGAAGCCGCATTTGCGTAGGGCGACGGATAAGCCGGATTAGGCCATTGCGAAGCGATTTCGCCGCCATGACTGAAACGGCTTTTCGAGGAAGGTCCAAGACAGTGCGGCGATCGCAAGCGAAAGTACAAGCGTCACGACAAGGACCATGCGCCAGTCGTTGGTGTACATCAACGCCGCTCTGGAAATCGGATAGTGCCATAGATAGACCGAATACGAGATGATGCCGATATAGACGATCGGCCTCCATGCAAAAGCACGGGCTATCATCGTTTCATTGTTGAGCAGCGACACGACGAGGCCGGCCGACGCCATGTCGATAAGCGGTTGCAGATAGGCGGTCGATACAGGCTCTTGTGTTGCCACGAACGCAAGAACCACAAGCGCACCCAAAGACGACAGCCCTACGATATTGGCGTGCCGACCCTTGAGGCTGATGCCCGAAACAGACACTAATGCGCCCAACAGCAGACCAGAGAGCCGAGTGTCGAAACGGAAAGCAGTCATCTCGAACTCGGTGTAGTGATAAGCATTGCCCAGCCGCCAAAGCGTTGCCACGACGAACGCTATCGCAAGCGCCTTGATCCTTGACCTTTGGGCGAGCTTTGCCAGCCCCAGCACCGCCATCGGCCAGATCAGGTAGAAATGCTCCTCGACCGCAAGCGACCATGTGTGACCAAGCAGGGGAATGACGCCATGGAGCGCACTTACATAGTCCGCGAGATACAGAATCGAGATAGCGACGATCAGCCCAATAGGGACGTCCGGCCAGAATAGCGGCCCGATTATCAGGGCTGCGGCAAGCAACATAACAAGGGGCGGCATCAGCCTAACTGAGCGGCGCAGCAGAAACGCTCCGATCGCGATGGTGCCCGTACTGTCGGCCTCTCGCATCAAGAGCGACGTGATCAAAAATCCGCTCAAGACAAAGAAGATGTCAACGCCGATGAAGCCGCCAGGCATCCATGGGCTCTGGGAGTGATGCACGACAACCAGCATCGCGGCGAGTGCCCTGACGCCGTCTAAAGCTGGATTTCGTATCACTCAAGCATTACTCCCGCCAAGAAGACTTTAATCCTACCTTAGAACATCACGGCGGACCAGCCTTCTATGGCTGTCCGGCACCCTAAAAGGCAGGTTGCTTTCGCCCTACGACATTAGCTTTTTCTAACTTAACAGATCGTTCAATGAGGAAAAATTTTCTGCATCTCCTTAGTATAGTTTTAAATGGTTCTCGATATTCACTTCGGACATCACCGTTCGAGTGCAAGGCATGCGCGGAATTCCTGCGGTTTCTTCCAGGCCAATCGCATCATTGGTTAGCGCAGCGACGGTGGGCTCGCTCACCTGGCTCGTATCGCTAATCAATCTCTCGGAGAAAAGGCTGCTTGTCATCCTTGGCCTTTGCGCTCTGTGGGCGCTTCTGTTGCTGGATTGTCAGCAAGGCGCCAAGACAGATCAGCCAAGACGCAGGTGGTTCAGCATCTATCTATCGCTCATCCCCTGCTTCCTGTTTCTTTTCTATGTCTATCTTGAAAGCGTTTTCGGCTATTTCGATTGGGCCGCGATGTTCATGCATGTCGGTGCCGGGGTTCTTACCCCCGGCGTCGTTCTTGAATGTTTGATGAACACCGGAAACACGATACTGGTCATCTTGGTCGTGCTTCTCGGTCTCGGCGCGCTAAAGGCGCGCGGCACACTGACAAGGAGATTAGACGTCGCCCTGATGGCGTTCTTCCTGGCGGCAAACCCGATGCTGACGCGCCCGATCGCGGCGGCGGTCCATCTCAACCCGCTGCATGATTTCCTGTCCAAGCACTTCGTCGATATTACCTCGTTGACGAAACCGGCCGCGGGGGCGTCCGTGACCGCCGTGCCGAAGAACCTCATACATATCTTCATCGAGAGCGCCGAACGCACCTACATGAACGAGGCGACGTTTGGCGATGTCATGGGTCCGCTGCTCGAATTCGACAGGCGTAGCCTCTCAGCGACCAACATGGTGCAGCTGGCCTACACCAACAATTCCATCGCGGGCATGGTCGCCGCGAATTGTGGAACGCCGCTGCTGATGTCGTATTTCACAACCCGCGAGTATCTGGAGGAGAATTCGCAGTTCCTGCCAGGCTTGACCTGCTTGGGCGACGTCCTGAAGTCGCGGGGCTATCGGCAGAGCTTCGTTTCCGGTTGGCCACTCGGCTTCACCGGTCAGGGGGCATTCTATGCCACCCATGGCTACTCATCGCTTTTTGGGGGATCGGAAGTCGTCGCTGCCGTCGCCGGGTCTGGCAGCACTTTTGGCGCCAGCGACGCCCAGGTTCTGGATATGAGTTTCGACATTTTGCGGCGCGCGCAGCGAGACGGCAAACCGCTCGCGCTGACGATCGCCGTCAGTGGTGGGCACGCGATGGACGGCTATCTGACGGACAAATGCATCGGCAAGACCGGACTTTCTCCGCAAGCCCCCAATATTCTCCATGCCGTCAAATGCACGAACATGCTCATCGCGGACTTCATTCACAAAGCCGAGGCAGAAGGGCTGATGGCGAATACCGTTCTGGTGCTGCAAAGCGATCACCTCAGCGCGCCGAGCACGGTGACGGATCAGTTGAACAGGTTTGAAAGACGCAACTTTTTCTCCCTGTCGGGCGATGGCATTCGCCCCCGCACATATACCGGACTTTCGAGCGTGGTCGATATATTCCCGACTATTTTGGACGCTCTAGGCGTGCCGCTCCCGAATGGCAAGGCTGCATTTGGCGTCTCGCTGCTCGGGGATCGACCGACAATGGTCCAAGCGCTTGGGCAGTCCCAATTCGATGACGCGATCTATGCCGACGATGTTCTCGTCAGATCATTCTGGCAACTGAAGCCGGCACGGACGGCTGCGGCGTCCGAGGCTGAACCTCGCTAATGCGAAGCACATGCCGGCTGAGCACTCGACATCGGTTCGCCTCTTAGTGCTCCCCGTATTGAAACCGGACGTTCCACGATGTGCATCCAGCCGTCGGCATCATCCCCTCGCGGGTCTTGTTGTCGTCAAGGCTACCCGGACCAGCCGTCCCGATTGCCGTCACCTCAGTAACCCGACCGCGCGGGAAAGGAACTTCGAAGCCATTGCAGGATTGACTGGAGCCGCATGTCCTTCAGTCTCCGGAACCGTGCTAGAGATTGCTACCGATTGAATAGCGCCTGCTGTTTCGAGGTCCCCCCTGCTGGTTCGAGGTCCCATTGACGAAACGGTTATCGGATTTCGACATTGGCTTGCTGCTGACACTCGACGCGCTGTTGAAGCACCAGAACGTCACCCATGCGGCGTCGAGATTGAACATTACCCAATCGGCCTTGTCGGCCCGCCTGACGCGTCTGCGTCAATTGCTGAACGACCCCCTCTTCACAACGGCGGCGTCTGGACGGGGAATGATCCCGACGCCTCACGCTCCTAGGAACTTCAGCGGCTTGCCGGTCACCGTCACCGGCAATTCGGCGCGGAAGCGGAAACGTCATCTCAGGCAAAGGGCGGTCGTCTGCAGCTCGCTGTCGGCTTCCAGGCTGATGAACCCAAGCAGTCCGTTGGCGGCTGCCTCGTGCCGCATCTAATTACCAGCCTGGGCCAAAGTTTTCATGGTACAAATATAAGAAATATATATGTAAGAAATACCACGATATGGACAGCGCCCGTCAAGAATGTTGTTCTTTCAGTGCTAAAACTCACATTGCATATGAAGAGCGCTAAAATCAAAAGCACTGTGTCAGTCGCTGGAAGCCCCAGGGTTAACCCTCTTCCCGTCAGCAGGCTGGCGGCTGCGACCGCCGGTATGGTCAAACCAATTGTGGCGCAAGCGGAACCCATCGCGACATTCAAACCGCGTTGCAGCTCATTGTTGAGTGAAGCGCGAACCGCGGAAATTGCCTCTGGCATCAAAACCAGCCCGGCGATCAATGCCCCCACAATGCTGTCAGCCTGTGTCACCTGATAGGCAACGAGCGTATCCTCGACGCTTGCGGCGACCTGCTCGGCGAGCATGACAATGCCAATCAGCCCGATCAAAAGCAGCAATGCGCCGGCAAAGACGCTTTCGTGAGGGGCAGTCCGCAGCGAAACACCGTGGGCCTGCCCTTCGACAAAGTCTTCTCGGTGGCGGACAGTCTGCGCGAACACAAAACTTGCATAAAGCAGCACCGAAAGCACGCTCACAAAGCCAAGTTGAGCTGCCGAAAATGTGCCCGGCCCCGTAGCTTGTGTGTAGGTTGGCAGAATAAGCGTCATGATGGTCAGCGCGATCAGAACCGCGAGATATGCGCTGGTCCCTTGTCGAACAATTGCCTGCTTGCGATGACGCCAGCCGCCAAGCGCGAGACAGGTGCCGACGACGCCGGTGGATGCAATCATCACTGTTGAAAAGACAGACTCACGTGCAAGCGTAGGGTTGTTCTCTCCATGCAGCATCATGGAAACGATGATCGACACCTCGATTGCCGTCACGGCAAAAGTCAGCACCAATGTGCCGTAGGGCTCTCCTACACGCCGAGCCACCGCCTCGGCGTGGTCGAGGACCACGAAAATGGTGGTGAACATAATCGCACTCGAAAGCGCTCCGACGAGTATCCTGGCGCTCAGCGAACCTTCGTCTGCCGACAGCCCGCCGGCTCTGACGGCGACAGCCATCACCAAAGCGGCCAGCGGCATCGCATATGAAGTCATCGAACGTCCGAAACCGCTCATGCAAGCCCCTGCGCGCTGCTGCGAACCGTGGCTGCATTCGCGCACCGACAGATCGAAGCGTTCACCCGTTCACGCCGTCTTCTGCGTCACCAACCCCAGCTCCTCCACCATCGCCTCGCGCATCAAAAACTTCTGCGGCTTGCCGGTCACCGTCATCGGCAATTCGGTGCGAAAGCGTATGTGGCGCGGGATCTTGTAGTGGGCGATCTGGCCGGCGCAGAAGTTCTTGACCTCCTGCTCGGTGGCAATCTGGCCGGGCTTGAGTACGATCCAGGCGCACAGCTCCTCGCCATATTTGGCGTCGGGAATGCCGAACACCTGCACCTCCTTGACCTTTGGATGGCGGTAGAGGAATTCCTCCACCTCTCTGGGATAGACGTTCTCGCCGCCGCGGATGACCATGTCCTTGACCCGGCCGACGATGTTGCAATAGCCCTCGGCGTCGATGGTGGCGAGGTCGCCGGTGTGCATCCAGCCGTCGCTGTCGACCGCCTCGCGGGTCTTGTCGTCGTCGTCCCAGTAACCGTTCATCACCGAATAACCGCGCGTGCAAAGCTCACCCGGTACGCCGACCGCAACGGTAGCGCCATCGGCATCGACCGCCTTGACCTCGACATGGGGGTGAATGCGCCCGACGGTCGAGACGCGCTTTTCCAAGGGGTCGTCGACGCCGCTCTGGAACGACACCGGGCTGGTCTCGGTCATGCCGTAGGCGATGGTCACCTGTTCCATATGCATCAGCGACACCACCTTCTTCATCACCTCGATCGGGCATGGCGAGCCGGCCATGATGCCGGTGCGCAGGCTGGAGAGATCGAAGGCGGAAAAATCCGGATGATCCAACAGGGCGACGAACATGGTCGGCACGCCGTAGAGCCCGGTGCAGCGTTCCTGAGCCACTGCCTTCAGCGTGGCGCCGGCGTCGAACCCTTCTCCCGGGAAAACCATGGTGGCGCCTTTCGAGACGCAACCCATCGTGCCCATCGACATGCCGAAGCAGTGGTAAAGCGGCACCGGGATGCACAGCCGGTCGTCGACGGTCAGCTTGATCGCCGAAGTGACGAAATTGCCGTTGTTGATGATGTTGTTGTGGGTCAGCGTCGCGCCCTTGGGGGCTCCCGTGGTGCCTGAGGTGAACTGGATGTTGATGGCCTCGCCCGGCTTCAGCTTCTCCGAGATGCGGTCGAGGCTGTCATGCTCGTCACGCCCGGCCATGGCCAGCACGTCGCCGAAATTGAACATGCCGGGCGAATTCTCATCACCCATGCGGATGACGATCTTCAACGCCGGCAGTTTTTGCGCCTTGAGCTTGCCCGGCGTGGCCTTCGCGATCTCGGGTGCCAGCGTCTCGATCATGCCGAGATAGTCTGACGTCTTGAACTTGGCAGCGGTGACCAGCGCCTTGCAGCCGACCTTGTTCAGCGCATAGTCGAGCTCGGTCAACCGATAGGCGGGGTTGATGTTGACCAGGATCAGGCCGATGCGGGCGGTGGCGAACTGCGTCACCAGCCATTCCCAGCGGTTGGGCGACCAGATGCCGACGCGATCGCCCTTTGCCAACCCCAGTGCCAGGAAGCCGGCAGCCAGCGCGTCCACCGTGTCCGACAGTTCGCTCCAGGTGAAGCGCTTGTCCTGATCGACGAAGACAGCGGCGTCGAGCGTGCCGTATTTGCTGACGGTGTCGGAAAACAGCGCGGGGATGGTCTTGTCGAGCAGCGGCACGCTGCGTTCTCCAGAGACATGCGCCCTGTTGTCGACGGGTGCGACGAAGACACCGCCAGCGCGCGCTCCGGGTCCACGCAAATTGCTGGCGTTCTTCAGCTCGTCGAGATTGACCGGCATCGCTCTCTCCTCCCGGGACTAAGTGCGTCGCGCTGAAACAGAATCATGCGACGCGTTCTAGGTCCTTGCTTTTATGCATGTCGTTCTCCCAAAACCGAGATCACTTTGGGCGACATGCATTAGCCGAGCCTATCAGCCTGCCGGAGTGGAGGAAATCCCGCCGATAGTCGAGGCAGGGCAACGATCCGGTCAACGATGCTCCGGAGCTTCGCGTTGGCTGACGAAGCGCGCCAAAACGAAAAAACCCGCCTGGGCGGCGGGTCACCGGCGCAAATCAGCACCATGGGCAAAAATGTAGCATAGCTGCCCTCACCGGTCAAGGAAATAATTCCTATCCGACCGCAGCCGCCATCTTCGCCGCGATGTCGCGCAGGACCGCTTCATCGGCCGCCGCCCGTGTCTTCTTCGACGCCACCAGACAGGCCTGCGAGCGCAGGACGAGGCCGTCGCCCAGCACCTTGAGATGATTGGCGCGCAGCGTCGAGCCGGTGGTTGTGATGTCGACGATGACATCGGCCAGACCGGCCGCCGGCGCGCCTTCGGTAGCGCCGAGGCTTTCGACGATGCGATAGACCTGGATGCCGTGCTTCTGCGAGAAGAATTGCTGGGTCAGCCGCCAGTATTTGGTGGCAATGCGCAGCCGCCGGCCATGGCGCTGGCGGAAATCGGCGGCGACGTCGTCGAGATCGGCCATGGTGTCGACGTCGAGCCAGATGTCCGGCACAGCCACCACCACATCGGCATTGCCGAAGCCGAGACGGGCGACGATTTCGGCGCGGCTTTCCCAATCGGCGAGGTTTTCACGCACCAGATCCTCGCCGGTGATGCCGAGATCGACGGCGCCCTGGCCGATCTCGCCTGATATTTCGGAAGCCGACAGGAACACCACTTCGACATCATCCAGACCCTCGACGCGGGCGTGGTATTTGCGCTCGTCGCCGGGCAGGCTGACGGCGAGGCCGGCTTTGGCCAGTACTTCCAGCGCCTGTTCTTTCAGTCGGCCTTTCGACGGGATTGCCAGCGTGATCATGGGGCCGTCTCCCGCAATGCCTCGATGCGATCGAGCCAGACAGAAAAGCCGACGCCGGGGATAGGCGTCTTCGCGCCAAGCAAGGTCAGCAGTCGGTCATAGCGGCCGCCGCCGACCAGCGGCCTGTCGCCATTGTCGGCCGCGATTTCGAAAACCAGGCCGGTGTAGTAATCGAGCGGGCGACCGAAGGCGGCGTCATAGCGGATTTTTTCGGCCGGCAAGCCATGCGCTTCGATCGCCTTGGCGCGGGCAGCGAACTTTTCCAGCGCAACATCGAGCGACAGCCCGGCGCCGGTGGCGAAGGTCTCCAGTGCCTGGGCCGCGCTATTGAGCGGCACGTCGATCGCCAGAAAATCCTTCAGCGCGGAAAAGGCCTCGCTCGACAACCGAACGCTGCGCAACTCGGCTTTCTCGATCAGCCGCCGGGCAATGTCGGACGGCGCGCGTCCGGCGGACGCCGACAGGCCCGCCTCTTCCATGCCGCTGGCGATATGGGCGGAAAGACCGTCCAGATCACCGTCGAGGACGAGGGCGGCGACTGGACCGGAGAGCTGGCTGTTGCGCGGCGGGTTGGCGAGATCGGCGAGAGCCGCCTCAAGCATCGGCGCCGAGCCGAACGCACGGGCAAGGCGCATGCGCCAGCCGCGCGGCAGCCCGAGAGCAGCCAGAACCGCCTCAAAAATGGTCTGGTCGCCGAGCGTGATCGCCAGCGCCTGGCCGGGCAGCACCAGCGACAGCAGCGCATGCGCATCGGCCACCGAGCGGGCATCGGCTCCAGCGGTATCGCGGTCACCGAGATCCTCAATGCCGGCCTGGAAGAACTCGTTGCCGCCTTCGCGGCGCTGTCGAAACACCTCGCCCAGATAGGAATAACGGCGCGGCGTGCCGGCCTGCGAACTTATGTGATCAAGGCAGACCGGAATGGTGAATTCCGGCCGCAGGCACAATGTCTGGCCGGTCTCGCTTTCGGTGAGGAAGATGCGGCGGCGCAAATCCTCGCCGGCCATGTCGAGGAAGGGGTCCGCCGGCTGCAATATGGCGACCTCGACGGCGTGCGTGTTGCGCGTGGCGAAGAGGTTGGTGATGTCGGTGGAGATGGCGGGGGTGCGGGAGGTCAACTTGCTGACCTCAGTGCTGCACGACCCTCTGGTCCCAAACCAGAGGCGCCAACGCGACCTCTACTCGCCACGTGCCCTCTCCTCGGCCTGCGCCGCCAAAATCTTCCTCACTTCAGCGACCAGCTCGCCTTCCGCCACCGTCACCTGCGCCGGGCGGGCGGCGCGCCATTCGGCGTTATCGGTGATTTCGGCAGACATGCGCGCGCCTTCGATCAGGTCCTTGATCTGCAGCTCGCCCTTGGCGCGCTCGTCGCCGCCCTGGATGATGGCGACCGGGCAGCCGCGCCGGTCGGCATATTTGAGCTGCGCCTTCATGCCGGCGCCGCCGAGATACATTTCGGAACGGATGCCGGCGGCGCGCAGCTCCGCCACCATCTTCTGGTAGCGGCCGAGGCTGTCGGTGTCCTTGTCCATGACCAGCACGACGACAGGCGCGATCACGTCCGAGGCGTCGAGCTTGCCGAGGTTCTTCAGCGCGGTCATCAACCTGGAGACGCCGATGGAAAAGCCGGTCGCCGGCACAGGCTCTCCACGAAAGCGCGACACCAGGCCATCATAGCGCCCGCCGCCACCGACCGAACCGAAGCGCACGATCTGGCCGTCTTCGTTGGGGATTTCGGCCAGAAGCTCGGCTTCGAGGACGGGGCCGGTGTAGTATTCGAGGCCGCGCACGACGGAGCGGTCCATGGCAATACGGTCCTCGCCATATCCTGCCGCCCTGACCAGCGCTTCAATCGTGGCGAGTTCGCCGACGCCTTCCTGGTAGATGGCGTTCGAACTGACCATGGAATCCTGGCCGGCCTGTATAGTCCTCGCGGTCGCGAGAAGAACCGCCTCGGCCTGCCCGTTGTTCAACCCGGCGCCCTTGGCGAAGTCGCCCTCGCCCTCCTTGCCGCCGTCCCAGCGGCCCGGGCCAAGCAAAAGCTTCACGCCTTCCGGCCCGAGCTTGTCCAGCTTGTCGATCGCGCGCAGGACCGTCAGCCGGCGGCCGCCATTCTCCTCACCGCCAAGGCCGATCGCCTCCAACACGCCGTCCAGAACCTTGCGGTTGTTGACGCGGATGACGTAGTCGCCGCGCTTGATGCCGAGCGCTTCCATGACGTCGGCCATCATCATCGCCATCTCGGCGTCGGCGGCCACGCCCGGCGTGCCGATCGTGTCGGCGTCGAACTGCATGAACTGGCGGAAGCGGCCGGGGCCTGGCTTCTCGTTGCGGAACACCCAGCCGGAGCGATAGCTGCGGTAAGGCTTGGGCAGGCGCTCGTAATTCTCGGCGACGAAACGGGCCGTCGGCGCGGTCAGGTCGTAGCGCAGCGACAGCCACTGGTCGTCGTCATCCTGGAAGGAGAACACGCCTTCGTTCGGCCGGTCCTGGTCGGGCAGGAATTTTCCGAGCGCGTCGGTGTATTCGATCAGCGGCTGGTCGGCCGGTTCGAAGCCATAAAGCTCATAGACCGAGCGGATCGTCGCCATCATCTTCTCGACTGCGCGGATGTCCTCGGCGCTGCGGTCGGCAAAACCGCGCGGCAGTCGCGCTTTCGTCTTTTCCGATTTATCGGCCATGGGCTGGGGTCTTTTTTGCTAAGTAATCGATGACATATTGCGAGTGGGCGTGTCCTAACCGAAGCGGCGAGGACCAGCAAGGGTTTGCACCCTCTCTACGAGGTGGCTAGGAACAGTTCGATAGCTTTGCAAGCACAGCGCCGCCCCTCATCCGCCTGCCGGCACCTTCTCCCCGTATAGTGACGGGGAGAAGAGAGCTGAACGCGGACTCGGGCATTCTCTTGCAACCTGGACGACTGGCGAAACCATCGACGAGGGCGTCCTTCTCCCCGTCGCTATACGGGGAGAAGTGCCCGGTGTCCGAACCGGATAGATAGGTAACAGAATGGACTGATTAGATGGGTGACAGTTTTCTTGTCCGCCGGGAGGACCG
>NZ_JBVVQW010000009.1:0-180000 GCF_055811655.1 Mesorhizobium sp. WSM4809
GGGCGGGAGGGCTCTCCGCCGGCATCGGTCGCCGCCAGTTCGCTATGCTGCCTGACGGAAAACTTGTTTGCATCCGGGCCATGGCGCGGAGGAGAACCAAGCTACTGCCACAGTCTCGTTGGCATAGGGCAGACGCGCTGGCTTCGGAAGATGATGGCGAGGTGTGCTGGCCATCATCTTCGGCGAAGCCCGATGGCAGGCTTCACCCGATTGCGAGCATCGAGACCTCTAGTTCATCCCGCCGAGCCAGATCAAACCGTCGCACAATTTCGTGCGGCCCTCGACCTTCTCCTGGCATTCTTTTACCATCATACCGCGCGTGGCCTTCGGGGTGGCCATGAAGGCAGCCCTGAATTCTGGCATTGGCCTCAGCTCTTTCATCGTGCTGTCGGTGTAGAATGGCGCGATGTTGTCGGCCACATCGAGCGCGCCGGCAAATGCGGGAGCGCCGGCAGCGGAAAAGGCGAGTGCGGTAACGCAAATAGCTTTGACATTCATAGCGAGTTCCTTCACTGAAGTTTGAGAAGTCGTTCGGTTGAAGACGCAGAAGTGATTGCTTGATTACTTTGGGGCCGAATTGATTCCGGCCTGATCAGCATCCGGCAGAAGATAGGGTAAATATATTGCACGATGGTATCGGCGATACGTTGGTATAAGTGCCTTAGCAGACGGGGAGTCGCCGCCCTGATGCTCGTCTCCGCGATCTGACGCCATTAGCAGCGCGGTATGGTGGGCATAGCGGTGAGCTTGCTGGCGGCCGTCGCCCCCGACACGCAAATCTAAAATCTCCGGAGAACTACGTCGGCTACAAACGTACCCAAGGCTTTGTATCCCCCGGGCGGCGCAATTCGCAACAAGCCGCATCTCTATGAAGCGCCGGCACAGTTGCACCTGAACGATGGGCGTTGTCGGGTGACTGGACGATGGGAAGCGATGGCGTCTCTGTGAAAAAGGCTCATGGCCGCATCACATATCGATTCCACGCCCGCGATGCTCATCCTGTCATGGGGCCGGCATCGCCAGTAACATCCGTGAGATTCCGCGTCCTCGTCATCCGCCTTCCTCACCTGGCTCGGTGATGCACGCCTCTATCGGATGCTGCGGCTCGCTTTCTCGAGGCGGCACCGGACCGTAAGCATCTGAAAATTCGGTTTGGGCGTTCTAGCCGGCGCCGAGGTGCTTGCAACCTTGCACCCAGGGAGGAACGCTGCGTTTCGCAACATTGACGTGCCAGGGGCTCTGCCGTGATGGTATTGCCAACAAGTGGTCGAAAACATGTGACATTTGATGGCCTCGGTCAGGTGCGCATAGGCGCCTGTGACGAATTCGACCAAATTTGGATAAAACGAAAAATACAAGATCATGCCAAAATCATATGATCATACCCACTGCTTGATCCATCTAGCTGAAAGCTCGATGGAATAGATGCAGCGACCTCGATGAACTAGATTTGCGGGCTCAGAGTGGTGAGGGACCTGGGTTTTCGGGCTTCGCCGCAGCCGAGGGAGAGAGATACGTGTCACTTCTGGAAGTCCATAGAGTGTCGAAGAGTTTCGGGGCGATCCGTGCCTTGACCGATGTGAGCTTGACCGTGGAGCCGGGCGAGGTCGTTGGTCTGATGGGCGACAACGGCGCCGGCAAATCGACAATGGTCAAGCTGATCGCCGGCAATTTTCCGCCCGATGACGGCCGGGTGGTCCTCGACGACCAGGTCTGCCATTTCCAAAAGCCCATTGAAGCGCGGGCTCAGGGGATAGAGGTGGTTTACCAGGATCTTGCACTCGCTGACAATCTGACGGCCGCGCAGAACGTGTTCCTCGGGCGGGAGATCAAGAAGGGCTTCTGGCCATTCCGGATCCTCAACAAGCAGGCGATGATCGACCGATCGGCGGCGCTGTTTGCCGAACTGAAGTCGGAAACCCGTCCGCGCGATCTGGTCCGCAAGATGTCAGGCGGACAGCGCCAGGCGGTTGCGATCGCGCGGACGCGTCTCTCCAAGGCCAAACTTGTGCTGATGGACGAACCCACCGCAGCCATTTCGGTGCGCCAAGTCGTCGAGGTGCTCGGCCTGATCCAGCGCCTCAAAACCCAAGGCGTATCGGTGATGCTGATCAGCCACCGTATGCCTGACGTGTTTGCCGTATGCGACCGCATCATCGTCATGCGCCGCGGCACCAAGGTGGCGGACAAGGCAACAGCGTCAACGTCGCCGGAAGAGATCACCGGATTGATTACGGGAGCGATACGTGCAGCCTGATCTTGCCTCCGTGGTGTCTGAACCTGCCGTCACGGACCATGCCGTCTTTGACCACGTGGCCGTCGCGCGCGAGAAGACGCCGTTGCAGAAGCTGTTGGCGGCACAGTCCTTCTGGGTGGCGGTAGCGCTCTTCGCCCTGATGCTCGTCATGTCCGCACTGGAGCCGACATTTAGCACGGCGGAGAACTTCACCAACATTTCGCGCAATTTTGCCCCGATCGGCATCATGGCGCTCGGCATGACGCTGGTGCTGATCACCGGCGGGATCGACCTTTCGGTTGGCTCGGTGATGGCACTCGTCGCGATCGTAGCCGGCCTGTTCCTGACATGGCATTATCCCTGGTACGTGGCCTTTTCAATGGGGATGGCCACAGGGCTCGCCTGCGGCGCCTTCAATGGCTTCTTCGTCGCCTACGTGGGGATGCCATCCTTTGTGGTGACGCTTGGCATGCTGTCGATCGCGCGGTCGCTGGCTGTGGTATTTTCCGGCAACCAGATGCTCTACCAGTTCGGGCCGGATGCGCCCATCGTCAAGGCGATCGGCCAGGCGAAGTGGCCGCTGCATCCGCCCGCAGGCTGGGCGCCGGCCTGGCTGCCGGAGTTCTCCTCGCATTTCTGGACGATGATCGTTCTGGCGCTAGTGGTTGGATGGATTTTCAACTTCACCGCTTGGGCTCGCCATCTGTTCGCCATCGGCGGAAACGAGCACGCGGCACGGCTGACCGGCGTGCCCGTCGACCGGATCAAGTTTCAAGTCTACGTCTTTTCCGCCTTCACGGCGTCCGTCGCCGCCTTGCTGCTGCTGGGCTACAATGGCTCGGCGCTCAATGCGCTTGGAACAGGCTATGAGCTCCGGGTGATCGCTGCCACGGTGATCGGC
Organism: Mesorhizobium sp. WSM4809; assembly: GCF_055811655.1. Lineage (NCBI taxonomy): Bacteria > Pseudomonadati > Pseudomonadota > Alphaproteobacteria > Hyphomicrobiales > Phyllobacteriaceae > Mesorhizobium > Mesorhizobium sp. WSM4809. The sequence continues at coordinate 3,138 of NZ_JBVVQW010000009.1, forward strand.
GGAGCGAGTCTCATCGGCGGCTACGGCACAGCCTTTGGCGCGCTGATAGGCTCGGCTTTCCTGGAAGTTATCCGCAACGCCCTGCTGATGGCGGGCATCGACTCAAACTGGCAGGGCGCGTTGGTCGGCGCGTTCATCATCCTTGCGGTGCTGCTCGGCATGCAGACCAGCGGCAGGTCGCTGCGCATGCTCTGGCAGCATTGGGTGCCCATCCAGCGCCGTTAGGAAATCTGCGGAAGGAAACCCTGCAACAACGAAGTCAACGTGGTGTGTAAGACCCGTAGGTCCGGGCGGCTGGAGGTCAAATCCTCTAGGCGAGCAGGAATCCGAGTGGTTGACGAAAAAATGGTCAACGGCGCTGTCGAACACGACGACCCTCACCTATTGGCGGAGTGCAATCAGGGTCATCCCGCCGCTTCTTAGCTCGCCGACGCTAGTCAGACTGGGGCGCGATCGGGAGAGAAAAGTAGAAATCTGCGCCACGCGACCGTTTGGTGGCCGCCCAGAGGTGGCCTCCATGTTCTTCAACGATCGAGCGGCTTATCGACAGGCCTATGCCAATACTGTTCGGCTTTGTACTGAAGAAGGCTTTGAAGATCTGATCCGGCGGGACCTGCGGCAGGCCAACGCCAGTGTCGCTCACGGACACGGTGACCTGGCTATCTCCTTCCCATTGCGATCTTATGAGGAGGTCGCGCGCGCCGTCCTTTTCCCTCATCGCGTCAAATGCATTGATCATAAGATGCATCAGCACCTGCTTCAGTTGCGCGCGATCCCCTGTCACCGGACACGACTTTTCCATCGGCTCTGTACGGATCGAGACCCCATACCTTGCAGCCTCGCTACCCAAGAGCACCGCCATCTCGCGGATCACCTCATCGACGTCTACAGCTTCGCGCAATGGTGCCTTCTGGTCGAAAAGCTGCCTTATGCGGCCCACCGTTTTCGAGGCACGACTACCATCTTCCACGATCCGGTCCGCGATCGCGCGGGCCCTCTCCACATTCGGAACCTTGTCCGAAAGCCAGCGTAGGCAGGTCTCGGCATTGATCATGATCGCGCCGATCGGGTGATTGACCTCGTCCGCGAGTGAACTGGTTAGCTCTCCCATCGAACTCATCCTGCTGACGCGCCCCAATTCTGCTTGAGCGCGGCGCAGATCCTCTTCGGTTCGCTGGCGATTGGCGATTTCCCCCTGCAGTGCTTCGTTCGTTTGCAGCAACTCCGTAGCGCGTTCCCTCAAACGGCTCACAGCTACCGCAAGGCGCCGATAAAGGCGCCAGTTCTCAAGCACCAGCACTGCAAGAACGAGGCTTGCCGCCAACGCGCCATAAATCCGGCCGGCGTAGAAACCGAAATCATACCGCCCTCCGTTCAGGTACGAGCTAAGTGTGATGTCGCAGAACCAATAAACCATCACGGCCATTAGCCACAGGTTTAGAAGTGTGCGCGGCGAACGCAAGGACAACAGGATAAACGCGGCAACGACAAGCAGAATGTCGGCTAAATTGACTACCCTCTGCCATGGCGTAAATGCACCGGCATCGAGAAGCGGTGGCAAAAAGCCTGTGCTACCGGTACCCCACGTGGCCCCAAACCAGAACGCCAAGACCGCGACGATCGACCCAATCACGGCCGCAGTTATCGCGAAAAGCGGTGCCGTCGAGATCTTACGGCTGTTCGGGTGAAACAGAGCATAAATCAGCACAACGAGCGGAAAGCCACCATGCCAGAAGATACACAACCACAACGCGGTCTGCGGCCCAGCCCCTAGCAAGCCTGAAGGAGCAAATGCCCCGGGGAAGGTCAAGAGTTGGACGATGCTGATCAGTGAGGCGAAGAGGTAACCGCTGGCCAGCAGCAACAATGCTCGTGTGCGCAGAAGATGGAAGTGCCCGAAAAGGATAATGGATGTCGTGAGGTCATTGCACGTCGATATCGCGTTGTACGCCACAACGAAAGCAGGCGACTCCGGCAACGAGACGCGGACGAAAGGTACGCACGCGAGAAACACCATGGCTGAGAGACCGATTATCGCGAAACAAAGATGTCGATCGCGAGGGCCAGCTCTGATTGTCGATAGATATGGGCCGCCAACATCCGGGAGCGTATGTGTAGAAGACGCGCTCACTCCAACTCTCAGGCGGAAATTTCGCCTCATCTCCCGCCTTTCCCGATAGTCCATTGCCCAGCGTCAAACAGAGCCCCACCACTCTGCAGCCGATACCCCCAGGATCGACCCTGCCCATTGCAAACTTCTCTTCGCGGCTGCATCTTTCGTTGTCCCTTCAAGCGCCACAATTCAACTGTCGGAAAGCACTCTTAACACCAACGTATGATGGTGAATTCGGCATGGTTGAATAGAGCTACAGGATAGTGCGTACGACCCGCCGTGCCTGGAAAGGCCATTGCCTGGCGAGACAGTGGCTCACAATTGTGTGCCCGGGAGGCCACACGCTTGAACGTGTCAGCAAATTACGGAATGGCTTTGCTTGTCGCATGTTCCGGCTGTTGGCACACTGCCAAATGAACTCGTGCGTCGGGGCGCACAGTGATGCTAGTTTTGGCGATCCGATGCCGCGCGCCAATGCGGGAGTTTTAGGTGGAACTGTCTTTTCGGGCGGGCATGAGCAGAGTCAGCGAGCTCCGGGTCCTGTGGGAGGACGGTGGCCTCGCTTTTTGCAGAGGATGGTTTGACAACGTCGAGGGAGAACAAACCAGCGTGCTGGTCGCACTTCCTGCTTCTGAGCACCCGACAAAATCCGTTCTCGACCGGCTTGCCCATGAATATTCCCTGAGGGACGTGCTTGATGGCGAGCGAACTGTGCGTCCGCTGGAACTGGTGCGCGATCAGGACCGAACAATGCTTGTTTTCAAGGACCCGGGCGGCGAATCATTCGGCCCAAGCCTCGGCACTCAGATGGAAATCGCAAGATTTCTCCGAGTCGCCATTGCGATCGTTGAGGCAATCGGAAGTGTGCACAAAGCCGGTCTTATTCATAAAGACATCAAGCCCACCAACTTCTTGTTCGACTCCGCCACCGGGGCAGTCCGATTAACGGGTTTCGGGATCGCATCCCGCCTGCCACGCGAGCGCCAAGCGGCTCCTCCGGAGGTTATTGCAGGCACGCTAGCTTACATGGCACCTGAGCAGACTGGCAGGATGAATCGCTCGATCGATTCGCGCAGCGATCTCTACTCGTGCGGCGTCTCCTTCTATCAGATGCTTACAGGAAAACTGCCGTTCTCGGCGACTGAGCCGGCTGAATGGATTCATTGTCACATTGCACGCCAGCCTGTAGCACCTAGCGCGGTTTTGAATACGATACCGCCGCAGCTCTCCGCAATAGTCATGAGGCTGCTCGCAAAAACCGCCGACGAGCGCTACCAGACAGCCCTCGGCCTTTTGGCAGACCTGCGGCGGTGCGAAGCGGAATGGACGTCTACGGGCACGATCACGCCTTTCGCTTTGGGCACACGAGATATCCCCGATCGACTGATCATTCCGGAACGGTTGTACGGTCGTGAGCCGGAAACTCGTCAATTGCTCGCCGCATTCGATCGGGTGGTTGCGATGGGCACCGCCGAACTTGTTCTACTGTCCGGCTATTCCGGAATTGGCAAGTCTTCGCTTGTGAACGAACTACAGAAAGCGATGGTTCTGCGGCACGGCATGTTCACGTCCGGCAAATTCGACCAGAACAAGCGCAACATCCCATATGCAACCCTTGCCCAGGCATTTCAGAGTCTCGTTCGACCGCTGCTCGGCAAACCCAAGGTCGAACTTGACCAATGGTGTGAAGCTCTGAGTGAAGCTCTTGGTCAGAATGCTCAACTGATCTTGCAGTTGGTTCCCGACCTCAAATTCGTCATTGGCGAGCAGCCACCCGTGCCTGACCTCCCGCCCCGCGAGGCAAGGACGCGATTTCAGGCTGTCATTCAACGATTCATCGCTGTGTTCGCCAGCGACAAACACCCGCTAACATTGTTTCTGGACGATCTGCAATGGATGGACGCAGCGTCGCTCGACCTTCTTGAACACCTTGCCGCGGACTCCGGAACGCGGCACCTCCTGTTGATAGGCGCATATCGTGACAACGAAGTTGGTCCCTCCCATCCGCTTAAACGCATGCTCACCACTCTACGGAGCGCTGGCAAAGCCATCGAGGAGATCCAGCTTGCTCCGCTCGCTCGCAACGATGTCGGTCGTCTGATTGCGGATGCACTCGACTGCGACTTCGCCCGCGCCCAAACGCTGGCCCGCTTGGTTCACAAGAAGACAGGAGGTAATCCGTTTTTCGTGATTCAGTTTCTGTCCGCACTGGCCGACGACGGGTTGCTAGAGTTCGATCGCAACGCGGCGACTTGGCTTTGGAACCTCGACCAAGTTCATGCCCGCAAGTACTCTGACAACATAATAGACCTGATGGTCGAGAAGTTGAGCCGGCTGCCCGTTGATACTCAGACAGCGCTGCAACAACTTGCGTGTTTCGGCGATCGCGCTGAGACCGCAATGCTTTCAATCGCACTCGAAAAATCCGATGAGGATGTTCGCCACCATCTCTGGGACGCCATAAGGTTGGAATTGGTCGAGCACGTCAACGGCGCATACAAATTCGTCCATGACCGCATCCAGGAGGCCGCCTATTCGCTGGTATCGGTGAAGTCGCGCGCAGCTACTCACTTGCGGATTGGGAGATTACTCGTAGCCAATACGCCGGTGGAAACACGCGAACAGGCGATCTTTGATATCGTCAATCAGTTTAATCGCGGTGTCGATCTGGTGTCGTCGTCAGCGGAGCGCGAGCAATTGGCCGAATACAACCTGCTTGCTGGGCGCCGCGCCAAGGCCACGACGGCTTATGCTTCGGCGCTCGGGTATTTGACGGCAGGGGCCGCCTTGTTGCCCGCCGATTGCTGGGACCGGCTGCATGAACTCGCATTCGCTCTGGAAATTAACCGGGCGGAATGCGAGTTTCTGACCGGTCAGACGACGGCCTCCGACATGCGCTTGTCGACACTGGCGTCGAAGGCTGCGAACACGGTCGAAAGAGCAATTGTCGAGTGTTTGCGAATTGACCTCTACACGGTTCTCGACCAAACGGATCGCGTCGTGTCGGTATGTCTCGATTACCTGCTACATCTCGGGATCGAATGGTCGCCTCATCCGACCGATGAAGATGTACGACGTGAGTACGATCGAATATGGTCGCTGCTGGGGGATCGCAAGGTCGAGGATCTCATCGACTTGCCATTGATGAGCGATCCCGAGGCTCTATCCACACTCGACGTTCTGACAAAGAGCTTCCCAACAGTCACACTTATCGACGCGAACTTTCTCGCAATGGCCGTTTGTCGCGTCATCAATCTGAGCCTCGAGCGGGGACACAGCGACGCGTCATGCGTCGCTTATGTCCATTTCGGAACCGTCGGGGGACCACGCTTCGGTAACTATCAAGCGGCCTTCCAATTCGGGCAACTCGCCTACGACCTCGTTGAGCAGCGCGGCCTCACGCGGTTCCAAGCACGCACGTTTCACTGGCTGGCACAGTTCGTTTTACCGTGGGCTCGTCACCCGACAGCTTGTCGAAAGCTAACGCACCGGGCATTCGACGCAGCCATCGCTACCGGCGATCTGAGCGTCGCGGTATACAGTTTTGACATCCTGAATGCGAACCTTATAGCTGCGGGCGAACCGCTCGCGGATGCACAGGTGCAGGCCGAAGTCGGGCTTGAATTCTCCCGGAAGACGCATTTCGCACACCAAATCAGTGTGCAGGAAACGGAACTCGCCTTGGTAAAGACCCTGCGTGGCTTGACTAAAAAGTTCGGTTGTCTTGACGGCGAACACTACAGTGAAGCTTTCATGGAGCAGCAACACACACCCCATCCGGCAGTATACTGGATTCGAAAACTCCAAGCCCGCTTTTTTGCTGGAGACTATAGATCCGCCCTTGATGCCGCGATGAACGCACAGACAAAGCTGTGGACGGTGGCAGGGTTTTTCGAAGAGGCCGAGTATCACTTCTATGTTGCGCTGTCGCTTGCGGCAAGCGCGACCGCAGTTCCGGCCGGGGATGCCGTTTCGCCAACGTTGGGGCGGCCTGTGGCCTCCTCGGCGTACTCTCCACATCTACTTGAGACACTGGAGTTTCACCATCGGAAGCTCGAAGCGTGGGTGGCGAACTGCCGCGAGACCTTCGAAAATCGTGCCGCATTGATAAGCGCGGAGATTGCCCGGTTAAAAGGTTTAGACCTGGATGCTCAACGCCTATACGAGCAATCGATCCACTCGTCGCGCGCAAATGGCTTTCTTCATAACGAGGCGATCGCCTATGAACAGGCTGCGAAATTCTATGCCGACCGTGGCCTTGAGGAGATATCCGATCTCTACCTGAGGAATGCTCGCTATTGCTATCTGCGATGGGGAGCCGACGGCAAGGTTCGGCAACTCGAAGATAAGTTTCCAAAACTGGTCCAAGGAGAGTCACCTGTAAACTCTACGAGCACGATGAGAGCTGCCATCCAGCATCTTGATCTCGCTACGATCGTCAAGCTCTCCGAGGCCGTCTCAAGTGAGATCGTCCCCGAGAAGCTCATTGGCACGCTCATGCGCACTGCAATCGAGCACGCCGGCGCAGTGCGCGGTGTTCTGATTCTCCTGCGAGGAGAAGAGTCAAGAGTTGAGGCAGACGCAACGACCTCCGGCAATGAAATCGCGGTGCGAATGTCGGCGACGGACCTGGTCGGGATCGCGTTGCCTGACACAATAGTCCAATATGTCATACGCACTCGCAATAGCATCATTCTTGATGACGCATCTTCCGAGGACCAATTCTCCTTCGATCAATATGTTCTGCGCCATCGTTCGCGATCGATACTCTGTCTGCCTCTGATCAAGCAGGGCAAGCTAATCGGCGTTCTCTATTTGGAAAACAACCTGTCGCCGCGCGTTTTCACGCCGAGCCGCGTTGCCATCCTCGAATTGTTGGCCTCGCAGGCCGCGATATCTCTCGAGAATATGCAGCTGTACGTCGAAATCGAGGAACGCGAAGCCAAAATTCGACGCTTGGTCGACGCAAACATCGTGGGAATCTTCATCTGGAATTCAGAAGGCAGGATCATTGAAGCAAATGAGGCCTTCCTGCAGATGGTCGGTTATCGCAAGGCAGATCTTCGTCCGGACGGGCTATCTTGGGCGGACTTGACTTTGCGAGAATGGCACGAACACGACGAGCGCGCAGCAGAGGCCTTGCGTACGACCGGAATTGTGCACGCCTACGAGCGGGAATTCCGCACAAATAACGGCAGCCGAGTGCCGGTGCTAATAGGTGAGGCCGCCTTCGGTGGACAAAGAGACGAGGGCGTTGCCTTCGTCGTCGACCTGACCGAGCGCAAACGTGCTGAGGCAGAAGCGCGCGAAAGCGAGCGAAGACGCCGGGAGGCGCAGTACGAGCTAGAGCACGCAAATCGCGTAGCAGCTATAGGGCAATTGTCTGCCTCCATCGCGCACGAGGTCAACCAGCCAGTTGCAGCATCAATTACCAATGCAGAAACGGCTCTACGGTGGCTTGGTGCTGAAAATCCAAATCTTCAAAAAGCCCGCGAAGCACTAGGCCGCATCGCCGACGATGGCCGGCGCGCCGCAGACGTTATCGGCAGAATTCGGGCTCTCATCAAAAAAGAACCACCGAGCATGGTGGGCGTGGAGATCAACGAAACGATACGGGAGGTCATCGTTCTGACTCAGGGCGAAATGACTAAAAACGGAGTCACCTTGCTGACGCGGCTCGCAGATGGTCTGCCTCTTGTCCAAGGAGACAAGGTTCAGCTTCAGCAGGTAATTCTTAACCTGATAATCAATGCAGCTGAAGCGATGGCGAGTTCGGACGAGGAGCCGCGTGAACTGCATATCGCGACGAACAGCACGGATTCACAAAGTGTGCTCGTCCTCGTCGCCGATACAGGACCGGGTTTAGCATCAACCAATTACGAGAGGCTCTTCGACGCTTTCTATACCACAAAGCCGACCGGCTTGGGGATGGGCCTCCCAATTTGCCGCACAATTATCGAAGCACACGGGGGGCAGCTATGGGCGTCAGCAAACCTACCCAGAGGCGCAGTCTTTCAGTTCACGGTCCCACTCCTGCCTGCGGAGTAACTGCTGTTCGGCTGCTACTTTGAGATGCACGTATCCACATTGGCAGGCGTACACACGTCCAAGCTCGTATAGGTCGGATCGGCGGGGGGCGCTTTGCCGTCCTTGATCGTCTTGAGCGCGTACATTGTCTTGTAGCCCATCTCAAAAGGTCGCTGGCCGACCTGCGCTAAGGACAGGCCTTCTTTCATTTGCTCGATTTGGACCGGCAGAGTGTCGACAACCACCAGCGCGAACTCATTCCGAGCGATCCTATCTTTGTAGGGCGCAACTGCCGCACGATTAGCGTCCGGCAGCGATTCTGCAAACCCCGCCGTCGGTAAAAACGCGTCCAGGGCAGGATGCCTCGCCATCACGTCCTGGAATTGCTGGACCGACAATGGGAAGTCATCGTTTGTATAGAGTGGGCAGCCGTCGATCTCTTTCCAGCCGCCCTGGCCCGTTAATCTATCCCCCGGCGGTTGGGCGGAGACTTTGCCGGCCAGCGTGTCACGGATACCCTTCATGCGGTCGTTGTGATTGGCAGCCGCCGCGCCGCCCGATTGAATACACAGCGTTCCACCATCAGGTTTAACAGTCTTGACGATCCGAGCGACAGCGACGCCAATCTCGTAATTGTTCGTGCCGATGTAGGCTAGGCGCAGAGCCTTGTCTTCGGGAAGGACGTCAGAGTCCCAGGTAAGCACCGGAATGCCAGCATTTTTTGCGGCTTGTAGGGCGACAGCCATCGCAGCTGCATTGGCAGGCGCCACGGCAATGCCGTCCACTTTCCTAGCGATAAGGTCCTGCACAATCTGGACCTGTTCATCCCCACCGCCATGCTCGCTTGGTCCAACGTACATGCATTCAAAGGCGCCCTTGGAGTCCGCTTCCGCATTCTTGCAACCGTCCCTCGCCTGATCATAAAATGGGTTGTTCATGCTCTTGGGAACGAGCGCAAAGATTTGCTTCTGTTGAGCGAAAGCCTCTCCGGCCGCCAGCATCCAAAGGGCGGTCACTGCAATTGTTGACAGACCTGTTTTCATGGGATCACCTCATTTTCACCCGGCATTTGCCGCGTTCGAAGCCTGCGTTCTCACCAAATCACCTGCGAAGCGTTGCACGAGCAGAGGATAACTCGCGGCACTTCGAAAAAGCATGGCAACGATAATGAAAAGAACAGCCCGCTGCCCTGAGCTTGTGCAGTAGGCTGCTCATCGAGCGCCATTCCGCTCGTTGGGGGGGCATCTTTCTAACTGACACCACGCTCATCAATCTTTCCGCGCACTAAAGAACACATCGGCCCTACCGCGTTTCCCACAACGCCCGACCATCCGAAGCGATACGAAAGCCACTTTTATCGAGCAAGGCGGCCGCCACCTCCAGCGAATAATCCCACACCAGGCAGCGCGAGCGCAAGTCCGTGCCGCATCGTGAAAATCGAAAGGCATACAGCGCATTGGCGCATTTTGGCCCGGCCGATCCTCGGGCGCGATCGGACCTGGCGTAAAGCTAATTGGTCGATCCTCGCACAGCAGTTTCAATGCAGTTGACCAAGTCGCTAGTCCTGAACGGCTTTCTGAGCAAGCACACGGCCCCAACCGTGGACGCCCTCGCGGCCAGATATGCTTCCGAACGAGCTGTAATCAATATCACTGGCGTGACCAAGCCGAGCACGCCGAGGCGCTGTGCCAGATCAAACCCGCTCATACCCTGCATGTGGATATCGGTCACAATGCAGTCGAACACCTTTTCTCCAACTGAACTTAGGTAGTCTTCTGCCGAACTGTAGCCCCCACAGCGATAGCCGAGAGAAGCCAACGATTCCACGAGTGCAACTCGGAAAGACGGGTCGTCGTCGATAACTGCGATTTCAATGTCCTTGGGCACACTGCATCCTACCCGAATGAAGGCCGAAACGGGAACCCTGTTTTGCATCGGTCCGGCGCGCCTTGAAATCATACAACAGTGTTATAGAAGCGAACCACTGCACGTTGGGAACGCAGTACTAGCTTCGTCCGATCCAGCTTCCATATACGTTCCCGTCTCTAGCGAGGCCCGATCCAATAGCAAGCCGACGGAACACGGCGGCTATGTCTGTCGGCGGCTAACGTTACCAGAGGCAGCAGAGGGCACAGGGAGATGAAGGTTGCAGTCCATCAACGCCCGCTAAGCAGTCAAACGGCTTAGCCCGCTGAGCTATTGCAGAGACCGTGGCAGGCGGATCCTGTTGTCCGATACCTAAGTGTAATCAGCACCCGGTTGTGATCCGTGTTACATATTAGGCACCCTGAGGCGCATAAGCACATCAATGCGAGTCGAGACCCTGCAAAACCCGGTCGTGCACATCGTCGACGACGATATTTCTATGCGCGAAGCGTTGGTCGGTCTGTTCGATTCCGTGGGACTGCAGTCGGAAACGTATTCTACGGCGAACGACTTCCTCTCTGCGAAGCTGACTAGCCGGCCCGGCTGCATCGTACTCGACGTCAGGCTCCCGGATATGAATGGGATCGAATTTCAGAATCACCTCACCCAGATTGGGATAGGCATGCCGGTGGTAATGATGACTGGATTCGGCGACATCACGATGTCCGTAAAAGCGATGAAACTCGGTGCTGTTGACTTCCTTCCGAAGCCGTTCCGCGATCAGGACATGCTTGACGCCGTTATGGCCGCGATCGAACGCGACAAGCAAAAACGAGCCCTCGACGACAATGTGTCGCAAATCCGAAAGCGGTTTGAGACTCTCACCCGACGCGAACGGGAGGTCATGTCTCACGTGGTTGCCGGCAGGATGAACAAACAGGTGGCCGGCGATCTCGGTATCAGCGAAATCACCGTCAAAATCCATCGTGGTGCGGCAATGCACAAGATGGGCGCCCGTACTTACGCGGAGCTGGTTCGAATGGCTGACGCGCTCAATCTAGACCGCGACAAGATCGGCGGGTAGGCGCGTCGCGCGGATCCTCAGCGGAATGCTCTCAATTCGAGAAATGATCATGCCCGCTGACATCCTTTCACGCGCGGCTAGGGGGCGTTCGATGCCCAACACGGTCGATGGTGACGTTGACGTGCAGATGACGCGGGTCATCCTGCAGATCGTGATATTCGAGGCCAAGCGGGCCGATAGCTGTGACCTGCGTGACATATTCTCCTGACTTAGCCCAATGGAAATGCCAGGTGTCGCCCGGGAGAACAATTACGCTTCCTGGCGGATAAGCGTTTACCTTGTCCCCATTGAAGGTATAGCCGAGACCAATGTAAAATACACCGGACAACACGGTGTAGATACGGTCTTCCGGATGCTTGTGCGGCATTAGCTTTGTACCGCCGGACACTTTGACCCTGATGACGTAAGGGCCGGCTTGTGTAGGATGGCCGACAACAACGGCAAGACGAGCTCCGGTTGGAAACGCGGGGAACGGCTCCCACGCGATCTCTTCGGGCAGGATCACCCTGAATTCGGACTGGTCGGGTTGATGAGCCATAGGATTGAACCTTCTATCAAGGCAGTCATGCGAGCAATTTCGCGTCCAGCTTGATGTTGGCGTTGAGAGCCTTCGATTCCGGGCATTCTTCTCGGCTTCGCTGGCGAATCGAGGAACCGATTCGTCCCGGTTTGGTCCTTTGGCTTTCAAAGCCAGAGCCGAACTGCTTATCTTTAACCCCTTGCCTGCTAGTCGAGGGTGACTGCGGCTTCCGTGACAGGCTCGGCGAGCCCATCCACACCGTGATAGGGAACCGAGGCAACCGGCTGAACCAGGATCGGCTGGGACTCACGTCAACGTTTCATTTTGATATCCCACGAGCGGCATTCTCAATCAGCCGTGCTACGGGTTCGGGGTTCGATACCATCACAACGTGCGAAGCGTCCTTGATTGCGACCGTTTCGCGGGCGTGAGCCCGGTTCGCCATGTAAGCAGATGCTTTCGGCGGGATGTTCTTGTCCGCGCCGCCATAGATGAACCAGCTTGGGATGCTCTTCCAGGCAGCCTTGGCCTGCGCTTCGTTGAGGGCGGCTTCGGCGATCGGCCGCTGCGTTGCGGCCATCAGTTTGGCTTGCGTGACGGGGACGTCGGCGGCGAATTGATCGTGGAACTTGTCCTGCTGGATGTAGAGATCCTTTCCACCGCCTGACAAAGTGACAGGAGCCGCGAGTGTCGCGCCCAGCGTGCTGCCTGGAAACTTTCCTGCAAGTTGCGCAGCGGTTTCAGCCACCTCCGGCGCAAATGCGGCGACATAGACCAGCGCCTTCACATTGGCATGGCCATGGGCCGCATCGCTGATCACCGATCCGCCATAGGAATGGCCGACGAGGACCACTGGCGTTGCAATCGAGGAAAGCACGCCGGCGACATAGTCTCCGTCACTCCTGACGCCTCGCAGCGGATTGGCTGCCGCCACGACGGAAAAGCCATCCTTCTCAAGAATCTCGATGACACCGTTCCAACTCGAAGAGTCGGCGAAGGCGCCGTGAACCAGGACGATGGTGGGTTTGTCGGACTGCGCCAGGGCGCTGCCGAACGTGGCCGCAATGATTGCCAGGCTTGCGAGCAAGATTTTCATCTGAACATCCTTTCGTTGTCGGGTGGTGGTCTTCATGGCACCGAGCGCAGGGTGAGCAGCGGGTTACCACAGACTGGATTTGTGGCCACCCGGCGGTTTGATCTTCCTTCTTCTGGGAGGTTCATGGAGCTGCTTGGTTGGGTAGCTCGCCGAGGTGGAATCCGAGTCGGTTTTCGACATCTCCCGGCCTTTGGAAGCCCTTCTCGGTCAACGCCTTGATGCCGGTCTGAGCCGCGGGACGCCCCAGCGAGGCGATACACGCCTCCCATCCGGAGCCGAGCTCGACGTCGGGCGGCAAGCTGGTGTTTACCAGGCGCTTGGTTTGGGCAATGGCCCACTTGTCGAACCTGGAGATGCGAGTCGCGAGCGCACCCACGTAGGCGTCGAGCTCTGCGTCGGGGAGAGCGCGATTGATGTAGCCGTAAGCTTCGGCCTGGTCGGCGGTGATGTCGTGCGAGCTCAGCAACACCTCCATGGCGCGATTTCGGCCGATAAGGTTAGGCAGACGGGCCATCGGGCCACCGCCGGCGACCATGCCCACACCAACTTCCCACTGCGAGATGACCGTATTCGCCTTGCTGGCGAAAGCCATGTCGCAGGCGAGCAGCAGCTCGCTGCCGTTACCCGTCGCGCGGCCGCGGATGAGCGCAATTGATGCAACGGGTGCGCGGGTCAGCCGAACGAGGAAATCCGGCCATGGCGGCAAACCCGTAGGACCGGGCGGCATCGAGGTCAGATCCTCGAGGCGCGCCATGAAGTCGGAATGATTGAGGAAGAAACCGTCAACGGCGCTATCGAAAACGACCACTCTGAGATTTTCATCGGCCTCGATGCTATCTATCAGGTCCTGGAACTGACGGACCATCTCAGGCCCCATAACGTTGAGGGGAGAATTGTTGATGGCAACGCGCCAGTAGGTTGGGGACTGGCGGGTCAGGCGGATTTGCGTAGCTGTGGTCTTCGCGTCCATTTGGAGCCTCCTTTGGAGGGGTATGCGGAATGCCTCCAACGTGCCGCCAGGGCTCCGAGGACTCCAGTAGACGATGGTATCGGCGATACCATGGTATGCCCGCCGAACATGGTTCATGGATCCCCTGATTAAGTGGGGGTTCGGACGCTAGTGTGCTGTCGCAGTTGCCAGATAGCGAGAGGGCGGCTGCGACGGTCTGTTGCAGCCGTTTTGCCAGCGCGACACCGTCGCCCAATCGCAACCGGCGGCCGCTGGGCCAAGTCGGGCGAATATGTGACTCATCATCGCGATCGGCCCGTCAGGACTGGACTACGTTGATCCCTCGGACGACCGTGCGCTCACTATCAAAGAGGCCCCTGCGCCTCTACGCGGCGTTCGACAGGTGCCTGTCGGGCTTGAGGAGGGCAGGGCGCAGAACGGCCGCGCTCTGAGGCCGCAGCATTCTGGCAAGAAACTCATAGTCTGGAGCTCGTAGTGCAAATCCACCCCCGCAATCAATAAATCCCCAACTCAATGAGTTGGCGGCTTTATTGAATCTTGAAGCGTCCTGGTTTCCTACTGCGGCTTCCGCCGCAGCCGCTGAAAGTGGCTCGGAAGCCCCTTCCGAAGAGAAAGCGATCCAAATCCTGTCCATTGCCCCCGCTGTGAATGTTGGACGGCACTGAGGCCTATCTGCACGTCCGAGGGTTGGAGGCTGCCGGAAGCCGCGCTGTTTTTGGAGAAGGCCAACTGTGGGTTTAGCTTTGGCAGAACGGGCCGATGCTGTTACTTGAGGACCGCGATGATCGTTCATGTAGTAGACGGCACATACGAACTGTTTCGCCACTTCTATGGCCAACGCAGGTTCAACAACGGGCAAGACAAGCCGTTTGGCGCAGTCGTGGGCGTGCTCAACACAGTGCTGGAGATGATCGAGAATGGCGCCACACACATTGGGGTGGCTACCGACCATGTAATTGAATCGTTCAGAAATCAGCTCTGGCCCGGTTACAAGACCGGGGATGGCATCGAGCCGGCATTGCTGGCGCAGTTTCACCCCCTTGAGGAGGCGCTGGCGGCAATGGGAGTGGCGGTATGGCCGATGATCGAGCTGGAAGCCGACGACGCGCTGGCCTCCGCGGCACACAGCGCGGCAGCCGATGAGCGCGTGCAGAAGGTTTGCATCTGGACGCCGGACAAAGATCTTGCGCAGTGTGTGCGCGGTGACCATGTGGTCCAGGTAGACCGCAGGACCCAGAAAATTCGCGATGCGGCCGGCGTACGCGAGAAGTTCGGAGTTGAGCCGGCCCTGATTCCCGATTTCCTCGCGCTCGTTGGCGATACCGCCGATGGCTACCCTGGCCTCCAAGGCATCGGCCAGGTCTCGGCCGCCCGGCTGCTTGGCCGCTACGGCCCTCTTGAAAGCTTTCCGCCCGAAGCCCTCGGCAAGCGTAGAGAGCTCGCGCTTTTGTTCAAAAATCTCGCGACGCTGCGCATCGACGCTCAGCTGTTCGACAACGTCGAAGAGCTGCGCTGGCACGGCTCGACCGATGCGTTCGGGACCTACGTGTCCCAGCTAACTGATACCCGGCTCCTCAAATCAAATAGTTATAAGAGCCCGTGTACAATAACTGCACACGAAAGTTCTCCTTCTCTTCCATCTCCGTTTTTGCGATGGGGTGGCCGAGAGGCCTCCTAGACCTGCGACCGTCCGGCACAACGCTAAAGAAGACCTGCACAGCAGCGCGGTCCAGACGGACCTCGCTGCTGTGACGGCGCCGCCGGAGTGATCAGAAGAAGCCGAGTTTCTTCGGGCTGTAGCTGACCAGCATATTCTTGGTCTGCTGATAGTGGTCGAGCATCATCTTGTGGGTCTCGCGGCCAATGCCGGACTGCTTGTAACCGCCGAACGCGGCGTGCGCCGGATAGGCATGATAGCAGTTGGTCCAGACGCGGCCCGCCTGGATGGCGCGGCCGAAGCGGTAGCAGCGATTTGCGTCGCGGCTCCAGATGCCGGCGCCGAGGCCGTAGAGGGTGTCGTTGGCGATCGACAGCGCCTCTTCGTCATCCTTGAAGGTGGTGACCGAGACCACCGGTCCAAAGATTTCCTCCTGGAACACGCGCATCTTGTTGTGGCCCTTGAACACGGTCGGCTGGACGTAATAGCCGCCGGCAAGGTCGCCCGGAAGTTCGGCGCGGCCGCCGCCGGTCAGCACCTCGGCGCCTTCCTGACGGCCGATGTCGAAGTAGCTCAGGATCTTATCGAGCTGCTCCGAGGACGCCTGCGCGCCGAGCATGGTGGCCGGATCGAGCGGATCACCCTGCACAATCGCCTGCACGCGCTTCAGCGCCGTCTCCATGAAGCGGTCATAGATCGACTCGTGGATCAGTGCACGGCTCGGGCAGGTGCAGACCTCACCCTGGTTGAACGCGAACATGACGAAACCCTCGACCGCCTTGTCGAAGAAGTCGTCATCTTCCGCGAGCACATCCTGGAAGAAGATGTTGGGTGACTTGCCGCCGAGTTCGAGGGTTACCGGAATAAGGTTCTGGCCGGCATATTGCATGATCAGCCGGCCGGTACTCGTCTCACCAGTGAAGGCAATCTTGGCGATGCGCGGTGACGACGCCAGCGGCTTGCCGGCTTCAAGGCCGAAGCCGTTGACGATGTTCAAGACCCCTGGCGGCAGAAGATCGCCGATCAGATCGGCCCAGAGCAGGATCGAGGCCGGCGTCTGCTCGGCCGGCTTCAGCACGACGCAGTTGCCGGCGGCAATCGCGGGCGCCAGCTTCCAGCACGCCATCAGCAGCGGGAAGTTCCAGGGAATGATCTGGCCAACCACGCCAAGAGGCTCGTGAAAGTGATAGGCAACGGTGTCGTCGTCGATCTGGGAGAGGCTGCCCTCCTGGCTGCGCAGTGCGCCGGCGAAATAGCGGAAATGATCGACGGCGAGCGGCACGTCAGCGGCGGTCGTTTCGCGGATCGGCTTGCCATTGTCCCAAGTCTCGGCGAGGGCGAGGAGGTCCAGATTGTCCTCCATGCGGTCGGCGATGCGGTTGAGGATCAGCGCACGTTCGGCAACGCTGGTGCGGCCCCAGGCGTCCTTGGCGGCATGCGCGGCATCGAGCGCGGCTTCGACATCGGCCACGTCGGAACGAGCGACCTCGCACAACAGCTGGCCGTTCACCGGCGAATGATTGTCAAAGTACCGGCCGGCGCGAGGCTCGGCCCATTTGCCGCCGATGAAGTTGCCATAGCGCTTGGCAAAGGGGACCTTGACCGCGCGCGAAAATTCTACCTTGTTCATGTCTTCCTCCCGAAGGCGACGCCGCTGGATGCGGACGTTCCGGTTGAAAGCGTTGCGGGATGGATGCCGCAATGTCAGCCCCGTCCGGGCGCCGGACCAGGCCGACCTGTCGCAAAACTGCGACAGGTCGGGGCGCGAACATCAATGTGGGCGGCGGATGCCGAACCGGGCGAGTTTGCGATGCAGTGTGGCGCGAGAGATGCCGAGGTTTTGCGCGGCTGCGGAAACGTTGCCTTCTGACCGGGCAAGCGCGCGCTGGATCGCGGAACGCTCGGCTTCCGTCAAGTCTTCCGATGCCGCCGGCGCGTCGCCCAGGAGGTCGGCGGCGGGCAATGGCTTGGCCAGGCAATCCTGCGTGATGCCAAGCGCCAGCCGCGCTGCGCGGGTCGCCCCGACCACAAGGTCGTCGGCATCGACCGCCACCAACGCGCCCGTGCTCCTGTCGGCGACCGGTGCCAGCAGGATGCGCGCTTTCGGAAACGCCATACGGAAATTGTTGGCTTCGATACGTCGGGCGGCCTCATTGACAGCCATGGCGATGAGATTGACGAAGCCCTCTGTCAGGTCGGCCCGGCAGGACGACACGTCGAGCGCGGCGCAAAGGTTGCCTAAATGATCGTAGACTGGTGCCGTGGTGCAACTGAGCAGCGTGTTGCGGGTGAAGAAATGCTGATCACGGTGGATGGTGAGTGCGCGCTGCTCAACCAGGCACGTTCCGATGCCGTTGGTGCCCTCGCTGTGTTCACTCCACACCGAGCCGGTCCACAGGCCCCAGGAATGAAAGGTCTCGTCGTCGACCGGTGCGCCACGGCGATCGACCGGGACACCATCGCGATCAGCCAGCAACACGCAGCAGCCGACACCGCCGACGGCAAGATAGAGCCTGTCGAGACTGGACTGGGCGGCAGCGAGCAGAGGCTCGACCTTCTGCCGGGCGACGCTCAATTCGATGTCCGTCAACCGCCGGGGTGACTTCTGGCCTGCAGGATCAAGCCTGTGCAACGAGGCCGAGCGCCGCCACGAAGCGACCAGCGCCGATTTTGCAGCGGTATCCGATGCGATCGATGCTTGAACACGGCTCGCATGCAATGTGGCCATGTGCCGGTCCATCCTTCCTCCCGAAGCCTGAACGCCGATAGACTTGCCCGCTGTTTCCTCAGTCTTCCAGCGGCAAAAAATATTGTCCTCCGCGCTGCTATCTTGCTCTTGGTGCCCCGCTGTCAATTGGTCTGAAGTGCTAGAACCATCCAGGAGTCGGAGCGCAGCTCATTCGCTCATCGCATGAAGCGCATCATGCCTGACGATTTCGATGCTGCGCAGGCTGAGCAGGCGGATGACGCCCTTGTCCTTCAGCCGGGTGAAGATCCGCGATACCGTCTCGATGGTGAGGCCGAGATAATCGCCGATGTCCATGCGCGACATTGGTAGTTCCACCTGCCGCAATCCGCCCTGGCGCTCCGCTATGTCGACGAGGAACGCGGCGACGCGTTCTATGGCGCTCTGGCGACCGAGCACCAGAAGGTGTTCCTGCGCTCTGGTCAACCCCTTGAGCGCCAGGGGCAGCAACTGATGGGACATATCCGCTCCAGCCGTCAGGCGGAAGACGCGGACCCCGGTGGAATTGATCGCCTCAGCAAAGAAATGGTGCGTCGTGTCGGCCTCGAAGCCGAACGTCTCTCCGGCGAGGTGAAAGGCACTGATCTGCCGGCGCCCGTCAGCAAGCAGGCGGTAGACGCGGACGGCGCCGAACTCCACCTGGTAGAAGGCTCCGGCCTTCTCGCCCTGGGCGTAGATTTCCGCGCCTGCGGGATAGAAGCTGAGTGGTTGCAACAGTGCGGGCTCGAAAGCCTCCGGCAGGTTGGGCTGGGCAGTCCGTGACGGCAGCGAAATTCTGGAGGCGGTGTAGGCGTGCATGGCTGTTTTCCCGGTTGATCCGTGACACAGCAATCGCGCGAATCCGCGGGTCGCGAAATTCGGTTATGTCCCTACGGGAAACTACCTAGATGCCCGCCCCAGGTGGCACTGGAGCGTTGATCGCGAAGGTGCGCGCCCGGTTACGCCCTCTGCTATTTCCACTTGTCTGCGTCGATTCGGCCGTCGCCGGTCAATGGAGCGGGCGCGTCATAGCCCTCTTTGCGGTTACCTTCCGGGTGGTCTTTCTCGCGAGCAAGCAACAGCCGGACATTGCGGAATTTCGGGGTAATATCCTTCAGATCTGCCATGGCGAACTCCTTTGATGGAGTGTCATAAAGCGCCGGCAGGACTTGGCCTTGGATTGGCATCGAAGAAGGCACGAGGGTCTGTCTCAGAGGCTCGGGCTCGGCAGCAGCAGCATCGCGCAAGCACCGGCGGTCGCGGCGATCAGGGTTGCGCCGGCCAGCGGCAACCAGAACCTGACCGGGCCGGCAAATACTGCCAGCGACAGGCGGCCGACCGCGTTTGCTGCCAGCGCCGCGAGCACCGCCTGGCCCACTGTCTCGACAGGGACCGAATGCTTGACCAGGCGCAAAGCACTGAGCACCGAAACATCGACATCGAATGTGCCTGCGAGCGCCGAGCTCGCGAGCAAGCCGCGTTCGCCGAATTGAGCAGCCAACGCGGCGCTCGAGGTCGCGACAATCGCAAAGAGCACAGCGAAGAGCAGCAACGGGCCTAGTTCGAATGGATTGCGCGCGATCGCCCCGCCCTCGCGGTCTCCGCTATCCCGGGCCATGAGCAATGCTCCGAAAACAGCAAAGGAGAGTGCTGCGGCGATCGCCGGAATGCCGACCGAAACGAACACGCTCGGCTCGATGATCAGAACCACGGCGCAGACGCGTAGCAACGAAACCATCGCCGCCAGCGAAGCTGCGCCTGCAAGCGGCGATGGATTGCTTGCCGGCGCGGCGTTGCGGGCCAGCGCCACGGTTACGGCGGTTGAAGAGACGATGGCGCCGGTGAGCGAGCTGACGAGCAACCCACGCGTGGTCCCAAGTACGCGAATGGCGACATAGCCAGCGAACGATATCGACGCCATCAGCACCGTGAGGAACCAGACCTCCCACGGGTTGAAGCCACCCCACGGGTCGAGCGTCCGGTTTGGCAGCAGGGGTAAAACGATTGCGGTCATCACCGCCAGGATCAGCGCCGAACGAAGCTCGATCCAGGTCAGGCTCTTCAAGAGGCCGTGCAGGATTTCGCGACTGGCAAGGACCGCCGCCAATGCTGCTCCTCCGGCAGAAGCGGCCCGGAAGTCACCAGCGACCGCAAGCGCGCCGAGTGCGAACACGCCAAGGGCCGCTATGACTCCCGTAACGCTGAAAATCCTTGTCATGGGCAGCCTCACGCGCCTTGTACCAGGCAAAGATTGCGGCGAAGGCGACGAGGCCACCTACCAGCACGGAAACCGCGCCGAGCGCCTCGGCCAGTGCCGCGAGAATGCCACCGAGCAGGCCGGATATGCCGAAAGTTCGAATTCCGGCCGTCCGGCTGCGATCCGGCGCATCGCGCTCCCGCCAGCCGCGCTCCAATCCGACGAGCAGGCCTATTGCCAGTGCAAGTCCGAGCCGTGCGATCAGCGAATCCATGGTTTGCTACTTTCAGGCGGTGGCCATCGGCAGGTGGTCGCGAACCCATCTGACGATCTGCCCCGCTGTCATGGCGCCGGATGTGCGCGCGACCTCACGTCCGCCATGGAAGAGGATCATGGTCGGGATGCTGCGGATGCCGAGCCTGGCTGAAACGGCCTGCTCATTGTCGGAATTGAGCTTAATCAGGCGAACATCCGGCTCCAGTTCGTTCGTTGCCGCCTCATATGCCGGCGCCATCATCTTGCACGGGCCGCACCATGGTGCCCAGATATCGACGACAACGGGGATGCTGCTACGCGTGATCTGGTGATCGAAAACCCGACCGTTGACGTCTTCAGGGTGACCTGAGAACAGCCGTTTCCCGCACTTTCCGCATTTCGCGCCCCCGGCATTGCGCCCCGGCGGCAGTCGGTTAACCCCGCCGCACGTGCTGCAAACCACCAGGTTTTCCTGCGCCATGGCCCTTGATAACATCTTATCTGCGCGGGGATCTCCCTCGCCAAGTGCCTCGCACCTCCAATCTTGGCGCGACAGGCAACACGGTTAGGACAGCTCAGCCTGCTGGAGGTCCGTGCTTTGCGAAACCGAGCGAGTGGAAGAGTTCACTCGCTTGCCTTCCGACCTGACACCTGCGTGATCAGGATCCGGAAGAACACGTGCGGCGTGCTTTCCGCAACCGGAGGCACCACCGGCTTGAGGGCACCGGGCTCCCACCAATCAGAATGCTTGCTCAACACCGACCATGCATGGTCGCGCTCGAGCTTGTGGCCGATCCGGTCCGGCAGTTCCTCAAACCGCCCGTCGACAACAACACTTCTCCATCCCCGTCCTTCACCGTGTTCGTCGACCTGGACGGACACCAGCGGATTGGCACGCATCCAGTCGATCTTCTTGCCGGGCATGGAAAACGCGTAGAGATGATTGTCGGCGTGCGCATAGTGCACCGGCACCACGTAGGGCTGCCCATCCTTCGCGCATGCCAGATGACCGACACGATTGGCGGTCAGCAATTTCGTGCATTCCAGAGCGGATAATGTGCGGATCAGCATGTGTGATCTCCTGAGTCTATTGATCGTCCCACAGACTGTTGGCCCAGCCGCCGGGGATGTCATTGATCGCGATCAAGGCAGGCTTGCCGCTCGCCCGCTGCGGCATAAGCGGCAATTTCGGAAAATGATTTAAATCAAGGCGCTGCTTGCCGCTTCCCCCAATCATGGGGAGATGTGGAAGCCGATCCTCAGCGCTCCGTTTGGTCGCGAACTCGAACTCGCCGTCTTCGACGAGGACGGCGAACATGCGCTCGTATTTCCCTGTATAAAAGGCCGGCAGGGTTGGAAGCACGCAGGGACTGGCGTGCGCGTCGATATCCGCCCGACCCATTGGCGGCACTGGCTGTCGAAGACAGTGCCGACAGACGACGGCAAGTCTCTCGGGGACGCTTGCTAGGGTTTGGATTCCACGATCAACGCCATGCGCACGAGATGCGACAGGCTGCCCGCGGCCATCTTGCTCATGACATTGGCACGATGAATCTCGACGGTGCGCGGACTGATACCCAGGTCATAGGCGATCGTCTTATTCGGCAGACCCGACACGAGCCCATCCAGAACCTGGCGCTCCCGCTCCGAAAGTGAGGCCAGGCGCCCGTGGATTTCAACGGATTGCGGATGCGTTGTATTCGCCTGGTTGCGGTTGGCCAACGCGGAGCGGATCGCGTCGATCAAGACCTGGTCGTCGAACGGTTTTTCAATGAAATCGGAAGCGCCTTCCTTCATTGCCTGAACGGCCAGAGCCACATCCGCGTGGCCCGTCATGACGATCACCGGGAGCTTATGGGAGCGCATTCTGAGTTGGCGCAGGAACTCGATGCCGTCTATTCCCGGCATGCGCACGTCGGTGACGATGCAGCCGTCGAGGTCGACCTTTGCCGTCGAGAGAAAAGCTGTGGCCGATTCGTGCAGGCGTACTGCAAAATCTGCGGTCGCCAGAAGAAAACCGAGCGACTTGCGCACGTCCATGTCGTCGTCAACCACGTGCACCAGATCACTGCCGGCCATTTGTGACCTCTTCCTTCTCCACAATGCGCAAGGTGAATCGGAAGGCGGTCCCGCCGCTCGGCATCGCCTCGGCCCATATGTGACCACCGTGCGATTCCACGATGGTGCGGCAAATAGAGAGACCGACACCCATGCCTTGCTTCTTGGTGGTTACAAACGGCTGGAAGAGTTGAGCCGAGACTTCCGGCGCGAGACCCGGGCCGGTATCGATCACGCTTACCTCGGCCATCCCATCATCCCGGGCAATTGTTGTGACTTTCAATTCGCGGCGCGGCGAGTCCTGCATAGCCTCCACCGCATTGCGCATCAGGTTGAGCAAAACCTGCTGAATCTGGATGCGGTCGGTCAAGACCAGTTCGGCGACTGGGTCAAGCTTGTAGCTGACGAGGAGATTTATCTCTCTTGCACCAACCAAGGCTAGGGATGCGGCTTCTTCGATCAGCATTGGCAGTCGTTCGACTTGGCGCTCGCTTTCGCCCCTGGCTACAAAATCCCTCAGGTGACGGATCACGTCGCCTGCCCGCAAGGCCTGCTCAGCTGCCTTTTCCACGGCATCCCGAAGCATGGGCGCATTCTCGTCGCGGCTCTTCTCAAGCAGCCGACGACTGCCTTTGAGGTAATTCGTGATGGCGGTGAGCGGCTGGTTGATCTCATGAGCAAGCGTCGAGGCCATCTCGCCGAGTGCGGTGAACCGCGCCATGTGCAGCAGCTCCTGCTGCTGCTCCTGGATTCTTGCTTCTGCGCGGTGGCGTTCCGTCAAGTCGCGGCAGAAGCCGGTAAAAAAACGTCCGGTCCCCGGATGCATCTCGCCAACGGAAAGCTCCATCGGGAAAGTCGTGCCATCCTTGCGTGCCCCGGTCACGGTGCGGCCGAGCCCGATGATCCGGCGCTCTCCCGTTGTTAGGTAGCGAAGGAGATAGGCGTCATGCTCGTCGCGGTAGGGCGAGGGCATCAGCATTTTCACGTTTTGACCGATGACTTCGCCTGACTGGTAGCCGAACAGCGTTTCGGCAGCGGTGCTGAAGGATTGGATCCGGCCTTGTTCGTCGATGACGACCATTGCATCCGGCACAGTCGCCAGGATCGATCGCAAATGATCTTCGCGCAATTGAAGAGCGGCGTTTGCGAAGGAAAGCTCGCTGACGTCGGTGCCTTCGACAAAGATAGCTGTGATGCGGCCGTCATCGGCCTTGATGGGCTGATAGACGAAATCGAGAATGCGCTCTTCGGCAGGTTCGTCGCCCTTGCGAAGCGCGACTTTCACGGCCCGTCCCCTGTACGGTTCACCCGTTTCATAGACCTGGTCCAGTAGTTCGTAGAAGCCTTGGCCTTCGAGTTCGGGAAGGGCGTCGCGCACCGACTTTCCAATCACTTGCCTGTCGCCGATAAGCCGTTGGTAGGCAGTATTGGTCAGTTCGAAGACATGATTTGGCTCACTCATGAGAGCCATGAAGCTCGGAGCCTGTCCGAACATTTGCGACAAGACTGTCTTAAGCGTCATCCCGCCGGCCGACAAAATAGGCGCTTCGTCTTGGCTCACCTGAGATCCCTGGATTCGATACGCCTACAAGAGAGGCTAACTATCACTTCTCTCCGTACACGCAAAACGGATCGAGGCCGACGTTTTCGCCTCCGGATGCAATTGGCGGGTTCCTTGACGTGCATCAAGGCCTCGTGAGCTGTCGAATGCAATTCATCACGCATTCGACGGTTCCAGCGAAAGGCGCCTGCAATGTCCTACAAGTCGATTATCGTGAACCTCGCGGTAGATGCTTCCCCCATGCCCATAGTGAAGGTGGGGATCGAGCTCGCGGAACGGTTTGGCGCCCGTCTCATCGGTCTGGCGGCTGCAGATGTCCCACCATTGGTCGCGACTGGCGACGGTATGGTCTACGAAGGCGAGATCATGCAGATCCAGCGCACGGAAATCGAAAAGCGGCTTGCCGAACTGCGAGCCGAATTCGAGAGGCTGGTTCCTGCTTCGATCTTTAGCGAATGGGGGCAAGCTGTTTGCAGTCCAACCCGCTTCCTGAGCATTTCGGCTCGATCCGCCGATCTTATTGTCACCGGCAGCGAGAAAGGGGAAAATGTCTTTCGTGCAATGGACGTCGGCAGCCTGGTACTTGGTATTGGCCGGCCGGTCCTGGTCGCTGCGAGCAATGTCGAACATGTCATGGCGAAAACCGTGCTGGTTGCCTGGAAAGACACGAGGGAAGCACGGCGGGCGATAGCAGATGCGTTGCCCCTTCTGGCCAAGGCCAACGAAGTCGTCGTTGCCACAATCGATACGGACCGCGACGAGAGCATCCGCGACAGTCTCGCCGATATCGCGGTTTTTCTGGAACATCACGGCATCATGGCACGAACCGAACTGATTGCCGGCGAGGCTGACGGCGATCAGTTGCTGATATTTGCGCGGTCGATCCATGCGGACCTGATCGTCTCGGGTGCCTATGGGCACAGCCGTCTGCGGGAATGGGCGTTCGGCGGGGTCACGCGCTCGCTGATTGAGGAAAGCGGCATCAACCGCTTCATGTCGTATTGATGGGTCGACGTCTCAGCAGTCGAGTACGCGGCGGTGGGTCCAGGAACTTCACTCTACCCCTTTCGCCGCCTTGGCCTGGCGACGGCTCCGTCTGTTGATCGAGATCAAGTCGTCGGCTGCCTGCATGGCTATGAGTCTCAGAAGGCAGGAGTGACCAAGATGAGCTTTCTCGATTACCTGATTTCAGTCGACGCCAGGGTCGCGTTGATGGGTCGCATGATGCGCAAGCTTGGTGTCGACAGGCAGTTGAAAGTGGTGGCGGACCATGCAGCAGTCACCGATCGTGCGGCGAACCGCTGCCGATCCTGCGGCCATCAGGACGAGTGCTCGACTTGGCTCGATCAACACGAGCAAGCCGATGCTCCGCCAGATTATTGTCGCAACCGCGACCTGATCGCACGACTGCAGCATGCGGCCGGCCAGCGTTAGTCGTCGAGCGGCTACGCACGCAGTTCGCCTTGGGAAAATGGTGGTGGTAGCCCTTGGCTACGAGACCAGGATAACGGACAACGGCTCGGCGCAAAATAGATTGTCCTCAACGCCTTTGACGCCGGCGACGTTTTCGGCCGCGACGATGGCTGCCCGGCGCTCGCGTTCGTCGAAGATGGCGCCGCTCAGTTTTACGATCCCTTTGTCGACACTGACATTGATCAGATCATTTCCAGCCCACTTCTGCGCTGCAAGCTGCGCGACGATGCTCTGGCGTATCCCTTCGTCGTCAATGGCCGTCGGGGTCGAGGCTGGCTGCGTGTGAAGCAGCGCACGAAGAAGATCGGAGCGGGCAATCATTCCAACAATTTTGTCGCCGTCGACGATCGGGACGCGTTTGATGCAGTGATGCGACATCAACTCGACGACCTCGGCAAGCGATGCATTGGGGGATGCCGTGACAACGCTGTCGGTCATCACGTCCTCGACCCGCCGTCCGTTGGCCAGGACATATTCTTCGGCAACTCTTCCCGGGCTGACAAGAACCTCCAGCCAGCGTGGGCGCTTGCGCTGAGTGCCCAGCTCTCCGCGCCGCAGGAAATCACCCTCGCTGATAATGCCCACCAGCGCGCCGTCGCTGCGAATGACGGGAAGCCCGCTGATCTTGCTGGAGAGCATCAATCCGGCCGCTTCGACGATCGAGGCAGACGGATCTATTGCAACGACCGGTGTGGTCATTATGGCTTTGGCTTGCATGCCAACCTCCTCAAATACTTTATCCCGTTGCTTATCGAGATCGCGCACGCCGCGTCTTGATCTGAATCATTTCAGATTGCGAAAGCGCAACGAGAGCGGTCCGAACGCGATTTATGAAGAGGCTTCGCAAAACGCGGAGACCTGATCATGGAACAGCGCAGTTCGATCGACCCAGACATGGTCGTTGACGAAATCATGAGGAAATGGCCGGCAACGGTGGCTGTGGTGCTGAGATACAAGATGCTGTGCGTCGGCTGTCCGATCGGCACATTCCATACCGTGGCTGAAGCCTGCCGGGAACATCGGATCGATGAGGGCGACTTTCTGGGCGAACTCGAAGCGGCCGTTCGAGGAGAACGGTGAGGATCAGCGCTTGTCCCGGTTCTCCGCGAGAACCACAAGGCGATGCGCATCCTTGACCGTGACTTTCTGGCGTCCGCTGACAATTATTCCATCGTCTTCCCACCGGCTCAGCAGCCGGCTGACCGTGTGCAGCGTCGTCCCGGTCATCTCGGCGATGTCCTGTCTCGAGATCGGAAAGTCGATTTCGACGCCGCTATCGGTCTTTCGGCCGGTCTGGTTTGCCAATCGCAGCAGCGCATGCGCAACCCGCTGCTCCACCTGTTCCGTCGACATCTCCACCACGCGCGTCTGGGTCTCCTGCAGCCTGCTTCCAACCGTCCTGTAGGTGGTTGCTCCAAACACCGGGAACCGACGCGCCAACTCCGGCCAAAGAGCGTTGGGCCAGGCCAGCACCACGCAATCCACCGCCGCGACAGCACTGGCGGGGTAGGCCGTCCGGCCAAGTGCCGCGGCGACGCCAAAGATCTCGCCTTCGCTGATGTATCTGGCGATGACCTGCTGTCCATCCGGCGTGGTGCGGACCACCCGGATGTGACCGGCGATCAACACGAAGAAGGAATGGGCCTCGGCCTCCTGCTCGAAGATCGTTGCGTCCTTGGCATAGCGTGACGATCGAGCGCTTGTGAGAATCTCGCTTTGCTCTTCAGGCGCCAGCCCTTGGAAGAGCGGCAGCCGCGATATCAGCGATCGGTCCAGCGCAACCAAGCGAATTTCCTCACAGCCCTTCCGCACCAATCTGCGGGACACCTTTCTTACCCTGAGTTTGCGCCAGCGCAAATTGTCGCCGGCCGCATCAGGCTAAATGGCATGGAACGGCGCAATGCCGCGAAGCCGAAACAAAGGACAAATCGATGAAACTCTCCATCCTCGCCGCCGCAATCTCCATCCTCGCGCTCGCCGGCGGTGCAAGCGCGGAAGAGCATGTGGTGCAGATGCTCAACAAGGGTGAAAAAGGCGCCATGGTTTTCCAGCCGGCCTTCGTCAAGGCAGCCCCTGGCGACACCGTCAAGTTCGTGCCGACCGACAAGAGCCATGACGCGGAGTCGGTCAAGGGCATGCTTCCGGACGGCGCTGAAGCTTTCAAGGGAAAACCCAACGAGGAGATCACTGTCACACTGACCCAGGAAGGTGTGTACGGCGTCAAATGCGCGCCTCACTACGGCATGGGCATGGTCGCCCTGATCGTTGTCGGAAAGCCGGTCAACCTCGACGCAGCCAAGACGGTCAAACATGCAGGGAAGGCAAAGACGGTGTTCGAGGACCTGTTCAGCCAGGTCCCGGCCAACTGACCGGCAATCGATACAGCCATGCCTGCCGCATGAAGGGCAGGCGAGGGCCGGACGGACCGAGGGCGGCGGTTCATCCGGCCCTGTTCATTTTGGAGACGCAAATCATGGGGATTCCACGCCTGCGGGCTTATACCGGGCCCGCATTTCTTTCCTACGGATTCAGGCCCTTCTTCTTCCTCGGGTCGCTGTATGCCGCGCTCTCCATTCTGCTTTGGCTGCCGATGTATGCCGGCGGGCTCGATGCCCACAGTGCGTTCGTTGCCGTCGACTGGCACATTCACGAGATGCTGTTCGGCTATCTGCCGGCGATCGTTACCGGGTTCCTGCTGACCGCCATCCCGAACTGGACCGGCCGGCTGCCCGTGCAAGGCTTGCCGCTGCTGGCGCTGGTGGTCCTGTGGCTTGCCGGGCGCGCGGCTGTTTTCTTCTCGGCGGATATTGGCTGGGAGGCGGCGGCCATGATCGACGGCTTCTTTCTGCTTGCTGTCGCTGCCGCGGCGGCCCGCGAGATCGTCGCGGGACGCAACTGGCGCAATCTCAAGGTGCTGTTGCCGCTTGCCATTCTGGCGTGCGCCAACGGCGCGTTCCATATCGAGGCGCACCTTCAAGGCACATCCGACATCAGCCGCAGGCTCGGTATGGCTGCGGCGATCGTGCTCATCTCGCTGATCGGTGGGCGCATCATTCCGAGTTTCACGCGCAACTGGCTCGTCCGCGAAAATCCTGGCAGGCTGCCTGCGCCGTCCGACCGTTTTGACACCGCATCGATAGCCATCTCAGCCATCGCGCTGGGAGCATGGACGTTCGTCCCCGACAACAGCATCTCAGGCATGCTTATGGCCGTCGCCGCTATCTGCCAGGCGTGGCGTCTGTCGCGCTGGGCTGGCGAGCGCACACTGCGGGATCCGCTGGTACTCATCCTCCATCTTGCATATGCCTTTGTGCCTCTAGGTCTTGCCTTTGTTTCGGCGTCGATCTTCTTTCCTGCCGCCGTGCCAGTCGCTGCAGGGCTCCATACGCTCGGAACGGGTGCGGTCGGTGCCATGACGCTTGCCGTGATGACCCGCGCAACGCTCGGGCACACCGGGCGAGAACTCAAGGCTGGCAGAGGCACCTCTTTTATCTTCGTGGCCGTCCTGCTCGCGGGAGCATTGAGAATCCTGGCCGCCTTCGTGTCCTCAGGCGCGGTGATCGATATGGCCGGCGCCGCATGGATGGCGGCATTCGCCGGCTTCCTCCTGATCCACGGAGCCGCGTTGACGACACCCAAGGCACGGTGAGGCGAGGGAAGGGCGGTGGGCTCGCGACGGTCGAGAAGACGTGGCCCGTCACTCCTGGTTTTCAGATGATGCCAAGCCGGCCAAGGATCCGGCTTGCCCATCCCGGATGGTCCCGGACCAGCCTGAAGCCCAGATTGTCGGGAGGCGTGCCAACGGCACAGCCTCCGCTTTTTCCGTCGCTGACGAAGTTCGACATGTAGGCTCGGTGAAGCCCTTCAAGGACGTGGACGCCGCAATTGTCGACCGAGCTCGCAACACCGCTTCCATTCGCGGCCAACGTGGTGCGGACATAGCAGGTCGAAGTCCACTCCCAGACGTTGCCGGAAAAGTCGGCGAGGCCCAGGGAATTGATACCAAACGAGCCACGGCTCCTCGGCATCGGGTCCGGTTTGCGATTGAGGTCCACCTCGGCCTTGTAGCTGGTGAGCCAACGTCTGGCGGGGTTGCTGGCGTCGTTTTCGACACCCTCGAAT
Organism: Mesorhizobium sp. WSM4809; assembly: GCF_055811655.1. Taxonomy (NCBI): domain Bacteria; kingdom Pseudomonadati; phylum Pseudomonadota; class Alphaproteobacteria; order Hyphomicrobiales; family Phyllobacteriaceae; genus Mesorhizobium; species Mesorhizobium sp. WSM4809. The sequence continues at coordinate 32,862 of NZ_JBVVQW010000009.1, forward strand.
TCCCCTGCGAACCGCTCCGCAGCGGCAAAGGCCCACTCTTCGTCGGATGGCAGCCGCCATTGGTCGCCGGTCACTTGCGAATACCACCGGGCGTAGGCATTCGCATCGAGATAGCTTACCCCGGTGACGGGAGCATTGCTCGGGATCGCGCGCGTCTCCTGTGCCGGCTGACAGGCGCCAGCCAACACGCAGTCCGCATAGTCGGCCGCACCAACCTGGTAGGCCATGATTTCGAGAGGTCTGTCGAGTTGCCGCTCGAGGCGGGGATTGCCTTGCGGGCGTCCCTCTTTCAGGAACTCGCCCGGAGTCGGATAGGTGATCGAACCGGAAAGCAAGACAACCGTCATAGCGACGGGGTGGGGTTGTCGATCCCCGAAGACCGCCTGTAGCGAGAGCCCTACCGGAACAGCAGCGGCTGCCAGGGCGACCGGCAGAACCTTCAGGATGAAAAGAGACATGGCTTTTGTCCATGCCCGGACAGCGTCGTTATCCGGGCAAATTGGAATGCCGTCAGTTGGTGGCTATGGGTTTGGGCGCCTCGACCTGCGTCATCAGGTCGTCATCCCACTCGCCTTCGACCATGAAGTGAGCGGTCGCTCCGAGTTCCACAGCCTCAATCAGATTGTGACTGACGTAGGCGTAGACACCTGGCTGCAGGAACGTATAGAGCGCCGAGCCCGCCGAGCCGCCTCGGATGAACCAGGTTTCCAGGTCCTTGGCCGGCGGGTTGGAGAATTTGCCCTGTTCCCAGACATAGTCGCCATGACCGCCGATCAGATGCGGCCGCGTATCGCGATTGGCCTGCGAATGGACGATAAGCACGGTTTCACCGACCTTGGACTTCATGGCGTTGTCGCCGGTCAGGGATCCAGCCTTGCCATTGAACACCACATGGGTCGGGATCAGTCCACGCATGACCTTGACGACGTCATCGTAGCCGTCGCCGGCGGATTCGTAGCCCTTGAAGTTGCCCTTCTCGTCGCGCGGAATGTAGAAGTCGCTCTCGCCGATGTAGAAGATCTTGTCGTACTTGACCGGTTCGCCCTTGTCGTTCCTCAAGCCGTCACGCGGCAGCACCATGATGGCGCCATTCATGCCGGAGACGACATGCCAGGGGATCATCGCGCCGCCAGGAGCGCAGTGATAGACAAACGTTCCGGTCCGCGTCGCCTTGAAGCGCAGGGTCACCTGTTCACCAGGATTGATCAGCGTGAGCTCGCCGCCACCCAAGGCGCCGGTCGCGGCGTGAAAGTCGATGTTGTGGGCAAGCGAATTGGTATCGGGATTGATGAGCGTCAGTTCGAGGTAGTCGTCCTGATGCACGACCATCAGCGGGCCGGGGATCGATCCATTGTAGGTCATTGCATTGAGCTTTGTGCCATTGGCATCGATGACGACAGACTTTTCCTCGATCATCATCGTGAATTCGACGATCTTCGGACCGCCCTTGGCGATCTGGTCATGCGGATGCACGAAAGGCGGTGCCACGAGCGTGATCTTCTCGCGAGGTAGCCCGCTAATCTCTGCCTTTGTAACCGTGGCCGACAATGCGGGCAGTGCCGCAACGGCGGCAGCGCCAAGTGCTGCTCCAAAGAGGGCTTCGCGTCGCGTGATCATGTCAGTCTCCTGTCTTTCTACCGTTGCAGATGAGTAGAAGCTATCTGACCTGACGCAGCGTTTCTTTGCGCTGGCGCAAATTGATAGACGTTAATCGCAGAAACAACAGCCCTTGAAATGCGGCTATTGCGCGCGAATTGAGATGCAGCAGTTTCGTGTCGCAGTTTTCTGCAAGCCTGCGAAGTCACCGGTGGCTTTCTGAAGATCAGCGACCGCTTTTGTTTTTCAAATCGATCGCAATTCGCGCGGCGGCCCCGTCGCGATCTTCGTGCTGGTCACTCTTTCAGAGCTCAAACAAAGCAATCCAGGCCAAGCGCACCAAGAAAGGTTGGTGGTTCCAATGAGGAGATGTCTGTCAGATCGGCTTTTTTAAGACAGGCGGGACGTTATCACAGAGGGCGCATTCGGCGCGGATGGCACGCCAAGCATGACGAGCGCAATATGCCGAAGGAAAGTTGCCAACGGCCTCATGTCGAAGATGTGGGAGGAAAGGAGAACCCAATGGACTCTGCTTTGCGGCCCCCGCTTTTTTGCAGCTACGAAACCATCATCACCGAGAACGGATCTGTACGGAGGTGGAGGCCGTCCTTGACTTGCCCAATGCCGGCAACGTTCTCCGCCGCAACGATCGCTGCCTTGCGTTGACGCTCGTCGACAATCGCCCCTGTGAGTTCGACCACGCCGTCGCTGACCCTCACACCAATCAACTCACCACCGTTCCACGATTGCCGTTGCAGTTCGGCAAGTATGGCCTTACGGATCTGCTCGTCATCGGGCAGCGTGGTGCCCGGTTTCGGCAAAGTGCGGATCAGGACGCGTAGCAAATCAGTTCGCGTGATGATGCCGACGACCCTGTTCCGGTCGACAATCGGCACATTGTTGATGCGGTGTTGCATCATCAAGTTTACAATATCAGCAATCGAGGCGCCTGGAGGCGCCGAAATGACGTTTGTAACCATCACCTGATGGACAATCCGTCCGTTCGATCGCGCATAGCCATCGGCGATTGTGCCAGGGCCAAGGTCAAACTCCAGCCAGCGAGGACGCGTCCGCTGCGTCCCCAGTTCCTCTCGGCGCAAGAAGTCGCTTTTGCTTACAATGCCAACAAGGGCACCGTCGCTGCCCGTTACCGGGAGGCAGCTTATTTTGTTTGAGAGCATGAGCTCGACTGCTTCGGCAATCGTCGCGTTCGCATCCGTCGTGATGACCGGCTTCGTCATTATGGCTTCGGCTTGCATGCTCACCTCCTGATTTTTTGTCAGACGATGATAGGACATCGCCACACACGGCACCTTGATCTGAGTCACTTGGAACGAGGGGCATTCTCCGCGCCGTCGTCGCGTTCGATGAGAATGCGCTCCGCCGCGCCGTCGAGATCCTCGTACTGGCCGCTTCTCAACGCCCACAGGAAGCCGGACAGGCCGAGTGCGCCAAGGAAAAGCGCGACGGGTATGAGGTAGGTGAGAGTGGTCATGACGATCCGACCAGTTCGTTGGCGTTGGATAGTCTTTCGCGGCGAATATTCCTGGCCGGTGAAATTGGCTCTGACGAGCGCAGCCGCAGCGCATTGCCAATGACAAGCAGTGACGAGGCGGACATGGCGATCGCCGCTATCAAAGGCGTGGCGTGTCCGAGGATGGCGATCGGTACCGCGACCGCATTGTAGACGATCGCGATGACGACGTTCTGCCGGATCAAGCGTCCTGCCTGGCGCGAGACGTCCAGCGCCAGTGGGACCGCCAGGAGGCTTTCGCGCAGAAAAACGAAGTCGGCTGCATTGCGGCCAATGTCGGCGGCTGTGGCGGGCGCGATCGAGACATGCGCAGCCCTCAGCGCCGGCGTGTCGTTGAGCCCGTCGCCAACCATCAGAACCTTGTGCCCGTCTCTCGCCAGACTCTCGATGCGTTCGACCTTGCCGGACGGCAGCAGGCAGGGAACGAAGTCATCGACACCCAGAACGTCCGCAACCTCCGAGCAGGCTTTGGCGGTGTCGCCCGACAGCATTTCCACGCACAGACCAGCATTATGCAGCTGGTCGATGGCTGTTCTGGCGCCGACGCGCAGCGCATCCTCGAAAACGAAGGATGCGACAATCATCCCGTTTTCCGTCAGGACTGTTCCGCCGTAGCCATGTTTGCCTTCACCGCCAGTTCGGGCCTTCCAGCCAGCCCATCCGCGTCGGCCCAGCCGCCAGATGCTTCCAGCGGCGGTAGCTTCGATCCCGAATCCCGGGTGCTCGGTGACTTTATCGAATTTGTTCTGGCTGCTGCTGGCGGCAAAGCCGGAAATGGCCTTTGAATATGGATGGCGCGAATGCGCGGCCAGGCCGGCTGCGATTTCCAGCATGGCGGGATCGATCGACGACGCGTTGACGAGCCGCGGCTGGCCAAGCGTGAGCGTGCCGGTCTTGTCGAACACCGCCGTGTCGATTGTCGCCAGGCGCTCCATGGCCGAGCCATCCTTGACCATGATGCCGTTCTCGAACAGGCGCCGTGCGGCGACCACCTGCACGATCGGCACGGCGAGGCCGAGCGCGCAGGGGCATGTGATAATGAGAACAGCGATGGCGATCGTCATCGCCCGGTGCCAGTCGCCCGTCGCCGCCATCCAGCCCAGGAATGTCACGAAGGCGGTGAGATGAACCACCGGGGCGTAAAGCGCTGAAACTCGGTCAGCGATGCGGCGATAGTGCGCGCGACCGCCCTCGGCGGCTTCCATCAGTCGAACCATTTCGGCGAGGAACGAATCCTTTGCGGCTGCGGTCGCCTCGATCGTCAGCGGGCCGGTGAGATTGAGCACGCCGGCCTGCACGGCTGCGCCCGGCGCCACGTTTTTCGGCACGCTTTCGCCTGAGGCCAGCGAGCAGTCGAGATCAGACGCTCCGTGGATGATCTTGCCATCCACGGGGATCCTTTCACCGGCCGCGATCAGCAGCTGCATGCCTGGTTCGATCTCGCCAACCGGCAGATAGTCGCGCGCGCCGTCGCCGCGCAGCACCATGGCGCCACGCGCGGCGAGCTGCGACAGGCCTTTCACCGCGGTGCGGGCACGTTCGCGCATCACGTGATCCAGCGTGCGGCCGATCAAAAGGAAGAACAGCAGTGATACCGACGCGTCGAAATAGGCGTGATCGCCATGGTTGATCGTCTCGTAGAGGCTCATCGCGTAAGCGAGCGACACCCCAACCGCGATCGGCACGTCCATGTTCATGCGGCCGTGGCGCAGTGCCTTCCAGGCCGAGCGGAAGAAGATGCCGCCGGCGAAGGCGAGCGCCGGGATGGCAATCAGCGCCGAGACCCAGTGAAACAGGTCGCGGGTGGCCCCTTCGGCGCCGGACCAGACCGAGACCGAAAGCAGCATGATGTTGCCTGCGGCAAAGCCGGCGACAGCAACGGCGCGGATCAGCTCGGCAAGCGTCTTGTCTTTTTCATCGATCTCGGCGGCGAACAGATGCGCCTCGTATCCCAGTCGTCCCAGCGCAGCGACGAAAGGCGGCACCTTGTCTCCACGCCACCGGATCGCGACCCGCTTCGTCGACAGGTTGACACGCGCGCCTTCGACATTGTCGAGTTTCGCCAGCGCCGTCTCGATCGTCCGGATGCAGGCTGCGCAATGAACCATCGGCACTGACAGATCGGTCTGACGAAGATCGTCGCCAAGCGAGCGGCTCGCGAGCCTGATTTCCTGGCTGGATGGCAGCACCGATGCCGCGCTGCCCAGGTCCAGCGCCATTTCGGCGCCCGGTGCACAACAGCTCATTGCAGCGCTCCATGGGAGATCATGATCCGGCTGACGTCGCGATACGGTTTATCCAGACCGGCATCGGCGTCGATCTCGACGATCCAGACGCCGTCCTTGGGCATATGCTGCGCGGCGAATTCCTGGCCGGAGCCGAGCGCGAGCGTGACAGACTCGTCCTCTTTCTCGTAAGCCGGATGACGAAACAGCATTTTGACACCGTGCAGGGGAACCGGCTTGCCAGCGGCATCGGTGAGGCTGTAGCGGACTTCACCCCATGCGATGGTCAGCTTGCCGGTCCAGCCAAGGGCTGCCTGTGCCCGTCCTTCCGTGGCCTTCTTGTTGAATTGCTGGCTCGCCACATAGGTGTTTTCGACGACGAGGCCAGTCCAGCTTGTGCTGGCGAGCGTCGCCATGGTCAGATTGACCGCGATGACCACGCCGAAAAAGGCGAGGATGATGGCCAGCATGTGCCTGCCGGTAAATTCACGAGGCTTTTGTACATTGGCAGTCATCTGGGGGCCTCCGGCGCGTTGAAGGTGGCGGTGTACTCGTTCGACTCGAAGCTGGCTCTGTCCTCGACGCGGAACTTGAAAGTCTGCGCCGGCGCGCGGATCTGGTCCGCCGGCTGGCGCACGAAGACCTTCAGCATTTTCAGGCGGTCGGGTTCCACCGGAATGGCGAAAGAGCGGCCTGCCGGGATGTCGTCGCCGACGACGACCATGTCAGCGCCTTCAAGGCCCTGCATGGTGACGACGAGCGTCCGCGGCTCGGGGATCATGTTGAGCAGCTTGACGGTATAGCCATTGCGGATGGAGCCGTCGGACAGCGTGACGAACTGAGGATTGCGATCATGCAATACGTTCAGTTCGAGCCGATCGCGCGTCAGCAGCGAAAAGAGCAGGCCCAGGCCGATCAGCGACCAGATGCCCATGTAGACGTAGGTGCGTGGCCGAAAGATCTTGCGGATGTGAAAATGCGCTAACTTGTCGGAGAACAGGCCATCAGCGGTCCTGACCAGCGGCGGGTTGACTGAACTGGAGCCGCCCGCGGTTGCCAGCATCATATTGGTGTTGTAGTCGGAGAGCGTCGCGTAGGAGATCAGCCCGCGCTCCTTGCCGAGCTTGTCCATGACGCCGTCACAGGCGTCGATGCAGAGCGCGCAGGTGATGCATTCGAGCTGCTGGCCATCGCGAATGTCGATCCCCATCGGGCAGACCGCGACGCAGGCATTGCAGTCGACGCAGTCGCCGACGGACTGCCCTGCAGCTTGCACCTTCTTCGCATGACGCGAACGCGGTTCGCCGCGCCAGTCATTGTAGGTGACGGTGAGCGAACTTTCGTCGAGCATGGCCGCCTGGATGCGTGGCCATGGGCACATATAAGTGCAGACCTGCTCGCGCATCAGCCCGCCGAACGTGTAGGTGGTCGCCGTCAGGACGGCGACGGTGATGTAGGCGACGGCCGCCGCAGTGCCGGTGAAGAGCTCGCCGAGCAGTGTCGGTGCATCGGCAAAGTAGAAGATCCAGGCGCCGCCAGTCGCCGCGCCTATGACCAGCCAGATGGTGTGCTTGGACACGCGCAGCATGAGCTTGCGCGCGGTCCAGGGACCTGCATCGAGCGTCATGCGGGCGTTGCGGTCGCCCTCTATCGCACGCTCGACGACAAGGAACAGATCGACCCACACCGTCTGAGGGCATGCATAGCCGCACCAGGCACGGCCGACAGTCGAGGTGATCAGGAAAAGTCCAACGCCGGCCATGACCAGGAGACCAGCCACGTAAAAGAATTCCTGCGGCCATATTTCTATGAAGAAGAAGTAGAAGCGCCGATTGGCGACATCGAGCAGCACGGCCTGGTCGGGCGCAAACGGACCACGGTCCCATCGCAGCCATGGAGTCAGATAGTAGATGCCAAGCGTGATCGCCATCACCAGCCATTTGAAGCGTCGAAAGTTGCCCGAGGCGCGTTTTGGAAAGATCTTCTTGCGCGCAGCATAAAGGGGCTGACGGATCTTGGCGGAATTGACCGCCTCGGCTTCCAGCCGTTCTACCTGCGTCTTGTCCAGCAACGACTTTTCTCCGCTCTACACGCAGACGGTGATTTGACTGCGTCAGGCAACAATGCCGCCGGGTGGACCTGCCCGCGTTGATGCAGGTCAATCTGCGCGCTCCGGAAAAGAGTCGAGGCCCGGCAGGGCCGGGCCTCGTCGCCTGGAAGGTGAAGGGTTGAGAATAGGTCCCCGCTTCCTATTCTCCACCGCCAAGCGAATGGATGTAGACCGCCAGTTCCTTGACCTTGGTTTCGCCAAGACGCGCTCCCCAGGCTGGCATGACGCCCTGCTTGGGTGCTCGAACCTGGTCGGCGATCGCCGTCTCGCCGGAGCCGTAGAGCCAGATAGCGTCGGTGAGGTCGGGTCCGCCGAGCTCTCGGTTGCCTTTCGCGTTGTCGCCATGACAGGCAACGCAGTTGTCGGCAAAGACCTTGGCGCCGGATTGGATCAGACTTGCATCGTGGACCTTGCCTGACAGGCTGGCGACGTAGGCGCTGACCTGTGCAATCTGGTCAGCGGTGATGATGTCGCCAAAGGCCGGCATTTCCGACAGCCGCGTTTCCGCATCAGTCGCAAAGCGGATGCCATGCGTGATCGTCTGCTGGATCTGCTCGGCCGTGCCGCCCCATAGCCAGTCGTCGTCATTGAGGTTGGGAAAGCCAGCTGACCCCTGGGCGCCAGAGCCGTGGCACTGCGTGCAGTTGACCTTGAACGCGGCGCCGCCAGCGGCGACCGCGAATTCGCGCAAGGCATCGTCCGCGGCGATCTCCGAGACCGTCTTCGACTCTACGGCCGCGACATACTTGCCCTTCGACACTTCTGCCGCCGCCAACTCGTTCTTGACGTCCTTGCGGCTCGAATAGCCGAGCACACCGGTTGTCGCGGAGTGCAGCAGCGGCCATGCCGGATAGGCGATCATGTAGCCGATCGCCCAAACGATGGTGACGTAGAAGGTTATGACCCACCAGCGCGGAAGCGGATTGTTCAGCTCCCGGATGCCGTCCCACTCATGGCCAGTGGTTGAGACGCCAGAGATTTCGTCGATGTGCTCGTCGCTCATGATCACTCGTCCTCAAGGGGAATCCGGGCAGCTTCGTCGGCCAGCTTGCGGCTGCCAGGGCGCAGCGCGAAGGCAACCGCGCCGACAAAGAAGAGCGCCATGGCGACCAGACCCCAGCTGTCAGCAAACTCCCGCATCAAATTGTATTCCATGAATAAAGCTCCTCAGCGGTAACCGGCGGCCTCGTCGTAGTTCTTGAAATCCACCAAGGTCCCGAGCATCTGCAGATACGCAACGAGGGCATCCATTTCAGTCACCTGTTGCGGATTGCCGTCGAAGTCTCCGACCTTGGCTTTGGGATAGCGTTTCTCAAGGCCGGAGGTGTCGGCATTGGGGTCGGCCTGCGTCGCCAGATCGGCATTGGCATTGGCGACCATGTCATCCGAATAGGGGACGCCGACGCGCGCGTTTGCAACCAGGTGTGTCGAGAAGTTCTTCACCTCGATGGGCGCGTCCTTCAGGAAGGCATAGCTCGGCATGACCGATTCCGGCACGACCGAGCGCGGGTCGGCAAGATGCGCGACGTGCCAGGCATTCGAATAGCGGTCGCCAACCCTGGCGAGGTCCGGTCCAGTGCGCTTCGATCCCCACTGGAAAGGATGATCGTACATCGACTCGGCCGCCAGACTGTAGTGACCGTAGCGTTCGACTTCGTCGCGGAACGGTCTGATCATCTGGCTATGGCAGAGGTAGCAGCCCTCGCGCACATAGATGTTGCGCCCGACAAGTTCGAGCGGCGAATAGGGGCGCATGCCTTCCACCGTCTCGATCGTGTTGTCGAGATAGAAGAGCGGCGCGATCTCGACGATGCCGCCGACGGTCACCACAAGAAGAGAGCCAACGAGAAGGAGCGTGGCGTTCTTCTCGATGATTGCGTGTCTGTCCATCAAGCCCATTATCTGGCTCCTTATTCGGCAGGCTGAAGGGCGGGAACGGAGCCGGGCATCGGCTGCTCCTCGCGCTGATATCCGAGGATGGTCATGGTGATGTTCCAGGCCATGATCAGGGCGCCCGAGAGGTACATGGCGCCACCGACGGCGCGCATGACGTAGTAGGGGTGCATGGCTGCGACCGTTTCGGCGAAGGAGTAGACCAGGAAGCCCTGCTCGTCGTACTCACGCCACATCAGGCCCTGCATGATGCCGGACACCCACATGACCGCGGCGTAGACAACGATACCAAGTGTCGCCAGCCAGAAGTGCCAGGTGACCAGCCGCAGCGAGTAGAGCCGTTGCCGGTTCCAGAGCTTCGGCACCATGTAGTAGATCGCGCCGAACGAGATCATGCCGACCCAGCCGAGCGCGCCGGAATGGACGTGACCAATGGTCCAGTCGGTATAGTGGGATAGCGAGTTGACGGCCTTGATCGACATCATCGGTCCTTCAAAGGTCGACATGCCGTAAAAGGCGATCGCCATCACCATCATACGGATGATGGGGTCGGTGCGAAGCTTGTCCCACGCGCCGGACAGCGTCATCAGGCCGTTGATCATGCCGCCCCATGATGGCATCCACAGCATGATCGAGAACACCATGCCGAGCGTCTGCGCCCAATCGGGCAGGGCGGTGTAGTGCAGGTGGTGCGGCCCGGCCCAGATGTAGAGGAAGATGATCGCCCAGAAATGGATGATCGACAGCCGATAGGAATAGACCGGCCGGTTTGCCTGCTTGGGCACGAAGTAATACATCATGCCGAGGAAACCGGCAGTCAGGAAGAAGCCGACGGCGTTGTGTCCATACCACCATTGCGTCAAGGCGTCCTGGACCCCGGAAAAGGCGGAATAACTCTTGGAGCCCAGGAACGAGGCCGGCATCGACAGGTTGTTGATCACATGCAGCATCGCGATGGTCACGATGAAGGAGAGGTAAAACCAGTTGGCGACGTAGATGTGCGGTTCCTTGCGCTTGAAGATCGTGCCGAGGAACAGGATGAGATAGGCGACCCAGACGATGGTCAGCCAGATGTCGACATACCATTCGGGTTCGGCGTATTCGCGGCTCTCGGTGATGCCGAGCAGGTAGCCGGTCGCCGCCATGACGATGAAGAGCTGGTAGCCCCAGAACACAAACCAGGCGAGATCGCCACCGAAGAGCCGGGCGCGACAGGTTCGCTGTACGACATACAATGATGTGCACAAGAGCGCGTTGCCGCCGAAGGCGAAGACGACGCCTGAGGTATGCAGCGGCCGCAAGCGGCCGAAATTGAACCAGGGCTGGATGTTCAGATCGGGGTAGGCAAGCTGCAGCGCGATGACGACGCCGACCAGCATGCCGACGACACCCCAGAACATGGTGGCGATGGCGCCGTAGCGGATTGGACCATCCATGTATGCGGATGGGTCAATCGGAGCGGTCACCTCGAAATTCGTGTTGCGGATGAGGATGGCGACAAAACCAAGCAACACAAAAAACAGCACCCACATATGCTGCCGGAAAGGCTCGTCGACACCGAAGCCGGCCGCGACAAGGGCTGCAAATGTGAACAGGCCCAAAGCGAAGATTTGTGTACCAAACTTCATGACATGTCCCCGACGTCGATTCCGATGCGCGGACGCCAATCCGCGTGACACCAATTCAGCAGTCGGCCCATCGCCGCCTTGATCCATGTCAAAGCCACATCCTTTTGGATTGGGCAGCGTTGGTCGCACAAACGATCAGGAGGCTGTCGTTGAACAGGTTGAAGGAGCTGGGATCGTTGCTGAACGAAACAGGCCGTGAAAATACGGCAGCTCGATCTGGCCGGGAGGCGGTTACGGCGGCGGTGATGAAACGTGCCCATCTGGAAAAGCTGCAGCTCTGCGCCGCGCTGGAAAAAATCGCAGACACGCTGCCCCGAGTCGATCCTTTGGCATGCCTGACTTTGGCGAACGCAATCGTTCCGCTTCTGCGCGACAGCCACGAATACGAAGAATCGGTTATCTTCCCTGCCTACGAGACCGCCCTGGCCAACAATCGTGATTCAGCCCGGCGATTGCGCGCCGAGCATGTCGAGGATGAATGCTTTGCCGCCGAGGTGACCGAGATTCTGCTGGCCATCGGCCATGGCAAGACCATCGACAATGCCGAAGCGGTTGGCTTCATGCTGCGCGGCTTCTTCGAAAGCCTGCGCCGGCATATCGCCTTCGAGCGCGAGCACGTCTTGCCGATGATTGGATCCGACTATTGATCCTAAGCGCCGGAGCGGCGCTGTAGCCGGTTCAGGTTATCGACTGTGACATGCCGATTGTTCTCAATCCGGATCACGCCATCTGATCGCAACCTGGTCAACTGGCGGCTAACTGTCTCGATCGTCAGACCGAGAAAATCGGCGATGTCGGCGCGGGTCAATGGCAGGTCGAAACTTGTCGACTGGGCGGAGGGGTCGAGCGCGGGGTCGATGTTCCTGGCGATCATGAGAAGAAAGCTCGCCACCTTTTCCGAAGCACTCTTGCGGCCCAGCGTCACCATCCAGTCGCGGGCATCATCGAGTTCGTTCAGCGTCTGCTTGAACAGGCGATGCTCCAGTCCCGGCGACTCTTTCATCATCCGTTCAATAGCGGCCTTGGGGAATGAGCACAAGGAGACTGCGGTTGCAGCCTCGGCGTTGATGGCGCTTTCCACCTTGAAGGGCCTGCCCAAAAAATCGGGAGCAAATTGAAGCCCGACAATCTGCTGGCGCCCATCCGAAAGGCTCTTTGTGAGCTTGACCACGCCGGAAAGCACATTCGAGTAACTGTCGACTGTCTCGGCGTCGCCAATCAATTCCACGCCGGGCTCAACCGTATGTTTCGATGAAGTTCTGGCGAGACCCACCAGTTGTTCAGGGCCGAGAGCGCCGCAAACGCCATGGTGGCGCGCCTCGCACGATTGGCAAAGCACGGGAATGCCGGCGCTGTGTACATCCTGACGCACTGTCATCGTGGTCTTCCGCGGGTCCAAAGTCCTGTCACGATATAGCATCGACCCAAGCAAAAGCGCTTGCGGCAGTTTGTCCGCAGCCGATGGGCATTGACCGAAATCAAGGCGCTACTGCCTCTTGTGAGCAACATCGCGCGACACAGCCCGGAGCAGATTAGGACATGCGCCCAGATTTAGTTGCCCGACTTGGCGAGAACGTGCCGCGTTACACGAGTTACCCCACGGCGCCGCATTTTCATCCGGGTGTCGATGCTGCTGTGTGTCGTGGTTGGCTGCAGGCGCTTGGCGAGGATGACGAGATCTCGCTCTATCTGCATATCCCTTATTGCGACAAGCTTTGCTGGTTCTGCGCCTGCCATACGAAGCAGACACGCCACTACGAGCCGGTGACCCAATATCTGCACTCGCTGCATGACGAGATCGCGACCGTTGCCTGTCTTGTCGCAGGCAAGGGCCGCTTGCGTGCCGTTCATTTCGGTGGTGGTTCGCCAACCATGCTCAAACCGCAGGATATCGTTGCACTATCGGAAGTCTTGCGCGATGGATTCACATTTCTTCCCGACGCCAGGATCAGCGTTGAAATCGAACCCAACGACATGGACGAAGCCCGGCTCGACGCACTCGCCGAAATCGGCATGACGAGAGCGAGCCTCGGCGTCCAGGATTTCGATCCCAAGGTCCAGAAGGCCATCAATCGCGAGCAGACCTTCTTGCAAACGAAAGCTGTCGTTGACGGCGTTCGTTCGCGCGGCGTCGAATCGGTCAACTTGGACCTGCTCTATGGCTTGCCGCACCAGACCCGGGAGAGCGTTTCCTCGACGGTCGCACAAGCGTTGACCCTGGAGCCGGATCGGATCGCCCTTTTTGGCTACGCGCATGTGCCGTGGTTCAAAAAACATCAGACAATGATCGACGAGGCCTGGTTGCCAGGTCCGGAAGAGCGGTTTGCCCAATCGCAACTGGCAGCGCGCGCCATCCTTAACCAGGGATACGAAGCAATCGGGCTCGACCATTTCGCCAAACCGGACGATGCGCTGGCGGTTGCCGCGCGTTCGGGAACTTTGCATCGGAACTTTCAGGGCTACACCGAAGATCGCTGCGAGACTTTGATTGGCCTTGGCCCTTCATCCATCAGCCAGTTTCGCCAGGGCTACGTCCAGAACATGCCTTCGACCGCTGAATATGGCCGCATGGTGGGTGAGGGTGGGTTGGCTTCGGTCCGCGGGATTGCCTTTTCCAACGACGACCGCGCTCGCGGGTGGATCATCGAGCGGCTGATGTGCGACTTCGCCTTTTCGGCGATCGACCTAGTTGAGCGCTTCGGCGAAGCCGGCCAAAAGCTTCTCAGCAAGGCAAGCTCGACCGCGCTTCTTGACCCCGCACGCATGCTTGAATTGAACGGCGACCACTTCGTCGTGCCGGTGGAAAGCCGCCCCTTTGTCAGGAGCGTCGCCGCGAAGTTCGACAAATATTTCGAAACCGGCAAGGCCAGGCATTCAGTAGCGGTCTGAACATTGGCCCGGTCAGAAATGCTCGCCGGCCTTGAACGGGCCGATACGAGTGCCTGCCGCGATCAGGTAGGCGGTCGACCAGCCGATTAGCAAGAACCCGTTTACGCCCTCCAGCGCCGCCAGCACACGCCACGCATGGGCAGGCACGATGTCGCCATAGCCGACGGTCGAAAAGGTAATGGTCGAAAAGTACAGTGCGGTTTCGAAGTCGGCGAAGATATCAAGCAACCTATATAGGCCGGCCCAGAGCCAGACCTCTACGGTCATGACCGCAAAGAGGCCCATCACCACGCTGATCATCGCCACGATGCGGCTGCGGCGCCCGTGCATGCGAAACCGCGCGACCAGATACCCCATCGCGTGTGTGACGGCGATCAGACCAAATGTGTGGACGAGAACCGTCAGACTTATGACGACAGTGCCGATGAGTAGATTGAGGATCATGCGCGGAACGTAGCCGCCAAGAGCCCTTCGTCCTTGTGCGAGATCAATCTCAATCCCGACGGAGGTCTGAAAGCGCGGAAGCTCTGGCCAAAAACCGACACTCTGCTCTTTAGACTGAATCTCAGATTTCAGCCATTTCAGCCTTGAGGCAGCGTGCCCAAAGTTTGAAGGTCTGTAATATTGGCCGTACTAATTTGGAAAAAACCACCCAAAAAAGTACGGCGACAATTTCGCTAAGTGTTTGAAATGCATGGTGATCCCGACAGGAATCGAACCTGTGACCTACAGATTAGGAATCTGCCGCTCTATCCTACTGAGCTACGGGACCACGCGGCCAGACACATAGCCGCTTCGGATCGTTTCGCCAAGAGGCCGGCCGAAGGCAATCCGGCCGGCTTTGCGCTGCCGCCGTCAGGCGGCCAGCGCGGTTTCCGCCAGTTTCACCCAGTAACTCATGCCGTGCGGGATGACCTCGTCGTTGAAATCGTAGGCAGGGTTGTGGAGACCGGCGGTGTCGCCATTGCCGATGAAGATGAAGGCGCCGGGGCGGGCTTCGAGCATGTAGGAAAAATCCTCGCCACCCATCACCGGCTGGATGCCGCGGTGGACATGGGCGTCGCCGGCGACACTCATCGCGACATCACCGGCAAACACCGTCTCTTCCGCGTGGTTGAAGGTCACGGGGTAATTTGCCTGGTAGTCGACCTCGATCTTTGCCCCGAATGCGGTCGCCAGCCCGTCGCATATGCTGCGGATGCGCTCTTCGGACTTCTTGGCGATCTCCTTGCGCAGGGTGCGCACGGTGCCGGCGATTTCAGCGGTTTCGGGGATGATGTTGTAGGCGTCACCGGCGTGGAACTTGGTCACCGACACCACCACGGCCTCGACCGGATCGGTGCTGCGCGAGGCGATCGTCTGCAAGGCGCCGACCAGTTGGCTGGTGATGACGATCGGGTCGATCGTGCCGTGCGGCATCGCCGCGTGGCCGCCCTTGCCGCGCACGGTGATGGTGAACTCGGCGGTCGCCGCCATGATCGGGCCCGGGCGAATGGCGAACTGCCCGACAGGCAGGCCCGGCATGTTGTGCATGCCGAACACCCTGGAGATGTCGAAACGCTCCATCATGCCGTCCTTGACCATCTCGTTGCCGCCGCCGCCGCCCTCTTCGGCCGGCTGGAAGATCACCGCCACGGAACCGGTGAAGTTGCGCGTCTCGGCGAGGTATTTGGCCGCGCCCAGCAGCATTGCCGTGTGGCCGTCATGGCCGCAGGCGTGCATCTTGCCGGGGATGGTCGAGGCGTAGGACTTGCCTGTGATCTCGTTGAGCGGCAGCGCGTCCATGTCGGCGCGCAGGCCGATGGTGGGGCCTTCGCCCTGCCGGCCGCGGATGATGCCGACGACGCCGGTCTTGCCGAGGCCGGTGACCACATCGTCACAGCCGAAGGCTTTCAGCTTCTCGGTGACGAAGGCAGCGGTCTTGAAGACGTCGAAGTTCAGTTCTGGCGTCTGGTGCAGATGCTGGCGCCAGCCGGCAACTTCGTCCTGCATTTCGGCGGCACGGTTCAGGATTGGCATGATGGTTCCATCTCGCTGTTGGGACAGGCGGGTGTCGTCCGCTGCCTTGCAATTGTGATCGCCAGGCACTTTGCCATCTTGGCGTCACATAGGGTAAATAGCACCGCAACGATGCGGTCCGGTTTTTGAGGGTCGGACCAATCATGCTGGCGATCGCGTAACGAAATCTTACGGAGCCAGGGGCGACTACGGCAAGAGGCGATTTCGGATTTGATCATGCGGTACAGGCATTTCCTCAAACTATTCTCGGTTGGCACAATCGCGCTGTCGGTCGTGGCCGGGCCGGCGCTGGCCAATCCGGTGGTCGTATTCGATCTCGGCAGCGGCAAGATCCTGCAGCATCAGGACGCGTTCAAGCGCTGGTATCCGGCATCGCTGAGCAAGCTGATGACCGCTTATGTCACCTTTCGGGCGATCGCCGCCGGCGAGGTTCAGCTTGATTCGCCGATCAAGGTGACCAAACACTCCGCCGCCGAGCCGCCAAGCAAGATGGGCTTCAAGCCGGGCTCGGTGATGCGGCTCGACAACGCGCTGAAGATGATGCTGGTCAAATCGGCCAACGACATCGCCATGGCGGTGGGCGAAAATGTCGGAGGTTCGCAGGCGGCCTTTGCCGACCGGATGAACGCCGAAGCGACCCGGCTCGGCATGAACGGCACGCATTTCGTCAATCCGAACGGGCTCTATTCGCCGGATCAGTACACGACGGCGCGCGACCTCGCCGTGCTGGTGATGGCGATCCGCCGCGAATTTCCGCAATATGCGCCGTGGTTCTCGATCGAAGGCCTTGCCGTCGGCAAGAAGGCTATCCCCAACTACAATCTCTTGATTGGCCGTTATCCCGGCGCCGATGGCATGAAGACCGGCTTTGTCTGCCCTTCCGGCTTCAACATGATCGGTTCGGCGACCCGCAACGGGCGCACGCTGGTCGCGGTGGTGCTTGGCGAGAAATCGGCGGTCACACGTGCCGAGACCGCGGCAAAACTGCTCGATCAGGGTTTTGACGCGCCTGCCGCCGGCTCGGCCACCGTCACCACGCTGGCGCCCTATGGCGACACGGTCTCGCCCAACGACATGAAGGACGAGGTCTGCAAGAAGAAGACGCCGCAGGAGCAGTCGGAGGCGCCGCCGGTCGTCGCCAAGGACGTGCCGAAATCGCCCTATCAGGAAAAGCTCGACCATGTGCCAACGCTGGTTGCCGTCGGCCTTGGCGGCGCCACCGGTCCGGCGCCGAAGGCCATCCTCGACCGGGGCGGTCAGGAATATGCCGATGTGCCGATCCCGAGCTGGCGGCCCGACAGGCCGGCACCGGCCGGCGCAGGCCCGAAGATTGCCGGCTCCGCCGCGCAGGGCGACCAGCCGGCCAAGGTTGCGAACTAGCCAATGGGCAGCGGCTTCCCGATCCCCGTCTCGGTGCTGACCGGCTTCCTCGGCGCCGGCAAGACGACGCTGCTCAACCGGCTGCTCAAGGATCCGGCGCTGGCCGACACGGCGGTGATCATCAACGAGTTCGGCGAGGTGGCGATCGACCATTTGCTGGTCGAGCAGTCTTCCGACGGCATCATCCAGCTTTCGGACGGCTGCCTGTGCTGCACGGTGCGCGGCGAACTGGTCGATACGCTGGCCGACCTGGTCGACCGGCTGCAGACCGGCCGCATCGCCCGTCTGGCCCGCGTCATCGTCGAGACCACCGGCCTTGCCGACCCGGCGCCGGTGCTGCAGTCGATCATGGCCCATCCGGCGCTGATCCAGGCCTTCCGGCTCGACGGCGTCATCACGCTGGTCGATGCCGTCAACGGCAACGCCACGCTCGACGCCCATGTCGAGGCGGTCAAGCAGGCTGCCGTCGCCGATCGCATCGTGCTCAGCAAAGCCGATCTGGTCGTCGATCCCAATGAGTTGGAAATGCTTCGGGCGCGCCTGCGGCAGATCAATCCGGGCGCCGAACTGCTCGATGCCGGCGACACGGGGACAGGCGTGGCGGCGCTGTTTGATTGCGGCCTCTACAACCCGGCAACCAAATCCGCCGATGTGCGGCGCTGGCTGGGCGAGGAAGCCGATCATGATCATCACCATCATGATCATGATCACCATGATGGGCATGATCACGAACATGGCCATGACCACGGTCATCGCCACGATTCGCGGGTGCGTTCCTATTCGCTGGTGCATGACGGCCCGGTGCCGTTTTCGGCGATCGAGATGTTCCTCGACCTGCTGCGCTCGACACATGGCGAGCGCCTGCTGCGCATGAAGGGCGTCATCGAGCTCAGGGAAGACCCGTCGCGGCCTTTGGTGATCCATGGCGTGCAGAAGATCCTGCATCCGCCGGTGCAATTGCCGTCCTGGCCAGATGGCCAGCGCGGCACGCGGCTGGTGCTGATCACGCTCGATATGCCCGAAGATTATATCCGCAGGCTGTTCGCCGCCTTCACCAACCGGCCGTCGATCGACACGCCCGATCGCGCCGCGCTGGAAAACAACCCGCTGGCGATTGCCGGGCGGTAGCTCCCACGATTACGGCGCGCCGCGCTCGACCAGGAATCGATGGCCGCCGGAGACCGCCGCCGTTTCAATCAACTGGTGGCCGCTCTCCGAACAGAATGCCGGAATGTCGATGACGGCCAGCGGGTCGGTGGTCTCCAGCCAGAGCCGGCTGCCCGGTTGCATCCCCGCCAGGCGCTTCTTGGCCTTGAGCACGGGCAAGGGGCAGTTCAGCCCCTTGAGGTCATAAATAGCGGCGCGATCATCCACGGGCGAAATCAACCGCCGAACATGCCGAGCAGCTTGTTCTTCAGCTTCGTCACGCGGCTCTCGTCGGCACTCGCCGCCTGCGTCTCAGCCATCGGTGCCGCTTCCGAAGGGGCCGCGATGGTCGCGGTGGCGACGGGGGCTTCCTTGGCGGCCTTTTCGGCCTCCTTTTCGGCCAGAGCCTGAGCCTTGGCGGCTTCCTTGGCTTGCTTGGCCGCCTCTATGGCAGCGAGCCTCTGCTCCTCGGCCTTCTGCTTGGCCGCCTTTTCGGCATCGAGGGCCGCCATCTTGCGGCCAGCGGGCGAATCGATGCGACCCATGCGTGCCGTCTCGGTGACCGAGCCGTCATTGTTGAGCGACGGCGGATCGATCGGCACGCGTTCGCCGCGTGCGCGGCGCTTGGACCAGTCGGAGACGATGCTGGCTTCCTTGATACCGGCAATGGTCGGCTTGGGCGCCGGCACGCTGGCCTTGACCGCGCCGCTGAACGCAGCGTCGTAGGTGCTCATGTAGGAGTTGTAGGCACTCTTCAGCGAATCAGGCTGCGTCGTCGCCGGGCAGGCGCCGGCCGGATCGAATGTCTGACCGTCGGCGGCAACCTGGTTGAAGACATAACGCTTCTCGCAGACATCGACCTTCGGCGGCACCTTGGTGATCTCGAAATTGTCGTAGCCGACCTTCAGCATCTTCCAGAAGTCGTAATTCGGGTCGTTGCGGTAGCGCGCCATGTTGGCGGCGGTCATGCGGAACGGAAACGCCTGGATCTGGAACTCGGTCTGGCCGCCCTGGAAGGCGTCGCGGCCAAAGGCATAGATCTGCTCGATCTGCGCATCGGTCATCGAATAGCAGCCCGAAGACGAACAGGCGCCGTGCACCATCAAATTGGAGCCGGTACGGCCATTGGCGCGGTCATAGGCGTTGGGATAGCCGATGTTGAAGGACAAATGGTAGTTCGAGCGCGGATTCATCTGCGCCGGGCGCACCGTGTAGAAGCCTTCCGGCGCCTGGCGGTCGCCTTCGGTGTATTTCGGCCCGAGCTTGCCCGACCATTTGCAGATGTCGTAGCTGGCGACCATGTCGTAGCGGCCGTTGGTCTTGGCCTTCCAGATCTCGAGCTTGCCTTCTTCCTTGAAGATGCGGGCCATCACCGACGAGGTGCGGACCATGCCCTTGGCTCTCATGTCGGCGAGGATCTTGTCGGGCAGCGGCTTGTTGGCCTCCGGGGCAAAATCCTTCATCGACGAATTGTTGCAGCCGGCAACGCCGAGGGCAGCGATCAGGATTCCGGTGCGGGCAAGCTTGACAAACATGGCTACGGATATCGTCTTTTCTCTGGCGCCAGGACGCTTCCTGCCCCGGCTGCTACACTGCGCATCGACGGACCCTAAGCCCGTTAACCCTAATAAATTCCTTACCGCAAGTGCCGACGCATCCCCCTGCGGCAGTCTCATTGAGCCGAATGCAGCGGCATTTTTGTG
Organism: Mesorhizobium sp. WSM4809; assembly: GCF_055811655.1. Classification (NCBI taxonomy): domain Bacteria; kingdom Pseudomonadati; phylum Pseudomonadota; class Alphaproteobacteria; order Hyphomicrobiales; family Phyllobacteriaceae; genus Mesorhizobium; species Mesorhizobium sp. WSM4809. Next base: position 52,985 of record NZ_JBVVQW010000009.1, read on the forward strand.
GCAAAAATGCTCCGCCCCGCCACATTGTTGCGGCCAAGGCTGCCTGTGGTCAGAGACTGCGGCCCATGGCCAGGTATTTTTCGCGGCGCTGCTCGCGGAAATCGGTGTTGGCGCCGGCAAAATCCTTCATCGTCCTGGCGATGAGGTCTCCGGTCGCGGCGATCACCGTTTCGGCGCCGCGATGCGCACCGCCGAGCGGCTCGGGGATGATGGCGTCGATGATCTTTAATTCAAAAAGATCCTGCGCGGTGATCTTCATGTTGGTCGCCGCGTCCTTCGATCGCGTTGTGTCGCGCCACAGGATCGAGGCGGCCCCTTCCGGCGAAATCACCGAATAGATGGCGTGTTCGAGCATGTAGACGCGGTTGGCGGTGGCGATGGCAATGGCGCCGCCCGAACCGCCTTCGCCGATGACCACCGAGATCGACGGCACTTTCAGGCCGAGACAGGTCGAGGTTGAACGGGCGATAGCCTCCGCCTGGCCGCGCTCCTCGGCGTTGACACCGGGATAGGCGCCGGCCGTGTCGACCAGCGTCAGCAGCGGGATCTTGAAGCGGTCGGCCAGTTCCATCAGCCGTACCGCCTTGCGGTAGCCCTCCGGGCGAACCGATCCGAAATTGTGTTTCAGGCGGCTGGCTGTGTCGGAACCTTTTTCCTGGCCGATGATGGCAATGGGTTCGCCGCGGAAACGGGCGAAACCGCCGACGATCGCCTGGTCCTCACCGAAATTGCGGTCGCCGGCCAGCGGCGTGAAATCGGTGAACAGGCCCTTGATATAGTCGACGCAATGCGGCCTGTCTGGATGGCGAGCCACCTGCACCTTCTGCCACGGCGTCAGCGCCTTGTAGGCGTCGCGCAGCGCGTCGCGGGAGCGCTTCTCAAGACGGCTGATCTCGTCGCCGACATCGACCGCCTCGCCATTCTCGGCAAGCTTCTTCAGCTCGAGGATCTTGCCCTCGAGGTCCTGCACCGGCTTTTCGAAATCGAGGTAATTATACATGCGTGAGCGGACCGATACGTCGGAAGGCAGTGGCTGACGGAACCCTTGAATCCAAGGCTCCGGGCGGTGAAATGTCGTCCTCACATAGCGATATGAGGCCTAGTCGGCAAGCGGATGATGATCGTTGACCAGCCGCACCAGCCGCTCTTCCAGCACATGGGTGTAAATCTGTGTCGTCGATATGTCGGCATGGCCAAGCAATTGCTGCACGGCCCGGAGATCGGCGCCGTTCTGCAGGAGATGGCTGGCGAAAGCATGGCGCAGCACGTGCGGCGAGATCTTCGCCGAGGCGATGCCGGCCCTTGCCGCCAGCCCTTTCAGGTCACGCGCGAAGACCTGGCGCGAGAGATAGCCGCTGTCGGAGGCGGCCGGAAACAGGAACGGACTGTCGGCAAAGGCGGGCACCCTGGCGCGGGCGGCAAGCCAGGTCTTCATCGCCGTGCGTGCCTTGGCCGAGAGTGGCACCATGCGCTCCTTGTCGCCCTTGCCGCGCACCATGAAGAAACGGTCGTCGCGCTGCGCCACCGTCACCGGCAGGCCGACCAGCTCGGAAACGCGCAGGCCGGTGGCGTAAAGCACCTCGACCAGCGCATGCAGGCGCAGTGACGCCAGACTGTCCCCATCGTCCGACGAGGCATCGCCGGCCTCAAGCGCCGCACGGTCGATCAGCCGGCCGGTGTCCGCCTCGCTCATCGTCTTGGGCAGCGGGCGGCCCTTTCTTGGACTGTCCAGCGTGCCGGTCGGGTCATCGCCGCGCAGGCCTTCGGCGTAGAGGAATTTGAAGAACTGGCGGATCGCCGACAGTTTGCGCGCCTGCGACGTGGCGGCAAAGCCGCGGGCGGCAATGTCGTCGAGATAGGTGCGGATATCGGCGGCGGCGGCACCAGCCAGCCCGCCATCGATCGCGCCAGAAGCGTCCTCGAGGTCGCGGCGGTAGGAGGAAAGCGTATTTTCAGCCGCGCCCCGCTCGGCGCTCAGCATTTCCAGAAAGGCTTCGATGCGGGCGGCGCTGTTCATTCAACTTTTCTTCGGGTTCAGCTTTTCTTGGGGTTCAGCTTTTCCGGAGGGATGCGCACGCTCATTTCGCCCTTCTTTGGCTCGACGAACATCACCAGTGCGAACATCGCACCATAGGCAATACCTGCCAGAATCGCTGTTACCACGACAAAGCGAAACAGTGTCGGCATCAATTTTCGCCCGTCTTCTTGTTCTGCGTTTCCAAACCCTGTCCCCTTATGGGACGCCAATCCGGCCAATTCAAGGAAGAAGCGGAGGCCTGTTAGCAACTTCTGATGCAGACCCTGCTGGTCCATGTCGGGTTCAAGGCGCTTGCCACGCTTGACGCAAACGGGCTTTTCATGTCGATACGCCGGCAAAGAGGGCCTTCGAAACATCCGATGAACGCGTTGCCAGCAAATCCTCCAGACGAGACCTACGCCGCGTTGCTTGGCCGGCTGGGCAGCCGTTCCGTCGTCTTCGTCGGATTGATGGGTGCCGGCAAGACGGCGATCGGCCGCAAGGTGGCGACGATGCTGGCGCTGCCCTTCATCGACAGCGACCAAGAGATCGAAAGCGTCTCGCGCATGACCGTTCCGGAGCTGTTCGAGCGCTATGGCGAGACCGAATTCCGGGCGCTGGAGCAGCGCGTCATCCTGCGCGTGCTGGAAAACGGCCCGCAGGTGCTGTCGACCGGCGGCGGCGCCTTCATGAATGCGCAGACGCGCGAGGCGATTGCAGCGCAGGGCGTGTCGGTATGGCTGAAGGCCGAGCTCGATCTTCTGATGGACCGCGTCTCCAAGAAACAGAACCGGCCGCTCCTGAAAAGCGACGACCCCCGCGCCGTGCTGGAGCGGCTGATGGGCGAGCGCTATCCGGTCTACGCGACATCCGACGTCACAGTGCCGACCCGCGATGATCGCAAGGAAGTCATCGCGACCGAAGTGGTGGACGCGCTGTGCCGGCATTTCGGCATCGATGAGGCGGCTGCGACGGGCGAGGTGGAATCGTGAGCATCGAGGCACCCGTCGTCGTCGAAGTCGGCCTTGGCGATCGGACCTATGACATTCTGATCGGCTCGGGATTGTTGTCCCGCGCGGGCGCCGAGATATCGGGTCGCCTGCCGGGCACACGCGCCGCGGTCGTCACCGACGCCAATGTCGCGGCAGCGCATCTCGATGCGCTCAAGGCCGGGCTCGACACGGGTGGCATCCAGCCCGCCATCATCACGCTGCCGCCCGGCGAGAAGACCAAGAGTTTTGCCCATCTCGAGGAAGTGGTCGACGGTGTTCTGGCTGCGAAACTGGAGCGCGGCGACATCGTCATCGCCTTCGGTGGCGGCGTTATTGGCGACCTTGCGGGCTTTGCCGCCGGCATCGTGCGGCGCGGCATGAATTTCGTGCAGATCCCGACCTCGCTGCTGGCGCAGGTCGATTCCTCGGTCGGCGGCAAGACCGGCATCAACAGCCCACGCGGCAAGAACCTCGTCGGCGTCTTCCATCAGCCGAAACTGGTGCTGGCCGACACCGGAGTGCTCGACACGCTGCCGATCCGCGAATTCCGCGCCGGCTATGCCGAACTCGCCAAATACGGGCTCATCGACCGGCCAGAATTTTTCACCTGGCTGGAAAAGAATTGGGCCCAGGTTTTTGCCTGCGGGCCGGAGAGGACGCAGGCGATCGCCGAAGCCTGCCGCGCCAAGGCCGACGTGGTTGCGCGCGACGAGTTCGAGACCGGCGACCGCGCGCTGCTCAATCTCGGCCACACATTCGGCCACGCGCTGGAAGCCGCCACCCAATATGACGGAAGCCGCCTCGTCCATGGCGAAGGCGTCGCCATCGGCATGGCGCTGGCCTACCGGTTCTCGTCGCGGCTCAATCTGGCCAGCCCCGACGATGCCGCGCGCGTCGAGGCGCATCTGCGCGCCGTCGGCCTGCCCTGGCGGATAGCCGACATATCGGGCGATCTGCCTGACGCCGAGGCGCTGCTGGCATTTATCACCCAGGACAAGAAGGTGTCGCGCGGCGCGCTGACCTTCATCCTGACGCGCGGCGTCGGCCAAGCTTTCATTGCCAAGGATGTTCCGGCATCGGAAGTGCTGTCGTTTCTGACAGAAAACCATCCGGACCAGCAGAAAATGCGGCCGAGATGACCAACGAGCCCGGCTGGATCGTCGTTGCCGTCCTTGCCATCCTCATCGTGCTGCTCGTTGCCGTGCGCACGCGCCTGCTTGCCATGTTCGGATACGAGCTTTCGCGCATCGAGCCGCAGCGTTCCAGCCAGGACGAATTGCGCGGCGCGGTCGATGATTTCCGCCGCGACGGCCAGGTGGTGCGCGAGGATCGCGACCGCGTCGGCGGCCTGTTCGATCTCGCCGAGCTCGAAGTCTCCGACATCATGGTCCACCGCACCAATATGCGCTCGGTCAATGCCGACAATGCGCCGGAAGCGGTGGTGCGCGAGATTTTGCAAAGCCCGCACACCCGCATGCCGCTGTGGAAAGGCTCGCTCGACAACATCGTCGGCGTGCTGCATGCAAAGGATCTGCTGCGCGCCTTGAACGAAGTCGGCAACGACTTCTCCAGGATCGATGTGATGAAGATCGCCTCGAAACCATGGTTCGTGCCCGACACCACGACCTTGCAGGAACAACTCAACGCCTTCCTTCGCCGCAAGGCGCATTTCGCCGTCGTGGTCGACGAATATGGCGAGGTCGAAGGGCTGGTGACGCTGGAGGACATTATCGAGGAGATCGTCGGCGAGATCGCTGACGAGCATGATGTCGACATACAGGGCGTCAAGCAGGAGGCCGACGGCTCCGTGGTCGTCGACGGTACGGTGCCCATCCGTGATCTCAACCGGGCTCTCGACTGGAACCTGCCGGATGAGGAGGCCACCACCATTGCCGGCCTCGTCATCCACGAGACGCAATCGATCCCCGAGGAGAAGCAGGCTTTTACGTTCCACGGCAAGCGCTTCATCGTCATGAAACGCGACAAGAACCGGATCGCAAGGCTGAGGATCAGGCCAGCCGGCGACACCTGATACGTGCAGGGAGGCCGGGGCACGTCATCCGGCGATCTGGCTTGTCGAGCGTTCGTGGATCGTCGCGCCGGTCTCTGCATCTATGGCCGCCAGGCTGACTTCATAACCCCAAAGCCTGCGGATGTGACGAAGCGTGGCGTCGCGGCTGGCATCCTCGAGCAGGATGCCGTCATTGACCTTGTGCTGCAGGCGCAAATGGCGGTCGCCGAGCAGATCGACATCCACCACCTGAATGTCCGGCCGGTTCGCGCCGAGATCATAGCTGTTGGCGAGCGTGGCGCGTATCTTGGCGTAGCCGCGCTCGTCGTGGATCGAGGCGACCAGACAATGCGGTTGGTCGGCAGCGTCGCCAAGCACAAAAAACCGCCATTTCCGGATCAAGGCGGGACTGAGGTACTGGCGGATGAAGGATTCGTCGCGGTGCTCGGCCCAAGCGTCAAGCAGGACCTCGCGCCAGTTGCCCTGGCCAGCGATGTCGGGGAACCAATCGCGGTCCTCAGCCGTGGGTTTGGTCGAAATGCGCTGAATGTCCTGCATCATGTCGAGGCCGAGAGCATAGGGGTTGATGCCTGAAAAACGCGGATCGTCGAACGCCGGCTGAAAGACCACGTTGGAATGATTGCGCAGGATTTCGAGCATGGCGCCTTCGCTGATCTGGCCGCGGTCGAACAGCATGTTCATCAGCGTATAGTGCACGAACGTGGCGCAGCCCTCGTTCATCACCTGTGTTTGCCGTTGCGGGTAAAAATATTGCGCGATGACCCGAACGATCCTGATGATCTCACGCTGCCAGGGCTCCAGGACCGGGCTGTTCTTTTCCAGGAAATAGAGCAGGTTTTCCTCAGGCAGGTTTAGCGATTTCTTCCGCTCCGGGTCCTGGCCCTTGTCGTTGGCCGCTTGCTGCGAAGGCGGCAGCGTACGCCACAAGTCGTTGTAGGAGCGCTCCTCGTATTCGAGACGCTCGCGAATTCCTTCGCGCTGCCGTTCCGACGACAGCCTCGGCGGCCGGTGATAGCGAAACACGCCCTGATCCATCAGCGCGTGGGCGGAATCGAGCACAGCCTCGACGGCGGCGAGGCCGTGCCGCTCCTCGCAACGGACTATGTAGCCCTTGGCGAAGTCCAGGTAGCCGAGGATCGCACCTGCATCCGTCCATTGTTTGAACAATTGATTGTTCTTGAAGAAATGATTGTGCCCGAGAGCTGCATGGGCCGTCACCAAGGCCTGCAGGGCCATGGTGTTTTCCTCCATCAGATAGACGATGCAGGGATTGGAATTGATGACCAGTTCATAAGCAAGCCCTCGCCCGCCCTTGCGATAGAGCAGATCCTGGTGGAGGAAATGTTTGCCGAAAGACCAGTGACGGTACATCAATGGCATGCCAATGGACGAATAGGCGTCGAGCATCTGTTGCGAAGAGATGATCTCCATCTGAACGGGATAGGTGTCCAGATGAAGCTCTTCGACCGCAAGTGCCTCGATCGCGTCATAGGCCCGCGACAATGTTTTGAAATCCCAGTCGGACCCTGAAAAAAGCAGGCTGGATTTGCTGGCTTGTCTGACCATCGGGAACCCTCATGCCCGCTTGAGGGAGACCGGCTGCCTGCCGAAAAGCTGGCGAAAGACCGGGTAGATATCGGCGGGCGTAGCGATGCGGCTCATCTGGAAGTTCGGCCATTTCTGGTCGATGGCGTTATAGGCACGCCACAGCGATGTCCCGTTTTCGGTCGAGCCGAAAATATGGGCTTCACGCTCGTCGATGATCTCGACATAGGCAAAATACTGGCACAGCCGCATGAGCTCGCCGTTGAGAAGCGAAATGCATCGCTCTGAATCGCCGGCGAAATTGTCGCCGTCCGAGGCCTGGGCAGCATAGATATTCCAGTCGTGGGCCGGGTAGCGGCTCGCGATAATACGGTGCATTTCCTCCAGCGCGGTGGAAACGACAGTGCCGCCGCTTTGGGTGTTGTAGAAAAATGTCTCCTCGTCGACCTCCTGAGCCAGGTGCGTGTGGCGGATGAAGACAATCTCGATGCGGTCGTAGCGTCGTTTCAAGAACAGGTGCAGCAAGACGAAGAAGCGCTTGGCCAGATCCTTCTCGCGCTCGCCCATGGACCCGGACACGTCCATCAGACAGAACATGACGGCATTGGCGTTCGGCACCGGCCGGGAATCGAAGCGGTTGAAGCGGATGTCGACCGGATCGACATAGGCAATGCGTCGGCGGCGTCGTTCCAGCCGGTCAAGCTCTTCGCGCAATGCCGCGATACGCCGGCGCGCGTCGGCGCTGTATGGCGCCTCCTCGAGCGAGGCGATTTCCTCGAGGATCGCATCCAGTTCGACCTGCTTGGGGCGCCTCAGCGCAATGCGGCGGCCGTGGCTGTTGCGCATCGTGCGGCCGACATTGATGTTGGTCGGCGAACCGGTGGCGGCGAAGCCCGCCCTACGCGGCTTGAAGGCAAGGATCTCCTTGAGGTTGAGCTTGACCATGTCGGGGAGTTCGAGATCCTCGAAGAAAAGATCGAGCACTTCCTCGCGCGACAGTACGAAACGAAAGTCGTCCTCGGATGCCTTGTTTCCCGGGGACGACGCTCCCCCGCCGCCTCCGCCGGGCTTGGGGATCAGGTCTCCAGCGGAGAAATGCCTGTTGCCCGGCAAGATGTGCTGGCGCCTGCCGCTGTCGCGGGCGTTGTTGAAGCTCGGCTCGCTTGTGCCTCTTTCGGGCATGCGCACGGCGTGCTCGGAGTCCGCGTCGGCGATCCTGCCGGTGCGGATCTGGTCGCGTATGCTCCGTTTCAATTCCTCGCGCGCGCGTCGCAGGAAGCGCTGGCGATTGCCGAGGCTCTTGTCTTTCGGGTTCAGGCGGCGGTCGATGAAGATCGGCATGGAACCATCCGGGTTCTCTAACCCGCCCTGTTCACCCGCATGTACCAGTCCACAAGGCGACGAACCTGCCGCTCGGTGTAGCCGCGCTCGACCATCCGCTGCACGAATTCATTGTGCCGCTTTTCCGTGACGCTGTCCTGCTTGGAGCCGAAACTGATCACCGGCAGGAGGTCCTCGACCTGGCCGAACATGCGTTTCTCGATGACTTCCCGCAGCTTTTCGTAACTTGTCCACGCCGGGTTGCGGCCATGGTTTCTTGCACGGGCGCGCAGCGTGAATTTCACCACCTCATTGCGGAAATCCTTGGGATTGGCGATGCCGGCCGGTTTTTCGACCTGCGAAAGCTCGTTGTCCAAAACCTCGCGGTTGAGGATCTGGCCGGTGTCGGGATCCTTGTAGTCCTGGTCTTCGATCCAGGCGTCGGCATAGGCGATGTAGCGGTCGAAAAGATTCTGGCCGTACTCGCTGTACGATTCCAGATAGGCTTTCTGGATCTCATGGCCGATGAACTCGGCATACCGCGCGGCCAGCTCGGACTTGATGAACTCCAGATAGGCGGCTTCCGTCTCCTTCGGAAACTGTTCGCGCTTGATCGCCTCCTCCAGGATGTACATGAGGTGCACGGGGTCGGCGGCCACCTCTTCGGTGTCGTAGTTGAAGGTCTGCGACAGGATCTTGAAGGCAAAGCGCGTGCTGACGCCGGCCATGCCCTCGTCGACGCCGGCGGCGTCCCGATATTCCTGAACCGACTTTGCCTTGGGGTCGACCTCCTTGAGGTTCTCGCCATCATAGGCGCGCATCTTGGTGTAGAGCGGCGAGTTGTCGTGCTCGGCCAAGCGGGTCGAGACGGTAAACCGGCTGAGGATGTCCAGCACCTCTGGAGCGCAAGGACTGGCGGCCAATTCGCTCTCCCGCAGCAGTTTCTCGTAGATCCGCCGCTCTTCGGTTATCCGCAGGCAATACGGCACCTTGACCACGAGGATGCGATCGAGAAAAGCCTCATTGTTCTTGTTGTTCTTGAACTGCAGCCATTCCGACTCATTGGAATGGGCCACGATGATTCCCTGGTAGGGAAAGGCGCCGAAATTTTCGGTGCCGTTGTAGCTGCCTTCCTGGGTGGCGGTCAGCAGCGGATGCAGGACCTTGATAGGCGCCTTGAACATTTCGACGAATTCAAGCAGCCCCTGGGTGGTCCGGTTCAGTCCGCCACTATAGGAATAGGCGTCCGGATCGGATTGGCTGAAGTTTTCCAATTGCCGGATGTCCACCTTGCCGACCAGGGCCGAAACGTCCTGATTGTTCTCGTCGCCGGGCTCGGTCTTGGCGATGCCGATCTGGCGCAGTCGCGACGGCATCAGCTTGACGACGCTGAACTTGGAAATGTCGCCGGAAAGTTCGTCGAGGCGCTTGGCCGCCCATGGCGAAATGAGCCCATTCAACCGGCGTCGGGCAATGCCGTATTTGTCCTCCAGCAGGTCGCCCATGCGATCAGGATGGAAAAGACCAAGCGGCGATTCGAAAACCGGGCTGACCTGATTACCGACCTTCAGCGTGTAGATCGGGCGCTGTTCCATCAATTTCTTCAGACGCTCGGCAAGGGAGGATTTGCCGCCGCCCACGGGGCCGAGCAAATAGAGGATTTGCTTGCGCTCCTCGAGCCCCTGGGACGCATAGCGAAAATAGCCGGCGATGCGCTCGATTGTGTCCTCCATGCCATAGAAATCGGCAAAGGAGGGGTACACTTTCAGGGTCCGATTGGAGAATATGCGGCCGAGCCGCTCATCCTTGCTGGTGTCGACCAGGTTCGGCTCGCCGATCGCCTCGACCATTCGTTCAGGCGCCGAGGCATACATCGACTTGTCCTCGCGGCAGGCAAGGAGATATTGCTGGATGCTGATCTCTTCCTGCGCCGCGTTGGTGTAAATTTCCGAAAACAGATCGAAGACGTCAGACTGGTTCTCTCGCATGATGCTTTTGCCCTCGGAGCCGCTGTGGCTTCCATTCGGCTCACCTCGCATTCAACTGTCGGGGGGTACCGTTTGTTCCCTTCATGTGAAGAGGTGGCTGCGATCGTAAGATTCGAGGCCACTCCGAGATCAAGGCGCTCGGTGCGGAGCGGCATTCAGCGCGGGTAGCGGGTGTGTTGCGAATCCCTGACTGGACGGCTGGGGCCGCCGCGTGCAGTCTTGCCTCGCCAGGAGACAATGATGATCGATCGACGAAGCCTGATCATGGCCTCGGTGGCGGCGATGCTGCCGTTGGAAGCATCGGCCGCGTCGGAAACACGCCGACCCACGCCAAAGACCTTCGACTACGGGCCGGCCAAGCTCGACATCTATGCGCCCGATGGGGCAATCGGCCTGCCGGTCGTGGTTTTCGTTCATGGCGGTACCTGGCAGTTTGGCAAACGCAGTCAGGTCGACGCCAAACCGGCTTTTCTGCTCGCCAACGGCTTTTGCTTCGTCTCCATCGATTATCGCATGTTGCCGCAGGCCGATGTCGCCACCCAGGCCGGTGACGTCGAAAAGGCCTACGCCTACATCAGGGCCAACATCGCCCGGCATGGCGGCGATCCAAACCGCATCGTTGGCATGGGCCATTCGGCCGGCTGCCATCTGATTGCGCTGACCGGCATGCGCGGCGGATTGCCCGGCATAGCTGCGCTCATTCTCGACGATACCAGGGCCTATGATCTTGCAGCACTTGCCAGGAAGGGCGGCATGGTGCGGGCCTATGCCCGCGTCTTTTCCAATCCCGCGCAATGGGCGGCACTGTCGCCGGCCAGCCATGTCGACGGCCGCAAGCACCCGCCGACGTTCATTGCCTATTCGCGCGCCCCTGGCCGGAGTGAGGACTCCAAGGCCTTTGCCGAGCGCCTGCGCGCGACGGGCACCCAGGTCACGCTGTTCGACGCCAGCGCCTACACGCATATGTCGATCAATCGCGATTTCGGCGAGGACGGCGATGCGCTGACCGCGGCCGCGCTGGCATTCCTGAAATCGACGGTTGGCTGATCCTTACGGCACTGGATCAGATCAAAAGTGGCGGCGGGATATTGCTGTGCGGGCGCGCCCGGGTGCAAGTGCTCTTCGATCGTGAGCGGGAGGGAATTGCATGAACGGCGCCGATGTCCTGTGTGACGTGCTTCTGGCCAATGATGTGACGGTCTGCTTTGCCAATCCCGGCACCTCCGAAATGCATTTCGTTGCAGCACTTGACCGCAAGCCGAAAATGCGTTGCGTGCTCGGGCTGTTCGAGGGCGTGGTGACGGGTGCCGCCGATGGCTATGCGCGGATGACCGATCGGCCGGCCGCGACGCTGCTGCATACCGGTCCCGGCCTGGCCAACGGGCTCGCCAACATGCACAATGCCCGGCGTGCCTTCAGCCCGATGATCAACATCGTCGGCGACCACGCCTCTTACCATCTGCCGCTCGATGCCCCGCTCACCAGCGATATCGAGAGCCTTGCGGCGCCGATGTCCAACTGGGTCGGCCGCGTCAAGGGCTCGGCCGATATCGTGCCGGCAGCTGAAGCAGCCTTTCGTGCCTCGCTGACACCGCCCGGCGTCGCGACGATGATCCTGCCGGCGGATGCCGCCTGGGGCGCAGTCGACGCGGTTTCGGTCGGCAAGGTGAAGCTGGTGCCAGCGCCGGCCGTCGATATGGACGCCGTGCGCAAGGTCGCCGCGGCGATCCGTACCGCTCCGGGCCGGGCAGGCATGATCGTTCGCGGAAAGGCCGCACGCGCCGATGGGCTCGCCATCGCCGGGCAGATTTCGACGGGCAGCGATGTCCGCCTGTTCGGCGAGGTTCTGATCGCACGGATGCAACGCGGGCGCGGGCGTGTCGCGCCGACCCGCATTCCCTATCCGGTCGATGCGGCGATGGCTGTGCTCAGGGATGTCGATGTTCTGATCCTGGTCGGCGCGAAGGAGCCGGTTGCCTTCTTCGCCTATCCGGGGAAACCGGGACGGCTCGTCCGGGAAGGCTGCGAGGTGCTGACACTGGCCGCCCATGGCGACGATCTGCATGCGGCGCTGGAGGCGCTTCGCGACGAACTTGGCATCAAGCCGTCACAACAACAGGTGCTCGCGGCCGCTTTTCCCGACGAGGCAACGCCGAACGGCAAGCTGACGGAAGATGCCATCGCGCTGTCGGTGGCGCGGAAACTGCCGGCCGATGCGATCGTTTGCGATGAAGCGGTCACCTCGGCCAGGCGTTTCTTCGCGCTGTCGGCCTTTGCAGCGCCGCACGACTACATGATGGGCACGGGCGGATCGATCGGCGGCGGCATCCCGATGGCGACCGGGGCGGCAATCGCCTGTCCGGACCGCAAGGTGATCAACCTCGAAGCCGACGGCAGCGGCATGTACACGGTACAGGGATTGTGGACGCAGGCGCGGGAAAAGCTCGACGTGGTGACGATCGTGTTTTCCAATCGAACCTATGCAATCCTGCATGGCGAGATGAAGAATGTCGGCGTGGGCGCGATCGGCGAGAACGCCAGGCGCATGCTCGACCTCGACCATCCCTCGCTCGACTGGGTGTCGCTGGCCAAAGGCATGGGCGTGGAGGCGGCTCGCGCCGATACGTGCGAGCGCTTCGAGGCGCTGCTGGACAGCGCGCTGTCACGGCGCGGGCCGTTCCTCATCGAAGCGGTGCTCTGAGCGCGGCGAAAAACGATCGGCGGAACCGAGCTACCAGCGGGTCTTTTCGCCGGGAGCCGCCGGTTCGATCGCCAGCGCGTGCACGCCGGCCTTCAATTCGTCGGCAAGCAGTTCATTGACGGCGCGGTGACGGTCGATGCGGCTCATGCCGGCAAAGGCGGAAGCGACGACGCGGACGCGAAAATGCGTCTCGCCGGTGCCGTCATAAGTGCCGTGATGGTCGGAGCCGTGATGGTGGTGGCCGGCATGGAGATGGCTCTCGTTGATGATAACCAGCCTGTCCGGCGAAAATGCCTTATTGAGCTTGTCTTCCATGGTCGCCTGTATGGACATCGCCATCTCCCTTCACCACATATCGCTGGCGTCTCGGCCTGGAAACCGAAAATCGGTTTCGCAAGGGGCCGCCGCCGAGCAACAAAATCCGCCATTCGCCTGCTTTATGCCGCGATTCAGCGGTTAGGGCGATGATCGCGAAAATGTCAATTCTTGTTTCGCATCTGCGAACGCCCCATAAATGGGTAAGATGAAGCCGTACCCCAAATATTTCGAGAAGATTCGCGTCCGCCCCGACAAGGACGCGGAGCTGAAGTCGCACTCGCCGATCTGCCAGTGGGACGGCTGCAAGGAAGCGGGCACCCATCGTGCGCCGGTCGGGCGCATGAAGGAAGGCGAGTATTTCCACTTCTGCTTCGATCATGTGCGCGAGTACAACAAGGGCTTCAACTACTTTTCCGGCGTGCCGGACACCGAGGTCGCGCGCTTCCAGAAGGAAGCCATGACCGGGCACCGGCCGACCTGGAAAATGGGCGCCAACGGAGCCTCGACGCGATCGTCGCCCGATATGGCCCAGATGCGTTCCGGCCGGGCCGGCTACTATAACCGCATGCGCGACCCGTTCGACCTGTTCAAGGGACCGAAGGATCCGCGCGAGGCGCGCGAGCGCAAGGCCAAGCCGCTTGAGGCCAAGGCGCTGGAAACGCTTGGTCTTGATACAAAGGCGACTGGCAAGGAGATCAAGGCGCGCTATAAGGAACTGGTGAAACTGCACCATCCGGATGCGAATGGTGGCGACAGAGGTTCGGAAGACCGGTTCCGCGATGTGCTGCAGGCCTATCGCGTGCTCAAACAGGCGGGCCTGTGCTGAGCGGCCATACGGTTCGTGTCGTTTTCCAACTTTCATAAGGTTGGAAAAGGCTCTAAGACCGCCCCCGGACAAAATCGATTGCCGGCGAAATCAGACGTTTCGCCCGTGGAGACGTTGAGAGATATGAACAAGGTCGATCGTGACATCGCCAACCTGCCCGACACGACGGTGTCGGTGAAGGAGAAATTCGGCTTCGAGTCCAAGATGGTGGTGCCGGCCTATTCGGTGACATCGGAGCATGTGCCGGACATCGATCCGGACTATCTGTTCGACAAGAACACGACGATGGCGATCCTTGCGGGCTTTGCCTACAACCGCCGCGTCATGGTGTCGGGCTATCACGGCACCGGCAAGTCGACCCATATCGAACAGGTCGCCGCTCGCCTCAACTGGCCTTGCGTGCGCGTCAACCTCGACAGCCATGTCAGCCGTATCGATCTCGTCGGCAAGGACGCGATCGTCGTCAAGGACGGTTTGCAGATCACCGAATTCCGCGACGGCATCCTGCCCTGGGCCTACCAGCACAATGTCGCGCTGTGCTTCGACGAGTACGATGCCGGCCGTCCGGATGTGATGTTCGTCATCCAGCGCGTGCTGGAATCGTCGGGCCGGCTGACGCTGCTCGACCAGAGCCGGGTCATTCGCCCGCATCCGGCCTTCCGGCTGTTCTCGACCGCAAACACGGTCGGCCTTGGCGACACCACCGGCCTCTATCACGGCACCCAGCAGATCAACCAGGCGCAGATGGACCGCTGGTCGATCGTCACCACGCTGAACTATTTGCCGCACGACAACGAAGTCGCCATCGTGCTGGCCAAGGCCAAGCACTATCGCGACGGCAAGGGCAAGGACATCGTCAACAAGATGGTGCGCGTCGCCGACATGACGCGCTCGGCCTTCATCAACGGCGATCTGTCGACCGTGATGAGCCCGCGCACGGTGATCACATGGGCCGAGAATGCCGAGATATTCGGCAATATCGGCATGGCGTTCCGGCTGACCTTCCTCAACAAATGCGACGAACTGGAGCGCTCGGTGGTGGCCGAGTTCTATCAGCGCGCCTTCGGCGAGGATCTGCCCGAGAGCGCCGCCAACGTGGTGCTGGGCTAAGCAGGGTCTCGATGGCGGGTCCGGGCGACAACACGCGCAACAAGTCGAAGACGGGGTCTGAAGCCGATAGCTTCAAGCGCGCCGTCACCGTCTGCATGCGCGCCATTGCCGGCGACAAGGAACTGGAGGTCGGTTTCGCCAAGGACCGGCCGGCGCTCGCCGGCAGCCGCGCGCGCTTGCCGGAGCTGCCCAAGAAGGCATCGAAGACCGATATTGCGATCACCCGCGGCCTCGGCGATTCCATGGCGCTGAAGCGCGCCTGCCATGATGTGCGCATCCACACCAAGCTGGCGCCGGAAGGCAAGGCGGCCCGCGCCATCTATGACGCGGTCGAGCAGGCTCGCGTCGAGGCGATAGGCTCACGCGCCATGCAGGGCGTTGCCGACAATATCGGCTCGATGCTGGAGGACAAATACGCCAAGGCCAACCTCGTCGACATCAAGGACAAGGCCGACGCGCCGATCGAGGAAGCTCTTGCCCTGATGGTCCGCGAGAAGCTGACCGGCCGCCCGGTCCCGAAAAGCGGCGAGCGGCTGGTCGAACTCTGGCGCCCTTGGGTCGAGGAGAAGGCCAAGGCCGACCTCGACGGATTGTCGGCCAAGCTCGGCGACCAGCAGGCGTTCGCCCGGGTCGTGCGCGAGATGCTCGCCTCCATGGAAATGGCCGAGGAACTTGGCGACGACCAGGAGACGGAAGATTCCGAGGACAATGACGACAACCAGCCGCAAGGCGAGGAGCAGAGCGAGGAGGGTGGCGAAGAGGATTCCGGCTCCGAGCAGTCGCAGTCCGAGGATGCCGAAGCTTCGGCCGATGACGAGCAGTCGGCCGAGACGGAAGCCTCCGATGCCACCGCCGACGATCTGTCCGACGATGACGACGCCGATGCCGAAACACCCGGCGAGGCGCGCCGTAACGACAATCCCTTCACCAATCTGCCGAAGGAAATCGACTACAAGGTCTTCACCACGGCTTTCGACGAGACGGTCGGCGCCGAGGAACTGTGCGAAGAAGAAGAACTCGACCGGCTGCGCGCCTTCCTCGACAAGCAGCTGGCCAATCTGTCCGGCGTCGTTGGGCGGCTGGCCAACCGGCTACAGCGCCGGCTGATGGCGCAGCAGAACCGCTCCTGGGATTTCGACCTGGAAGAAGGTTACCTCGACCCGGCAAGGCTGGTGCGGGTCGTCATCGACCCGATGCAGCCGCTGTCGTTCAAGCAGGAGCGCGACACCAAATTTCGCGACACGGTGGTGACGCTGGTGCTCGACAATTCCGGCTCGATGCGCGGCCGGCCGATCACGGTCGCGGCAACCTGCGCCGACATCTTGGCGCGCACGCTGGAGCGTTGCGGCGTCTCGGTCGAGATCCTCGGCTTCACGACACGGGCGTGGAAGGGCGGGCAGGCGCGCGAGAAATGGCTGAAGGATGGCAAGCCGCCGAATCCTGGCCGGCTCAACGATCTGCGCCACATCATCTACAAGTCCGCCGACCATCCATGGCGGCGGGCACGGCGCAATCTCGGCCTGATGATGCGCGAAGGCCTGCTCAAGGAAAATATCGACGGCGAGGCGCTGCTGTGGGCGCACAACCGGCTGATCGCCCGGCCCGAGCAGCGCAAGATCCTGATGATGATCTCGGACGGCGCGCCGGTCGACGATTCGACGCTGTCGGTCAATCCGGGCAACTATCTCGAGCGCCATCTGCGCGCCGTCATCGAGCTGATCGAGACGCGTTCGCCGGTGGAACTGCTGGCCATCGGCATCGGCCACGACGTCACGCGCTACTACCGCCGCGCTGTCACCATCGTCGATGCCGAGGAACTGGCCGGCGCCATGACCGAGCAACTGGCTTCGCTGTTCGCCGAGGAAAGCGCGAAGGATACGCGACGCGGCGGTGGTATGCGGCGCGCCGGATGATTTCCAGGCGCGGCGGGTTTCGGCAGACGCTTTTCGCCGCCATCGTCCTGCTTTCCGGCGTGGCTTCGGCGGCAGCCGGTTCGGCTGACTCTGGTTCTGTCGAACCGGTCGAAATCTCGGCCCGCCCGATCACCCAATTCCACATTGGCCGTGCCGACAAGCAGTTCGGCGCTTTCGAATTCGTCGGCGGGCTGGAGATGACCTCGCCGACACGCGATTTCGGCGCGCTGTCAGCCTTCCGCTTCCTGAAAGCCGGCGGTGACTTCATCGGCGTTGCCGACACCGGCTTCTGGTTCTTCGGCACGGTGGTCCGCGACGCGGAAAAGCGACCCTCCGGCATCCAGAATTTCCGCATGCAGCAGATGGTGGACCAGACCGGCCGGCCGATCGACAGGAAATGGGAGGTCGATGCGGAAGGTCTCGCGGTCAAGGACGGCATCGCCACCGTCGGCTTCGAGCGCAGCCACCGCGTCGCCCAGTTCAAGATCGACCCCAACGACATGAAGGCGCCGTTCAAGCCGCTGGATTTCGTCGTGCCGGCCCGCGAGCTGCGCCAGAATCGCGGCTTCGAGACCGTCACCCACGCCAATGCCAACGGCCAGCATGAGGGCGGCCTGGTCGTGGTCTCCGAGAAGAGCCTGGACAAGGCCGGCAACATCTATGCCGCCATCATCGAAGGGCCGCACAAGGGCGTCTTCACCGTCAAGCGCAATGGCGATTTCGACATCACCGACGGCGCCTTCCTGCCCGATGGTGATCTGTTGCTTCTGGAGCGCAGTTTCTCGATGGCCAGCGGCGTCAAGATGCGGCTGCGGCGCATCTACGGCGAAAGCGTCGAGAAGGGCGCGGTCGCCGACGGGCCGGTGCTGCTGGAGGCCGACATGGACTACCAGATCGACAATATGGAAGGGCTCGACGTCTGGAGCCGCGACGACGGCGCGCTGATGGTGTCGCTGATCTCCGACGACAACCACTCGATCCTGCAGCGCAACCTCTATCTGGAATTCATTCTCCACCAGGATTGAGCCAGCCGGCTTACGTCCTGTTGGCGATCCAGATGACATGGCGGGCGCCGCGCTTGCCGTTGGCGCGCGTACTGACCTCTTCGACCGCGAAGCCTGCCTGCTTCAGCCGCCGCGTGAAGCCGCTGTCGGGGCCTTGCGACCACACCGCCAGCACGCCGCCGGGTTTCAGGGCGCTGCGTGCGGCTGCGAGGCCTTGCACGCTGTAAAGTGCGTCGTTGGATTTGTGGACGATGCCTTCCGGGCCGTTGTCGACATCGAGCAGGATGGCGTCCCAGGCCGCGGGCCGCGACCGGATCAACTGCCCGACATCGGTTTCCTGGATGGTGACGCGAGGATCGTCGAGACAGCCGTCAAAGATTTCGGCCATCGGGCCACGTGCCCAGGCGACGACGGCGGGCACCAGTTCGGCGACGACAATTCCGGCATCATTGGCCAATTCTGTGAGTGCGGCGCGCAAGGTAAAACCCATGCCAAGCCCACCGATCAGGATTGTGGGCCGGCTATGGCCGGCAATCCGCTCACAGGACAGTTTTGCCAGCGCTTCCTCGGAACCGCTGAGGCGGCTGTTCATGAGCTCGTTGGTGCCCAGCATGATCGAGAATTCGGTGCCGCGCCGCTTGAGGCGAAGTTCTTGTCCGCCGTCCGGGGTCTTTGCCGAATCGAGCTGAACCCACGGGATCATGATCTTTGTCCGACCATGATCTTTTCCGAAAATCGGGTCCCACTTTTCGGGATCATGGTTTAAGCCGCAACCGCGGGCTGGCTCCAGCGGGCCGCGAGCAGACGGTAGGGGATCAACGCCACCACGGCGATGATCAGCTTCACGCTGAGGTCGCCCAGCGCCCAGGAGATCCAACGCATCGCGTCGACATGGAACACGCCCATCAAGGGTGCGTTTTCCAACGCAAAGCCGTCGTTGGGACCAGCGAAGGCAAAGGCGGCCGAGAACGCGACGGTGAAGAACACGGCTGTGTCGAACACCGACCCGACCAGCGTGCCGACGATCGGCGCCCGCCACCAGCTCTGGCGGCGCAGCCGGTTGAAGACAGTCACATCGAGCAATTGCGCGGCAAGGAACGCCGCTCCGGACGCGGCCGCGATCCGCACCAGCCGGTCGGCGGCGGTCTCGAATTCGATCAGGCCGTGACGGAACAGGAAGGGCGGGACAAGGATCGAGCAGATCACCGCCGTCATGAAGCCGACAAAGACGATCCGGCGCGCCACAGTGGGGCCGTAACGGCGGTTGGCGAGGTCGGTGACCAGAAACGAGAAGGGATAGGTGAAGGCCCCCCAGGTCAGAAGGTCGGCCAGCGAGAGGCCGCCGATCTGGCCCTGCATCGGGAATTGCACGAGAATGTTCGATGCCACGACGACAAGCGTCATGGCGGCCACGAAGGGCAAGTATCGCGAGAAGAAAGTCATTTTTTTATCCTGGGTAATGGAACCAGCGGAACGTATTCCGAAATCGGATTACGCTAGCTTCGTAATTTAAGCATCGGGTTGCCGAAACCTTGCGGCTTCGATCCGATGCCTAGGCCAACAAGAGGTCGGCCAGAGGCCAACAAGAGGTTGGCCAGGGCGGTCGTCCCCCGCCTTTGAACTGTTTTAAGCGGCAGCCTGTTCGGCGGTCTTCTTGGCGATCTGCTTCTTCAGCAAACGGGCGCGCTGCGACAATTCCTCGACGTCGGCCTTGGCCAGGAAGGCGTCGAGGCCGCCGCGATGTTCGACCGAACGCAGCGCGTTGGCCGAAATGCGAAGACGCACGTTCTGGTTCAGCGCTTCCGAAATCAGCGTCACATTGACGAGGTTCGGCAGGAAGCGACGCTTGGTCTTGTTGTTGGCGTGGCTCACATTGTTGCCGGACATGACTGCCTTGGCAGTGAGTTCGCAGGTGCGGGACATTGTTCTAACCTTCAGTTCTCGGGGTCTGCCAAACACTCAAGCCCACGCCGGGTGGCGCGCGGTTCTGGTCAGGCGGCCTTATGGAAAAAGTTGGCGTTCCATAGTTGCATTTCGCCGAGGCGTCAAGCTCCAGCTTGCCTGCGGACACGCCCGGCATTTCATATTAAGGCCGGAATTCATCCTATAAGCGGTTCCATAGGGACATGCCAGACCGGAGTTGCCCGCCTCCGGCCGAAAATCAAGGACCCGATCCCGCCATGCTTCGTTCGCCACATGCCCTTGTTGCCATGCTTGCCATAGCTTTGCCGTCCGCCGCGTCTGCTGCCTCGCCGCAGTCGTTCAAGGGCGAGTACACAGTGTCGTTCCTCGGCCTTTCGATAGCGAAATCAACGTTTTCCAGCCGCTATGAGAACGGCGCCTACGCGATCCAAGGCAGTGTCACCGCAGCCGGCCTCGCCAAGCTGTTCGACGATACGCGCGGCACGATCTCATCCAAAGGCACGATCGCGGGCAAGAAGATGGTGCCGCAGGCATTCCGCGCCGATTACACCTCCGGCAAGAAGGCATCGGTTGTCGATATCCGCTTTGCCAATGGCAGGGTCACCTCGACGAAGGTCGTGCCGGCGCCGGGCAAACGCGACCCCAAGAACTGGGTACCGCTCGGTGCCGGCGACCTGGCGTCGGTGCTCGATCCCATGGCCGCCACCGTCATTCATGCCGACAGTCTCGACCAGGTCTGCGGCCGCACGGTGAAGTTCTATGACGGCGAGATGCGTGCCGACCTGACGTTGACCTACGCGTCGAAAGGCACGATCTCGGTCCCAGGCTACAAGGGCGACACCGTCACCTGCCAGATGGGCTTCGAGCCGGTGGCGGGTTATCGCAAGGGCCGCAAGGCGCTCAACTATCTCAAGAACAAAAGCCGCATGATGGTGACGTTTGCACCGCTCGGCCAAACCGGCGTATATGCGCCGATCCGTGCCACGGTGGGCACGCAGATCGGCACCTTGACCATCAGCGCCGGGCGTTTCGAAGCCGTACAATAGCCAGGCGCGGAATTGGCGCGCCACTGGAGACAGAATGGGGCGCGCAACACTGATCGGCTTTTCGGCGGTCGCCATGTGGGCGTTGCTCGCACTGCTCACCGATGCGTCGGGCCAGGTGCCGCCGTTCCTCTTGTCGGCGATCACCTTCTCGATCGGCACCGGGGTCGGGCTCATCGCGCGGCTGTTCATGCCGGCACCCGACAAGAGCCAGAAGATACCGCCGCAGGTGTGGCTGATCGGCATTGCCGGCCTGTTCGGCTACCACTTCTTCTATTTCACCGCGCTGCGCAATGCGCCGGCGGTGGAGGCGAGCCTGATCGCCTATCTGTGGCCGCTGCTGATCGTGCTCGGCTCGGCGCTGATGCCGGGCGAAAAACTGGCGTGGAACCATGTCGTCGGCGCGCTGCTCGGCCTTGCCGGCACCGTGCTGATCGTCACCAAGGGTGGCGGGCTGGCCTTCGACGCCCGCTATTCCTTCGGCTATGCCATGGCTGCCGTCTGCGCCGTCCTGTGGTCGTCCTATTCGTTGTTGTCGCGGCGCTTCCCGTCGGTGCCGACCAGCATCGTCACCTGGTTCTGTGCTGCCACCGCGGTGCTGTCGCTCGCCTGCCACCTGGCGCTGGAACAGACCGTTCTGCCCGTCGGCGCCGGCCAGTGGCTGGCGGTGCTTGGTCTTGGCCTGATGCCGGTGGGCGCTGCCTTCTATGCCTGGGACATCGGCGTCAAGCGCGGCAACATCCAGGTGTTGGGTGCCGCAAGCTACGCCGCACCGCTGTTGTCGACGCTGGTGCTGATCGCGGCCGGCGTCGCCGAGCCGTCGCTGCGCATCCTCGCCGCCTGCGTGCTCATCACCGGCGGCGCGGCGCTCGCCGCAAAATCCCTGTTCCTGCGCAAGCCTGCGGCGACCGAGAGCCGAGCCGGGTCATCCGAAGGCGGAGCCCGGGGCATCCAAAGGCGGAGCCGGGCATGACGATGCCGTTTGCGGGCGGTATCGACGCCAATGCCAATGCGACACTGATTTTTTCGCTGGCGGCGGCGATGATCTATGCGTTCACGCTAGGCATGCCGCCGACGCTCGCCCGCTCGGCGGCAAAGACGCTTGCCGTGGCGATGCTTGCCGTTCTGGCCGGGCTACAGGGCGGCCCGCTGCTGCTGGTCGCCGCGCTCGCCCTCAGCGCCGCTGGCGACGCCTTCCTGTCGCGCGACGGCGAAAAGGCCTTTCTCGGCGGGCTGGCCAGTTTTCTCGTCGCCCACATCGTCTATGTCGCGCTGTTCCTGCGCAGCGGTGGCGGATTGGGAGTGCTTGGCGCCGAGCCGTGGCGCGGTGCGATCGCGCTCGCCATGGCGGTGTTCGTGGTCATCATGCTGGCGGCGCTGTGGCGTCGCGTCGGTCCCGGCCTGCGTATCCCGATCACCGTCTATATCGCCGCCATCCTGGCAATGGGCATCTCGGCGCTGACAACAAGCAATATGTGGGTGATCGGTGGCGCCGTGCTGTTCATGGTATCGGACGGGCTGCTCGCCACCGAGAAATTCCTTGTCGCCGCCATCTCGCCCCACCGCGCCTGGATGCGCCTCGCCGTCTGGGCGCTGTACTACGCCGCCCAGCTCGCGACGACACTTGGGTTCCTGCTAAATTTGGGTTCTTATTGAGTTAGGGTTGTTTCGGCTGCCAGCCGGGTTCGGCCAGCTCAAAGGCGGCAAACTCGAAGCCCGGCGCGACGGTGCAGCCGACCAGCGTCCATTCGCCCAGGCTGCGCGCCGACTGCCACCAGCCTGCCGGCACGACGATCTGAGGCCGCTCACCGGCTGCGAGATCGATGCCGAGGACTTGCTCTACAAGGGCGCTGCCTTCTTCCCACATCGAGAGCGCCAGCGGTGCGCCGGCATGGAAATGCCAGACCTCGGCGGCATCCTTGACCCGGTGCCAGGCCGAAACCTGATGCTCCTCAAGCAGGAAATAGATGGCAGTCGAATGGCCGCGCGCGCCGCCGGTGCCATCGCGAAAGGTCTCGGCATACCAGCCGCCTTCCGGATGCGGCTTCAGCCCGAGCGTCGCGATAATTTCTGCGGAGCTGGTCATGGCGACGACACTACCGGGCCTAGAAATTGTCCTTGCGCTTGCGGATTTCGGCAAAGACCTCGGCGTCCGAAGCTTTCTCCAGCCCCAGATGCTTGCGGATCGCCGGATCGTGCCAGCGCAGGAAGGGATTGGTCGACAGCTCTTCGCCGATCGTCGTCGGCAGCGTCGGCTTGTTGTCGGCGCGCAGCTTTTCGATCCTGGCGGCGCGTTCCTTCAATGCCGAATTGGTCGGGTCGACGGTCAGCGCGAAACGGGCGTTGGAGAGCGTATACTCGTGGCCGCAATAGATGGCCGTTTCAGCTGGAAGTGCAGCCAGCTTCTTCAGCGATTCATACATCACCGGCGGCTTGCATTCGAACAGCCGTCCGCAACCCAGCGCAAACAGCGTGTCGGCGGTGAACGCCACACCCGACGCCGGCAAATAATAGGAAACGTGGCCGGCGGTGTGGCCGGGCGTGGCGATGACTTCGATCTTTTCATCGCCAAGATGGAGAACCGAGCCGTCTTCGACGGTCTCGTCGATGCCGGGGATCTTGGCCTTTTCCGCTTCCGGGCCGACGATGCGCAGCTTGAAGCGCTCCTTCAGCGCCAGATTGGCCTCGACGTGATCCATGTGATGATGCGTGGTCAGGATCGTCGTCGGCGTCCAGCCAGTGCGCTTTATCGCTGCCAGGATAGGCGCTTCCTCGGGCGCGTCGATGATCGCGGTCTGGCCGCTTTTGGGATCATGCACCAGCACGCCGAAATTGTCGCTGCGGCACATGAACTGTTCGATTTCGACCGGCATCGCATCTCTCCGTTTATGGCCGCAGACATAGGGCGCCGGCGCGTGGATGTCATCCCGGATGTCGAATGACATCTCGGAATGTCGGATGTCGCGGCCTTTTGTTGAAACCCGCCGATATCACGGCTACATCCCTGCCATGCATTCCGACATCGTCGATCTTCGCTCCTTCTATTCGACAACACTCGGCCGTTTCGCCGAGCGTTCGATCACCATGGCGTTGTCGTCGATATGGGCAGCGGTACCCAACGAGCGGCTGGTTGGTCTGGGTTACACCTTGCCCTGGCTGGAGCGGTTCGGCACCGATGCCGAGCGGGTCTTTGCCTTCATGCCGGCAACGCAAGGCGCGGTGGTGTGGCCGGCGACAGGGCCGACGGCGACGGCACTGGTCTTCGACGAGGAACTGCCGCTGGTCGATTCCTGCATCGACCGCATGCTGCTCGTCCATTCGCTCGAACATGTCGAGAACCCGCGTGAGACGCTGAACGAGATCTGGCGCGTGCTGTCGCCGGCTGGCCGGGTGGTCATCGTCGTGCCCAACCGGCGCGGTGTCTGGGCGCGCTTCGAGCACACCCCATTCGGCAATGGCCGGCCCTTTTCGCGCGGCCAGCTTACCGAATTGCTGCGCGAGGCGAATTTCACGCCCGCCGCCTGGTCCGATGCGCTGTTCTTTCCGCCGTCGAGGCGCCGTTTCATGATGCGCTTCCACAATGTGCTGGAGCGCGCCGGCCGGCGGCTGTGGCCGATCTTTTCCGGCGTCATCGTCGTCGAGGCGCAGAAACGGCTCTATCAAGGCGTGCCCGTCGTCCAGCGCGCCTCGCGCCGCGTCTTCGTGCCGGTGCTGTCGCCGCATGGCGCCACCCGGCTTGGCCGTCACAAAGCCGATGCCGAGCCCTCGGCTGCGCGGGTGACGGCTTCGTGATCACGGCAAACGTGCCTGACGTCGTTTCCCGGCCTATCTGTCGCAAGTGGACCGACAGGCCATCCGGCAGCCCATACGAACGCCTGGCAAATTTCTCCATCCGGTTTCGGCACTGACGCAAGGACCTCGGCCATGGCTGATCAACCGGACAATGCCGCCGTCGTTCAGCCGGTTGCGGTGGCGGTCGAAGCCAGCAGCCTGCGCGATCAGGTGGCGACGATCCGGCGGGCGCTGGCGGGATCGCCGGTTCGCAAATGGTTGCTGTGGACGTCGGTCGGTATCATGGCCGTGATCATCGCAACGTCGATCGGCCAGGTTCTGCTCAACCGCTGGAACCAGCCTTTCTACGATGCGCTTGCGCGCCGCGACATGGCGGCCTTCCTGCCCCAGCTCCTCGTCTTCGCGATGATCGCCGGCGGGCTGCTGGTGCTCAATATCGGCCAGACCTGGCTCAACCAGATGATCAGGCTCAAACTGCGCGAGGCGCTGACGCTGGATCTGATCGATCAGTGGATGCGGCCGGCGCGCGCCTTCCGGTTGGCCAATGCCGGCGCCATCGGCGTCAATCCCGACCAGCGCATGCAGCAGGACGCCGCGCATCTGTCCGACCTGTCAACCGATCTCGGCGTCGGGCTGCTGCAGTCGTGCATCCTGCTCGTGTCCTTCGTCGGGGTGCTGTGGGAGCTGTCCTCGGGCTTCGTGTTCCACATCGGCGGGACCTCGCTGGCCATACCGGGCTACATGGTCTGGGCCGCTATCCTTTACGCCGGCATCGCCTCCTGGCTGAGCTGGCTGGTCGGGCGCCCGCTCATCCGCCTGAACAGCGACCGCTATACACGCGAAGCCGAGCTGCGCTCCTCGATGGTGCGCGTCAACGAGAATGTCGATGCCATCGCGTTGTATCATGGCGAGGCCGACGCCAGGCGGCGGCTCGAACTCGATCTCGGCACGGTGCTGAGCGCCATGCGGCGCATCTACACCGCCCAGATCAACCTGTCCTGGGTGACCGACACCTATGGCTGGATCACCGTCGTGGCGCCCATACTGGTCGCTTCGCCGGTCTATTTCTCAGGTGATATCAGCTTTGGCGGGCTGATGATGGCGGTCGGCGCCTTCAACCAGGTCCACTCTTCCTTGCGCTGGTTCATCAACAACATCGGCAGCATCGCCGATTGGCGCGCCACGCTGATGCGCGTGGCCGATTTCCGCATCGCGCTCGATGAAACCGATGCGCTGCACGACACGGAAAAGCGCATCGCCTTCGGCCAAAACGTCGATGGCAGCCTGACTTTCGAGAAGCTCGAAGTGACCTCGCCGGAGGGTTGCACCAGACTCGCCGATCCGCATGTCGAAATCCGCCCCGGCGAGCGCGTCATGATCACCGGCGACCCCGGTGCGGGCAAGACGCTGTTCTTTCGTGCCATTGCCGGCCTGTGGCCATGGGGAAGCGGCCGGATCGGCCTGCCGTCGGGAGAAACCCCCATATTCGTGCCGCGCGTGCCTTATTTTCCGGTCGGCACGTTGCGCGAAGTCCTCGATCACCCGAACGGGCCCGCGCCGGCGAACGATGCCGACATTTCGGCGGTGCTGGCCGAGGTCGGTCTGGGACGGCTGTCCTCATCGCTCGACCGTGCGGGGCGTTGGGACCATGAGTTGGGCGATGACGAACAACGCTCGCTGGCCTTCGCCAGGCTCGCGTTGCGGCAGCCGAAATGGGTGATAATCGACGAGGCGCTGGATGCGTTCGACGGCCCATCGCTAAGACGCGTGCTGTCGATGCTCGAGAAGCGTTTGCCGGGGACAGCGATCCTCAACATCGGGCGCGGCCAGCACAACAACCACTTCTTCCCGCGCGCGTTGACGATCGTCAAGGATTCCGGTGCGCCAGCCCTGAAGCCCGCCCGCATCAGGGCCGGCGCGATCGAACCGCCGCCAGCCGCCGCTCGTCGCAAGAAATGAGCTGATTTCCGGGCGGGGGAAGCAAAGCTTTATTTTGCCGCGATCGCGAGGGAAGCTCCTCGGGAGAAACAACCCTGGCGACGGCCATGCTTCATGCCCTGCGCCTGCTTGCCTGTCTTGCCTGCGCCCAGGCTGCCCCGATGGCCTCGCCGGCGGATGCGCTCGCCGTCGACGTCGAGCTGGTGCTGGCGGTCGACATCTCGCTGTCGATGGACGAGAAGGAGTTCGCCCTGCAGCGGGCCGGTTATGTCGAGGCGCTGCGGCATCCCGACTTCATCAAGGCTGTCCGCGCCGGCGCCACGGGCCGCATAGCGCTGACCTATTTCGAATGGGCCGGCACGGTGCGCGACGACGCGGTCATCGGCTGGCAGATTATCGATAGTGCCGAGAGCGCGAACAGCTTTGCCGACAAGGTCGCGGCTCGCCCGTTCCGCAGCTTTCGCGGCACTTCGATTTCCGGCGCGCTGGCCTTCGGCACCGAGCTTTTCGACCGCACGTCTTTCCAGGGCGAACGCAGCGTCATCGACATTTCGGGCGACGGACCGAACAATATCGGGCCGCCGGTCACCGCGACGCGTGATGCGGCGACTGCCAAAGGCATCGTCGTCAACGGGCTGCCGATCCTGATCAGCCCGTCGCCCACCTTCAGCCATCTCGACCAGTATTATGCGCAGTGCGTGATCGGCGGACCCGGTTCCTTCGTGCTGCCTATCTATGCCGCCGCCGAGTTTTCGACAGCCATCCGGCGCAAGCTGCTCCTGGAAGTGAGCGGCATTCAGGACGAGGTGAGAAGCATCCCCATCGACGCGGCGACGCCGATAGACTGCCTGCAAGGCGAACGGGACAGGCGGTTTCTATCGGATCCGTATTTTCCCGAACTTGACCGTTGAGCTCTCGACAGAGGGGTTAACGCGATCCGGAGGGAAAACCGTTCCACAATTTCCCGGAATCCCTCTCGGTTTAAGCGGGCCGGGCACCAAATTGATTGCGAAACTCGTTGGAGAGATCGCGGCGCCAGCGCCGGCCGTGGACATAGCCTTGCATCAATTCCGGCAGCGAATAGCCAAGCGTTTTGGATGAACGGTTGGCCATGTAGCCCTGAAATGCCTCCGGTATCCTGCCTCGCAGGATGTCGGCGATGAGTTGCCGCGAGATCATGTAAGGCGGAATGTGCGGGTAGGCATGGGCAATATGCGGATGTTTGCCCATCAGGTTCGCATAGGCCTCGACATAGCCGTCACGGCGGCCGGAAATCGAGTTCTCCGAATTGTATTTCGTCCAGTCCAGATCCCTGGACAACTGCGCACCGAAGCGCCGGGCAAGGCGCAGCAGCAATTCGCGATCCTGCATGCGGGTGATGTCGCTGTCGTAGCCGCCGATGGCCAGCAAGGCTTCGCGGCGAGCCGTGATCGCGGAGCCGGCAATGAAGATGGTCTGCCCAACCAGCGTCCGCTCAAGCATTGCGGGGCTCACGAACGCCTCGGGGTTGACGCAGTTTGTGATGCGACTGCCTTTCAGGGACACGAACGAACTGATCAGCACTTGCAGTACAGGATTTTCCTCGAACCAGGTCAGGGTTCGTTCGAGCCGGTGCGGCATGTAGATGTCGTCCGAATCGAGGAACGTCACCAACGGTGCCCGCGCGCGCTCGATGCCGGCATTCCTGGCTGCGTTGGCGCCTCGCCATTTCGCCCCGACATAGATCAGCCGCGGGTCCTGGATGCGGGCCAGCGCCGATTCGGTCCCATCGGTCGAACCATCGTCGACGACAATGTGCTCAAGCCTCGACATGCTCTGGGAGAGTACGCTTTCCACGGCGCGCAACACCGTTTCGCGTCGGTTGTGGGTCGGCGTAATGACCGTGATGAGAGGTGTCGGTTCGATGGTTTTGCCCATTTTGACCATAGTGCTTCAGCTATGTCCCACGTAGAGGGGCACGTTTTCAACCTTGTCCCGAACCAGCCCAAGGGCCATGGCCGCTTGTGCACAAAAAACCAGCGCGCAAAAGGCCAATCCGACGATCAGTGCAAACGGGATCTGCCATGCCGGCATTCCGAGCCGAGTTGCATGCGTCAGAATACGCCCGCCCACTTTCCAGGATGTCGAAAACCAACGTCTTGTCGCCTTCAGCACTCGCGCGGCTTGGGATGGCGATGCCAGTGCCACATATTTCCGGTCCGCATCGCGCCCGGTGACCAGGGCACGCCAAAAGAAAAACCGCCAACCGCGCGGAGGATAATGGCTGGCCCGGGCATCGACTCTGACAAAATCATGCCCGCTTGCTCGTAACTGGCTGGTGAGCAACGTGCAAGAAACCTTGAATCCATTGCTGGCCGGAAAGGGATGGCCGGCTAACCAGCTTCTGCGGAAGGCGCAATTGTTGGCGTTCATCGCGCGCTTGGAGGCAAAGCGTCGATCACCATCACGCAGCGGGAAGAACCACAGAAGCGCAAAGGTCCGCGAAGCGAAATCGTCACAGCCGAGATAGGTGTAACCGTTCACGGCGATCGTCTTCGGATCTTGGAGCGGTTTGAGAAGTGCCGACAGCCAGCCGTCTTCGATCACTGTATCGGAATCGCAGAAAATGACGATGTCGCCCTTGGCCAACGCGGCGCCTGCGTTCTTGACCTCATAGTACCGGCCGCCTGTGCAGGCGCTGAAGACCGTATTTGCTGCCATGCCAAGTTGCGGAACAATTTCGGTGAGACGATGCCGGAGAATCGGTGTGTCGGTATCTGGTCCGCTGTGAACGACGATGACCTCCGGTTTCAGGTATTGACCGGTTGTCGTCACGGCTTTTATTTCCCGTGCCAAAGCGCTGAACGAAACGCCGATCTCATCTTCATTGATGGACTTGGCGTTTTCCATTTCGACAACGATCGAATAGGTCAGGTTCCCCGCTCCGTGCTTCGCTCGGCATCGCGTCCGGCATGACGCTACGAAAAACATGCTCCCGTGTCATCATCTGGTTGCAGAGTTCAATCCGTCCGCAACCCCGAATTCGCAACCTTGCGTCTCAACGGCAACACCCTGAGGGCCGGAGACTGGAAACCGCCTCAGGATCGCGCAGGCCGATTCGTCTTGATCGCCTCATCTCATTCTTATTACTTTTGGGGTAATCGAATTCTGTCACGACCCTTGGCAATCTGTGCCTTCGGAGCCGGCAATCGGCTTCGATTGAAAGGGAGTGCACTTATGACCGCTTACGCCGTCGCCCATATGCGCCAAGCCACGATGGGCCCGCAGATCATCGAATACCTGCACAAGATCGATGCCACGCTGGAACCTTTCGGCGGCCGTTTTCTGGTCCATGGCGGCGATGTCGAGGTGATCGAGAACAACTGGCCGGGCCATCTGATCATCATCGAATTTCCCGACAGGCAGCATGTGCATGGCTGGTACAATTCGCCCGCCTATCAAGCGATTCTGGCGCTGCGCACGGACAATTCGGAGGCCGACGTGGTGTTTGCTGACGGCGTCGAACATCCGCACAAGGCCACGGACATCCTCGATTAGCTTGCGGCTACTGCCGTTTCAGCAGGAACACTGCCTGCTGGCCGAAGAAGTTCCAGAACCACCACGGCATCGACAGGCCGATCTTCTGGCCGTTGGCGTCGAGAGCGGTTGCCTTCTCGACGGTCGCGCCGAGCTCGTCGCACAGATTGACGAAGTCGCGGATGGTGCAGAAGTGGATGTTGGGCGTGTCGTACCAGGAATAGGGCAGGTCCTTGGTCACCGGCATGCGGCCGTTGACGAACAGTGACAGACGCACACGCCAATGGCCGAAATTGGGGAAGGAGACGATGGCGCGATTGCCGATCCTGAGCAGTTCGTCGAGCACCAGCTTCGGGTTGCGGGTGGCCTGCAGCGTCTGCGAGAGGACGACGAAGTCAAAGCCCTTGTCGGGATAGAATTCGAGATCCTTGTCGGCATCGCCCTGGATGACCGAGAGGCCGCGCGCCACGCATTCGTTGACGCCGCGCTGCGACAGCTCGAGCCCACGGCCGTCGACCTGCTTGCTGTCCTGCAGCAATTCGAGCAGCGAGCCGTCGCCCGAGCCGACATCGAGCACGCGCGACTGTGGTGGGATGAGGTTGGCGACGACTTCAAGGTCGACGCGCTGGTCGCGGTTGACGCTCATAGGCCCAGCCCTCTCGCCCTGGCGGCCGAGCCGATGAAGCCGTTGATGGCGGCAAACAGTTCCGGCTCGTCGAGCAGGAATGCGTCGTGGCCGCGGTCGGTCTCGATCTCGACGAAGGATACCGATGCTCCGGCGGCGTTGAGCGCATGCACGATCGAGCGGCTCTCCTCGGTCGGAAAAAGCCAGTCCGAGGTGAACGACACCAGGCAGAAGCGGGTTTTCGTGCCGGCGAAAGCATCGGCCAGCCGGCCGCCATGGTCGGCGGCAAGGTCGAAATAGTCCATCGACCGCGTCATGTAGAGGTAGGAATTGGCGTCGAAGCGATCGACGAAGGTCATGCCCTGGTGGCGCAGATAGCTTTCGATCTGGAAGTCGGCGTCAAAGCCGAAGGTCAGCGCTTCGCGATCCTGCAGATTGCGGCCGAACTTGCGGTGCAGGGCGGCTTCCGACAGGTAAGTGATGTGGGCGGCCATGCGCGCCACCGCCAGGCCCTTTTCCGGGCGTTTACCGTGCTCGAAATATTTGCCGCCATGCCAGTCCGGATCGGCCATGACAGCCTGGCGGCCAACCTCATGAAAGGCGATGTTCTGCGAGGAATGGCGCGCGCCGGTGGCGATCGGCAGCGCCGAGAAGACGCGCTCCGGATAGCTCGACGCCCATTCCAGCACCTGCATGCCGCCCATCGAGCCGCCGAGCACGCAAAACAGTTTCTCGATGCCGAAATGGTCGATCAGCATCTGCTGCGCCCGCACCATGTCGCGAATGGTGATAATGGGCAGGTCAAGCCCGTAGGGCTTGCCGGTGGCGGGATTGGTCGAGGCCGGACCGGTGGACCCAAGGCAACCGCCGATAACGTTGGAGCAGATGACGAAGAAGCGATTGGTGTCGATGATCTTGCCGGGGCCGATCAGCACTTCCCACCAGCCAGGCTTGCCGGTCACCGGATTGGTGCTGGCGACGTGCTGGTCTCCGGTCAGTGCATGGCAGACGAGGATGGCGTTGGAGCGGGCATCGTTCAGCGTGCCGTAGGTCTGGTAGGCGATCTGGAACGGTGACAGCAGCGTGCCGGCGTCCAGCTTGAGCGGCTTGTCGGATCCAAAACGCAAAACCGGGCTCGACGGCTGGTCGACCTCGTTGTTGGTTTTGCGGGCGCGCAGAACGGCCATGACATCCATCTCACACTTTGAGCCCACGCATCGCGCTTGTCGAAAGTCGATGCCGATACGGGTGTCCGGCCGGGGCGGACAACAAAAAACCGGCATTGCAGTCGCAAAGCCGGTTACAGGATGCAAACGGCCCTTTAGCAAGTTGTTTAACGTGGCTGCAAGCCGACCGGCCAAATCACCACGGAAGTTCGCACCCCTTCTAGGGCTGTGGCGCGCCGTCGTCAACGGCCAGCCCTGGGCGATGGCTGTCGCCTCTCGACATTGCAGGCCACGGCTTGTATTTCCGCTGCGGCTTCCCTCAGGAAGCGTTCTCGACGGATTTTGCGACATGAGCCAGACACCGGACCAGGCACGTCCAACCCCGCGTGCGGGCATCATGGACATCGACGCCTATGTGCCGGGCAAGAGCACGGCGCCCGCCGGCGTCGCCAAGGTCCACAAGCTGTCATCAAACGAGAATCCGCTAGGGCCCTCGCCGAAAGCGATCGAAGCCGCGCGCGAGATTGCCGGCAAGCTCGACATCTATCCCGACGGCACCGCCAGGCGGCTGCGCGAAGCGATCGCCGAGGTGCACGGCCTCAACCCGCAGAACATCATCTGTTCCAACGGTTCCGACGAGATTCTCGGCCTGCTGGCGCAGACCTATCTGGCGCCCGGCGACGAGGCCGTCATCACCGAACACGCCTTCATGGTCTACAAGATCTACATCCAGTCGGCGGGTGCCGTTCCGGTGACGATCAAGGAAAGAGACGAGCGCGCCGACATCGACGCCATCCTGGCCGCGGTCACGCCGCGCACCAAGATCGTGTTCCTCGCCAATCCCAACAACCCGACCGGCACCTATGTACCGTTCCAGGAGGTACGCCGGCTGCATGCCACGCTGCCGAAGAACGTGCTTCTGGTGCTCGACGCGGCCTATGCCGAATATGTCCGCCGCAACGACTATGAGGCCGGCATCGAACTGGTCGGCAGCACCGAGAACGTGGTGATGACCCGTACCTTCTCCAAGATCGGCCTGGGTGGCGCGCGGATCGGCTGGATGTATGCGCCGATGCATATCGTCGACGCCATCAACCGCGTGCGCGGTCCCTTCAACGTCAATGCGACGGCGATCGAGGCCGGTATCGCAGCCATCCGCGACCGCGCCCATGTCGAGCGCAGCGTGGCGCACAACGAGACCTGGCTTGCCTGGTTGAGCGAGGAATTCACAAAGCTCGGGCTGCGGGTGACACCCAGCGTCGGCAATTTCATCCT
The DNA here is from genome assembly GCF_055811655.1 of Mesorhizobium sp. WSM4809. NCBI lineage: Bacteria > Pseudomonadati > Pseudomonadota > Alphaproteobacteria > Hyphomicrobiales > Phyllobacteriaceae > Mesorhizobium > Mesorhizobium sp. WSM4809. Next base: position 86,029 of record NZ_JBVVQW010000009.1, read on the forward strand.
CGTTCACTTTCCCGAGGACGAGAAACATTCCGCAGCGGCGGCGGACGACTATCTGACGGCGCGCGGCTATATATTGCGGCGCGTTTCGGGCTATGGCTTTCCCAACGCGTTGCGCATGACCGTCGGCACCGAAGAGGCCAATCGCGGCGTTGTCGCCGCTCTCACGACATTCCTGAAAAGCTAGAGACCATGACATCACCGATGTTTGAAAAGATCGCGCTGGTCGGCATCGGCCTGATCGGCTCGTCGCTGGCCCGCGTCATCCGCCGCGAAGGGCTGGCCCGTCACGTGGCCATATCAACGCGCAGTGCGGCGACGCTGGCGCGAGCCGAGGAACTCGGGCTGGGCGATAGCTATACTACCGATGCGAGAGAAGCTGTCCGCGATGCCGACCTGGTCATCGTCTCGGTGCCGGTCGGCTCGTCCGGCGCGGTGGCCGAGGAAATCGCGCCGGCGCTGAAGCCGGGCGCGATCCTCACCGATGTCGGCTCGACCAAGGCGTCTGTCATCGCGCAGATGCAGCCTTATGTGCCTGAAGGCGTCCATTTCATTCCCGGCCATCCGCTGGCGGGCACGGAAAAATCCGGCCCCGACGCCGGTTTCGCCGACCTGTTCGACAATCGCTGGTGCATCTTCACGCCGCTGCCCGACACCGACCCGGACGCGCTGGAGAGGCTGTCGGAGTTCTGGCGCCGCTGCGGCGCCAACATCGACACGATGGACCCGCAGCATCACGACATGACGCTGGCCATCGTCTCGCATTTGCCGCACATCATCGCCTACAACATCGTCGGCACCGCCGATGATCTGCAGTCGGTGACCAAGTCCGAAGTGATCAAATATTCGGCTTCCGGCTTCCGCGACTTCACCCGCCTTGCCGCCTCGGACCCGACCATGTGGCGGGATGTCTGCCTGCACAACAAGGACGCCATCCTCGAAATGCTGGCGCGGTTCTCGGAAGACCTTGCGTCGCTGCAACGCGCGATCCGCTGGGGCGATGGCGAAAAGCTCTTCGACCTGTTCACCCGGACGCGGGCTTTGCGCCGCTCGATCATCGAAGCCGGCCAGGACATCGACGTGCCCGATTTCGGTCGCCAGGCCGTCGAGCACCCCGCGAAGGGCTAGAGCAATTCCAGGAAAAGTGTGAGGCGTTTTTCCCGGGAAAAGCGCTAGCGCTTTCCCTTGGGAATTGCGTCAAAACAAAGCGTCGGTTTCAGGCTGGCCAGGTCTGCGCAACCATGGCCAGCGTCTCGGCCCTATCCGGCGCGCCCAGCCTGCCGCCGAAGCGCAGGCATTTGAGCGCCGCGGCCGCACTGGCAAAGCGCAAAGCCTGCTCGACCGGCATGGCTTCCGCCAACCCGACGGCGAAAGCACCGTGGAAGACATCGCCGGCGGCCAACGTGTCAACCGCCTTGACCCTTGGCGCCGCGACATGGCGCACATAGCCTGCGCGACGGTCGTGCCACCAACAGCCCGCCGCGCCGCCGGTTACCGCGACAAAGGCGTCGGTGCGGCTGGCGAGATCGGCGCAAGCCGTTTCCGGATCGAGCGCCTGGCCGCAGACGATGCGCGCCGCCGGCTCCGAAGCGACGATGTGCGTGGCGAGCGGCAACAGCTGTTCCAGAACTTCCAGCGGCGCGGTGTCGGCATCGAGGATCGCCGGACGCCCAACGGCGCGTGCCGCCTTGAGTGCCAACGCTGCCGCGCCCGGCCAGCGGACATCGACCAGCACGGCGTCGAATGCGGTGAGGTCGGCGACCGGCAAGACTTCGGGATCGGCCTGGGCCAGCCCGTCATAGAACGGCACGATGATGCGCTCGCCATGCGCGTCGACCAGGATCGAGGCCAGCGCCGAGCGGGCGCCTCTGACGCGGCGCACAAAGGTGCAATCGACGCCTTCGGCCTCGATGCCGGCGATGAGCTGGTCGGCGACGGCATCGTCGCCCGCACTCGCCCACAGCGATACCTCGGCGCCCAGGCGATGCGCGGCGCAGGCAGCACTGGTGGCCATGCCCGAGGCGATCTGGACGCCGTCGGAGGCAATGAACTTGCCTTGATGCACAGGCAGTGTCTCGACGCGCAGGATGGTGTCCAGCGTCAAGGCGCCAACGCTCAGCAGCTTCACGGGTTTTGCCATGGTTGAGCTATTCGACCGGCTTGATCTTGCCCAGCGGAATGAAGCCGAGCGAGGCCTTGCCCCTGACCACCTTCAGCGGCATCGACGGTTCGTTGCCGAGCACCGCCAGGGCAGAAAAACCCTGCTCGATCTGGCTTTTCTGCTCGGGTATGGCGGCGCCGAGGATGGCCGCCACCGCCTTCGGGTCCTTCAGCCTGATCATCAGGTCGGCGTTGACCAGGCCCTCGGCATCGACCGAGAGCGGTCCCGAAACGGTAATGCGCGCCGTGCCCGACGACAGGTCAAGGTTGCGGATTTCGATCGCCTGGCCACGAAGGCTCTTCACCTGCGTGCCGATCAGTGCGACGCCGTTCTTCAATGTCACATCGCCGCTGGCATCGAGCGCCGGAAGCACGCGCCCTCCAATTGCGTCGGGGTCGATCTCGAGATCGCCGAAACTGCCGAGATAGTCGATATCCTCGCCGTTGGGCTGCAGCTGACCCGATGCCTTGCCGGCGCTAAACAGTTGCACCGGATCGGTGTCGTCGGCCGGATCGGTCTGGCCGGACAGGCCCTCCGCCTCCAGCGAGATCCGCTGCGGCAGCGGCCACCACAATTTGAAATTGGCCTGCAGATTGTCCCAGTCGATCCACAGCGGCACCATGTCCGGAACGGCGGTCCTGAGCGGGCCGCGCAGATTGGCAACCGGCGACAGAGGCTGGATGATCTGGGCGGCCGCGTTGAAACTGCCGGCTGAAGCCGCAATGTTCCTGGCATCGTCCTCATAGGCGAGGTTGTCGCAGGAGACGGTAAAGCTCAAGGGATAGCCGCTGACCTGGAGATTGGCACAGCCGGCCTCGACGCCATTCTTGTTGAGCGTGGCAACCGCCTTGTCGGCCTCGCTCCTGACGCGGTCGGCCAGATAAAACCAGCCGCCGCTGTAAAGGGCGAACAGCACGACGATGAACGCTGCAAGCCAGAACAGGCGGCGACGGTTACTTGGCTGGCGTTCGTCACTTGACGTCATGCTTTGGCTCTCGTTAACGCATGGGTGTTGCGGACGGGTGGTCGATTCCGCCAGGCAGACAGACGAATAGTTAGACGGGACGGGCGGAAAAAACACCGGTCCGGGTGCGGTGTTGGCATCTTTTGCAATCAGGCGCGGCGATATGGGCGATTTTTGGGTGTTTGGCTATGGCTCGCTGATCTGGCGGCCGGGATTCGCGCATGTCGAAACACAGCGTGCCCGCCTGCATGGCTACCGGCGCTCGCTCTGCGTCTATTCCTTCGTGCATCGCGGAACGCGCGAGCGGCCGGGGCTGGTGCTCGGCCTCGACCGTGGCGGGTCCTGCGTCGGCCTCGCATTCCGCGTCCCCGGCGACTTGCGCGACGAGGTCATGGCCTATCTTCGCGAGCGCGAACTGGTCACCAATGTCTATCTGGAGCGCATGCTCAAGATTCGCCTCGACGGGGGCGATACGGTCGACGCCGTGGTCTACATTGTGGACCGCCAGCACGAGCAATATGCCGGAGCGCTCGATGTGGCGGATGCGGCGGCCGTGGTGCGCGGCGCGGTCGGCCAGTCCGGCAACAACGAGGACTATGTGCTGAGCACGCTGGAGCATCTCGAGGCATTGGGCATAAGCGACCACTGGCTGGAGGATGTCGCCAGCCAGGTCGCGCCTTTGTGAAGCTGGCTCTGCGGAAAATGGCGGCCAGGCCTTTGACCTCGTTCAGGCAAGACCTAGGTTAGGCTCCGACCCTCAGCCCGCGGCGCCCTTTGCCCGCCGCAATCATCCCGGAGATCCGCCTTGCAGAAACGTCGTCTCGGTCGCACCGACCTGTCCATCGCGCCGCTGGTTCTGGGCGGCAATGTCTTCGGCTGGACCGCCGACGAGAAAACCTCGTTCGACCTGCTCGACCGCTTCGTCGGCGCCGGCCTCAACGCCATCGATACGGCGGATGCCTATTCGCGCTGGGTTCCCGGCCACAAAGGCGGTGAATCGGAAACCATCATCGGCAAATGGATGAAAGACCGTGGCAATCGCGACAAGGTCGTGGTGATCACCAAGGTCGGTTCGGATATGGGGCAGGGGCACAAGGACCTGTCCGCCGCATACATCGAAAAGGCCGTCGACGCATCGCTGAAGCGGCTGCAGACCGAAGTCATCGACCTCTATCTGTCGCACTGGCCGGACCCTGCAACGCCCTATGAAGAAACGCTTGGCGCCTACGAGAAGCTGCTCGCCAAGGGCAAAATCCGCTATGCCGGCTGTTCGAATCTCGACGCCGGCCAGTTGCGTGCCGCACTCGATGTGGCGAGCTTGCGCAGTCTGCCGCGCTACGAGGTGCTGCAGCCGGAATACAATCTCTACGATCGCTCGTCCTTCGATGGGCCGTTGCGCGATCTGTGCGTGGCCGAGGACATCGGCGTCATCACCTATTTCAGCCTGGCCAAGGGTTTTCTCAGCGGCAAATACCGCAGCGAGGCCGATCTCGGTCAAAGCCCGCGTGGCGGCGGGGTGAAGGACTATCTCAATGCGCGCGGCATGCGCATCCTTGCGGCACTCGACGCGGTTTCATCAAGGCATTCGGCCAAGCAGGCGGAAGTCGCGCTTGCCTGGGTGATTGCGCGGCCGGGTGTCACCGCGCCGATCGCCAGCGCCACCAAGCCTGAACAGATGGACAGCCTGATCAGGGCGGCGTCGCTGAAACTGACCGCCGCCGACATGGCCGAACTCGACAAAGCGAGCGGCTGAAGCTTCAGGCGCCGCGCCTCGCACGAACGTCCAAGACGCCCCTCTGGTCCTGCCATACTGTCTCTTCGCGCAAGGCAGGACAGAGGAGAAAATGACTGAGCCGCTTCTTTCGCAGCCGGATCTTTGGGGGCAACTTCTCGCGCTCGTGCTTGCCGCCCTGGTGATCATGGGCAGCCCGGGTCCGGCAACGATAAGCGTTACCGCCGTTGGGACCGCCTTCGGTTTGCGCCACTCGCTGGGCTATGCCTGGGGGATCATCCTGGGCACGATCGCCGTGCTTCTGGTTGTCGCGACCGGGGTCGTGGCGGTGCTCACCGCGACGCCGAAGCTGGCGCCGTTGCTGGCTTTCGCCTCGGCGGCCTACATCCTCTATCTCGCCTTCAAGATCGCCACGGCGCCGCCCATGGCAGCACGCGGCGCGGAGGCTTCGTGTCCAACATGGCTGGCTGGATTCCTTCTCGCGGTCGCCAATCCGAAGGCCTATGTGGCAATCGCCGCCGTGTTCGCCGGTGCTTCGCCCAAACAGGGTAACACTGAGCTTGGTCCATGGCTGAAGCTGATGGCTCTCGCGCTGATGATCGTCGCCATCCATGCTCTGTGGCTTGTCTTGGGAGTGGCATTCGCGCGCTTCCTGCGCCGGCCGGCGGCCTCGCGGATCGTCAACCTGGTCTTTGCCGCGACGCTGGTGTTGACCACCGCGCTGGCCGTTTTCGGCTGAGAACTGCCGGCAGGAGACTTCCGGTTCAGGCTTTGTGTCTTGCGGCGTTGTCCAGCTCTTGCAGTCTTTTCACCGCTGTCGGCGGCAAGGCAGGCGGATTCGGGCCCCGCGCGGCATCAATCAGGAACTGGTCGCAGGCAGCCTCGGTCTCGCCGATCAGCCGGGCCATGAATTCGTCCTTGCTCAGTCCCGGTGGGATCGGCGGCAGGAAGCGCGCCTTCACGGTGCCGGGGTAGCGCAGAAATTTTCGACGCGGCCAATAGAGACCGGCGACATGGGCAACCGGCACCACCGGAACGCCAAGTTGCGCATAGATTTCGACGATGCCGTATTTGTAGGCCGGCTCGTCGCCCGGCGCGCGTCTTGTCCCTTCGGGGTAGATGATGAGCTGGCGAGGATTGCGCGCCATCTCCGCCTTGGTCGCGGCGACCACGGCCTTCAGCGCTTTCGAACGGCTGCCGCGATGAACCGGAATCATGCGCATCTTCATGATGTACCAGCCGAAGAACGGGATCCAGGTGAGCTCGCGCTTCAGGATGTAGAGAGGGTCGTGAAGATAGGGAAAGAAGGCGATCGCATCCCAGAACGACTGGTGTTTGGGGGCCAGGATGAAGGAGCCTTCGGGCAGGTTTTCCCGGCCGGTGATCTCGCTCTTCGTTCCGGCGATCTTGTCGTAAAGCCACATCGAGGTGCGCGACCAGAATTTCGGCACGAACCAGGCGCGGTGCCGGGGCGACAGGAAATAGTACGGGGTCCAGAGGATCATCTGGACGATCAGGTTGACGTAAAAGACGAAATTGAACGTCAGCGATCTGATGTAGAGCATTGGGGGGGAGCCCGGTGAGGAGGTGAGCGTTGGTTACACCAAGCGCGGGAAAAAAGGAAATGGCCGCAGGGCGCTTTGGTTGGCAACGAAGAACGGTCGCCAATGGGAGATTGGCCTGGTTCCGCTACATCAGCTGTGCCAGCCGCTCCTTCAGGCGCGGGGCGGCAAAATCGAGGAATGCGCGCAGCTTGACCGGCAGCAGGCCGTGGCCCGCATGCACCAGGCTTACCGGCCATGACTTTGGCTCGAACTCCTGCAGCAGGATGCGCAGCGTGCCGGACCGCAGCGCGGCTTCGATCTGGTAGGAAAGCACGCGTGTCAGCCCGACGCCGGCAATCGCGGCATCGATGGCCGCTTCGGCGGTGTTGACCTGAAGCCGCGAGCGGACCCGAACCGGGATTTCGGCCTTGCCCCTGATGAAGCTCCAACTGGCGGCGGAGGCAAGTCCCTCGAAGGTGATGCAATCGTGTGTTTCCAGATCCTCCGGGGCCGTTGGCGTGCCGTGTTCGGCCAGATAGGCCGGGCTGGCGCAAACGACGCGGCGGATCGCGCCGACGCCGATGGCGACCAGGCTCGAATCGGGTAACTGGCCGATGCGGATGGCGAGATCGAAATGGTCCTCGACCAGCTGGGTTATGCGGTCGGCCAATGTCAGGCGGATGTCCACGTCGGGATAGGCGGCGAGAAAGCCGGTGACGACCGGCAGCACGTGCAGACGGCCAAAGACGACCGGCGCGGTGATGGCCAGTTCGCCGGTCGGAGCACTGTATTCGCCGGCTGCCGTGCGTTCGGCCTCGCCGACGTCGTCGAGGATGCGGCGGCAGGCGGCAATATAGGTCTGGCCGGCATCGGTCGGTGTTAGCCGTCGCGTCGAGCGATTCAGGAGGCGTGTGTTCAGATGGCGCTCGAGATCGGAAATCTTGCGGCTGACCGTCGCCAGCGGAATGCCGAAACGGCGGCTGGCTGCTGAAAGGCTGCCGGCCTCCACCGCGGCGACAAAGAGCGACATGGCTTCGAGACGATCCATAGCTTCTTCCGGAAAATGGAAGGACGGGTTACGAATATGTCATCTGCATTTGAATGATGGAAGGCTCTATATTGTGTCTGTCAGCCTGCCCGCAGCATGGCCCACAAAGGAGTTGCCATGTCCGAAGCCCGCCCGCCGATGCCGCCGTTTACCGCCGAGACATCAGCACAGAAGGCGCGCATGGCCGAGGATGCCTGGAATTCACGCGATCCGGCGCGGGTTGCGCTCGCCTATACCAAGGACAGCCGCTGGCGCAACCGCGCCGAATTCCTGCAAGGCCGCGACGCCATCCAGGCCTTCCTGACGCGAAAATGGAGTCGCGAGCTCGACTACCGGCTGATCAAGGAGGTCTGGGCCTTCCACGGCAACCGCATCGCCGTGCGTTTCGCTTACGAATGGCGCGACGACAGCGGTTCATGGTTCCGCAGCTACGGCAACGAGAACTGGGAATTCGATGAACACGGGCTGATGCGCCTGCGCATCGCCAGCATCAACGACCTGCCGATCGGCGAGGCCGATCGTAAGTATCACTGGCCGCTCGGCCGGCGACCGGACGACCACCCGACGCTGTCGGAGCTCGGACTTTAGCATCTTGCCGCAAGGAAGCTTTCAATGAACGCGCATGCTTTCACCAGCGACGTCGCCTTCACGCCGACCGTCAAGGCGATCCAGGCCCGCAAGGGCTCACGTCAGTCCTATGCCCGCGTCGAGGAGCGTGGCGGCTGGCAGGCCGGCATCACCCCGGACCTTGCCGCCTTCATCGAAATGCAGACCAGCGTCTTCCTGTCGACCGCCAACAGCGAGGGGCAGCCCTATGTCCAGCATCGCGGCGGGCCGGCCGGCTTCCTCAAGGTGCTGGATGAACATACGATCGGCTTCGCGGATTTTTCCGGCAACCGGCAGTTCATCACGCAGGGCAATCTGGCCGACAATCCAAGGGCGTTCCTGTTCCTGATCGACTATATGCACCGCCAGCGCATCAAGATCTGGGGCACGGCGCGGGTCGTCGAGAGTGACGCCGAACTGATGGCGAAACTGATGCCGCAAGACTACAAGGCGCGCCCCGAGCAAGTCATCCTGTTCACCGTCTCGGCCTGGGATGCCAATTGTCCGCAGCACATCCCGCAACGGTTCGAGGCGGCCGACGTGGCGGCGGCACTCGGCGAGCGGGACAAGCGGATCGAGCGCCTTGAACAGGAGATCGCACGGCTCAGGGGAGATTCGGGCGCGGCCGCAGCGGAATAATCAGCCGCCGGCCGCGGTTTCGGCCAATGCGATGCCGTTGGGCGTCGGCTTGACCGGCACGATGCCGCGCGCCAGCGCCAGCAAATACTTGTTGTATTCGGTGAACAGCACGCGCAATGCCCGCGGCTTGGTCAGCCAGCCGCCATTGTCGAGGTTGGAATTGACCACCGGATAGGGCTCGAGCTTGGCGCCATGCAGCAGCCTGCCCATTTCCAGCAGGCTGCGCGGCATATGATAATTGTTGGTGACAAGGATCACCGTGCCATAGGCGTGGCTCTCGACCCATTTGGCGCTTTCCTCCGCATTGCCGATCGTATCGAGCGCGGCGCGGTCGATGTCGACGCAGCAGGAGAACAGCTTCTTGTCGCCGCCGGTCGCCGCCTGCAACTGGCGGCGGCTGGCCGAAGGATGGACGCCGCTGATCAGCAGCCGCTCGCCCTTGCCGGACGCCAGCAGATCCATCGCCGCATCGAGGCGGGACTGGCCGCCGGTCAGCACGATGATCGCGTCCGCCTTGGCCGGATTGGCAGGCGTGGTCAGGTGACTGACCTTATTGGCGAACCAGCCGAAGCCGCCGGCAAACAATGTTGCGAGGATGAGGACAGAGAGAGCGGACAGACGCAACGCGGCTCTTAGACGGCTCACAGCGGAGCGGTCATGCGAACGGGCAACCACCACTGGCATCTGCCCAGCCGTACCGGTCGAATCCCGCGCGTCCATCGCCATATGGTTAATCCTGAAATGCGGCTTTGGGTAGGTAAAAGACGCACTTTGCGTTACGTGAATTCTCCATCCGTGATCACCCTGTCCTATCTATGTCGTTGTCCCAAAACCGGTTCCCACTTTTGGGCGACATGAATTAGCCTGCATCCGGCTGGCGGACATCGATGTCGCTGAGATAGGCAACGACGGTGGCGTGGGACGTGGCAGCCGTCAGTCCGCCGATCACCAGCACCATCAACACGACACCGAGATAGCCTGCCGAACCGATGGCGAAATTGCCGAACAGGGCGGTCGCCTGGTCGGCCTGCGGCGTCGCCATATTGCGCGACGACCACCAGGAAAAGACGATGAAGACGAGCACTGCCGCGGCACCGCCAGCCGCCGCCCCCTTCATGCCGGTGACCAGGAAATGCCGGCGGAATTCGCGCGCGATGAAGCGTGCTTCGGCGCCGACGAAATGCAGTACTTCGATGATGTGACCGTTGCCGGCCATGGCGCCGCGCGTCGCGAACACCACGGTCAGCACGGTCGCCGACAGCATCAATGCCAGCACGGCAATGCCGATGGTCACCGTGGTGCGGGCCATCGCTACCAGCCGGTCGACCCAGGTGCGGTGATCATCGAGCGATGCGCTCGGCAGTTTCGGCGTGATCGCGGCGCGCATGGCAGCGAAATCGGGCGGGCTGTTCTCGTCGATGGTGACGATGATCAGGCGCGGCACGGGTAATTCATCGATGTTGAGCCCCGAGCCCAGCCAGGGCTCAAGGAGCCTCGCGGTCGCCTCGCGGTCGATGATCCGGGTCGTCTTGACGCCAGGGAATTCACCGGCGATCTGGGAGGCCTGGGTAAGGGCTGCTTCCATGTCGAGGCCGTCGACCGGCTTGATCTGGATGGTCGCCTCGCGTGAAATCTGGTTCTCCCAGACGGACGCTGTGTCGCGCACCAGCGTCACCGCGCCGAAAGTCAGGCAGGACAGGAAGGTCATGATGGCGATGACCAGGACCAGTGCCCGGCCGGCGATGTTCTGCGCCGGCACGATCGGCGCCATCCTGCGCTGGGCGCGGGGCTTTGCCTCGGTCGCCTCGGCGTCCTGCTCCCGTTCCACAAAATGTTCGGCGGACAGTTCAGTCATAGATGTCCAGCCTTCCGCCGGCCAGGATCATGCGGCGCGCGTCGACCTGTTCCATCAGGCCAAGGTCGTGGGTGGCGATCACCACCGCGGTGCCGAGACGGTTGAGCTCGATAAACAGCCGCAACAGCCGTCGCGCCAGCGGCGGATCGACATTGCCGGTCGGTTCGTCGGCGAGCAGGATTTCCGGCTGCTCGATCAGCGCCCGCGCGATCGCCGCGCGCTGCTTCTCGCCGCCGGACAGAACCGGCGGCAGCACGTGCATGCGCTCGCCCAGCCCGACCCACTTCAACAGTTCGGTGACATCGGTGCGGTAGCTCGCCTCCTCGCGCCCGCGCACGCGCAGCGGCAGCGCGACGTTCTCGTAGGTGGTCATGTGGTCGAGCAGGCGAAAATCCTGGAACACCACGCCGATGCGGCGGCGCAGATGCGGCAATTCGGTACGCGAGATGCGCGAACGGTCCTTGCCAAAGATGGTGATCAGCCCGCGCGTCGGCTTCAGCGACATGAACAGCAAGCGCAGCAAGGTCGTCTTGCCGGCGCCCGAAGGCCCGCTGAGGAACTGGAAGGAGCGCTCCGGGATGTGCAGGGAGATGTCGCGGAGGATTTCCGGACCCATGCCATAGCGGAGGCCGACATTTTCGAAACGAATCAATTTCGACGACCTGAATTTCGGCTCGGCGGCGAGCCGGCCTGTTCTGGGTAAAGACCATCGGCCGGCATGGTTAACCGGCGGTTAATTTCTGGGCTCTTTCGGCTCGTCACGAGGGCTCCGGTGGGGAAGCGTTAACCATTTGTGTTTACGCAAAAGAAACGAAAAGCGAACACGTGCTGCAATGCTGGGGCCATGATGGCTGACGATCGAACCGCGCGCCCGGTTTCCGGCGAAATCATGACCGATCGGGCGGCAATCGCCGCAGCGGACCGGTTCATACGTGGTTCGGCTGCCGATATCGTCGATGCCGATTACGTGGTGATGCCGCGCCTTGCGCCTGCCGTGGAGAGCGTTTCGCCGCTGCCGCGTGCGATCGTCATGCCACCCGTCGCGGGCATGGACATGCTGCGCAAGCCCGAGGCCCTGCCGGAGCGGCTACCAGCCTCGCGCGGCGGGCCGATCTTCTGGGTCGCCGGTATCGGCGCTGCCTTGGCCGCGTTCTGGGTCTCCGGCGGGCACGCGGTGGTGCGCCAGGCGCCGTTCCCATCCAGCGCGCAGGCGTCGGCGCTCAGCATTTCGGGCGTCACGTCACGCGTCGACGCTACCGGGCCGAACGCCGCGCTGTTCGTCGATGGCGAGGCCGTCAATGATGGTGCGAAACCGACGCAGTTGCCGCCGCTCGAAATCCGGGTGACCGGCAATGACGGGCAGACTACCCGCTATACGTTGGGGACATCCGGCCGTTCGCTGGCGTCTGGCGAAAGATTCGGCTTTGCCAGCCGGCTCGACGTGCCTAGAAACGGTGTGAAGACCGTGTCGGTCACTTTCGCCGAATAGGCGATCACCGGGGAAGACCATCAATGCCCATCGTACGCGGCAAGGACATCGAGGTTCTGTTTTCAGCATCGGCGATCGCGCGGCGCAATCTCGAACTCGCCAAGGAGATTGCCGGACACGATTATCACGATCTGCTGGTGATCTCGGTGCTGAAGGGCTCGTTTATCTTCGCCGCCGATCTTATCCGGGCCATGCACGATGTCGGCCTGTCGCCGGAGGTCGAATTCATCTTCATTTCCAGCTATGGCGCCGGCACCAGCAGCGGCGAGGTGAGGGTGCTGCGCGACATCGACAATGAGGTCGCCGGCCGCGACGTGCTGCTGATCGACGACATTCTCGAATCGGGCAAGACGCTGAGCTTTACCCGCGAGCTGATGTTGTCGCGGGGCGCCAAGAGCTGTTCGATCGCCGTGCTGCTCGACAAGCGCATGCGCCGCCAGACCGAGCTCAATGCCGATCATGTCGGCTTCGACTGCCCCGACTATTTCGTCGTCGGCTACGGCATGGATGTAGCCCATGCTTTTCGCGAGTTGCCGTTTGTCGGTGTCGTCAAAGGGGATGTCTGAGCGGCATCAAAAAGGTTTGCTGATGCTTAGAGCGGTTCGCCGCTTCACGAAAACGCCGAACCGCTCTAGTTTTTTGTTTTGACGCAATTCCCAAGGGAAAGCGCTATGCGCTTTTCCCGGAAAACCGTTTCACACTTTTCCTGAATTGCTCGGGGGCTTTCAGGAAAAGTCAACTTTTGGCGGCCAAATATGCCGGCCATGGCAAAGCTTCTGATCGTCGAGGACGATGAGTCCGTCCGCACCCTGGCCGCCCGCGCGCTTGAACGCGCCGGGCACACAATCGATATCGCGGCGGACGGCGCGCAGGGACTTTCGCTGATCCAGGCGGCGCGTGGCGGCTACGATCTCGTCGTCTCCGATATCCGCATGCCGGAGATGGACGGCATCGAGATGGCGATCGCGGCTGCTGCATTGTTTCCGTCGATCAAGATCGTGCTGATGACCGGCTATGCCGACCAGCGCGAGCGCGCCGAGGAATTGAACGGCATCATCCTCGATGTCGTGCAGAAGCCCTTCACGCTGGCCGAAATCCGTTCGCGAGTCGAGCGGGCGCTGATCTGCTTCGCCTGATCAGGCTGGGTCGGCGGCAGCGAGCACGGGTGGAACATTCTTGCGCCGTTCGGTGTTGAGCGCCAGCAGACCGGCGCCGATAATCAAGGCAGCACCGATCACCGTCGTCGACCGCGGCACCTCGGCGAAGAACAGGAAACCCCACAGCGGCGACCACAGGATGCCGGTGTATTCGAAGGTGGCAACGCGGTTGGCCGGCGCCATCCGGTAGGCCTGCGACAGCAGGATCATGCCGGCGGAGGCGACGAAACCGCAGGCCGCCATCTTGAAAAAATCCGGCAGCGTTGGCCAAATCCATGGCCGTACCAGGAATTCCAGGCTCGGGTGAACGGCGTGTGTAATGCCGGCCAGGTGAAACGCCCCGGCAACCACGGCGGCGCCGACCAGATAGGCGCCGTTCTGATAGAAGGCCATGACGGTGGACGATTCAGTATCGCCGATCTTGCGGGCCATCAGCTGCGAAAAACCATAGAGCGCCGCCGATCCCAGCGACAGCAGCGCTGCCCAGTCGAACAGCCCTGCGCCGGGGCGCAGCATCACGAGGACGCCGAACAAGCCGATCAGCACGGTTGCCAGTGTCTGCCAGGAGACGCGCTCGCCAAGGTAAGGTCCGGCCAGGACCATGATGAACAGCGGCGCCATGAAATAAAGCGCCACCGCATCGGCGAGCGGCAAAGCAGCGATGGCCAGGTAGTACATCGTATAGGAGGTGAACTGGATGAAGGCGCGCACCGTCAGCATGCCGAATCGCTTCGACAGGATCGCCCGCAAGCCGACATCGGCATGGACCAGAACGATCAGGATCGGCAGGGCGACGATCGAGCGGATCGCCATCACCTCGGTCACCGGATAGCCGCTCGACACGGCTTTGACGAGCGGATCCTGCAGCGAAAAGACCAGCACGCCGAGGCACAGGCTCAGGATGCCGCCCACCATCCGATTCTGCATCTGCATCCAGGCTCCTGCGCGTACGACCCGAAGCTGCCGCCTGCGGGGTAAAAAGAACCCGCCACCGTTTCGGGCAGCGGGCACGAGTGAGGACTCTTGATTGGTCCGCGGCTGATTTCGCAGCCGCATATCCAATGGGTATGGCGACTATCGTCCGCCGTTTGACATGTTGCAAACGAATTGGAATGATGCCAGCAATCAAATTCTCTTATGGCGGATTCCGTGCGGCCGACCCTCGACAGCGACCTCCTGCGAACCTTCGTGGCGATTGCCGAGACCGGCAATTTCACCAAGGCGGCGGAGCAGGCCGGCCGCACCCAATCCGCGGTGTCGATGCAGATGAAGAAGCTCGAAGAGCTGATCGGCGCCAGCCTGTTCGAGCGCGGTTCGCGCGGCGTCGCGTTGACGCGGCGCGGCGGCGAACTCATCGTCAACGCCCGCCGCATTGTCTCGCTGCTCGACGAGACGTCGGCATCGATGGCGGCAGCGCCGCTTGGCGGGCCGGTGCGCATCGGCATTCCGGAGGAATATGGCCACGCCATCCTGTCGCGCGCGCTCGGCGCCTTCTCGAAGCGTCATACACAGGTCGAGGTCACCGTGCGCTATGCCCATTCCGGGGCACAGATGGCGGCGCTCGCTGCCGGCGAACTCGATCTGTGCGTGGTGTTCGAATGGCAGGATCCCGCCGGCGGCGAAGTGCTGATGCACGACCCGACCGTGTGGGTGACGTCGACCCTGCATCACATGCATGAGGAACAGCCGGTGCCGATCGCGCTCTACAACCGGGCCGGCTGGTGCAAGGACTTCGCCATCAAATCACTGGAGCAGCGCGATCTTGCCTATCGTGTCGCCTATACCAGCGACACCACCGGCGGCCTCAAGCTCGCCGTCACCTCCGGACTGGCGATCGCGCCGATTTCGCGCAGCAACATTCCGGACGGCTGTCGTGAACTGACCACCGCGGACGGATTCGGCGCCATCGATTCCTCGAACGTGGTGATGCACCGCAACCCCAATGCGTCAGGTGAGGCGATCGACGGCATGCAGGATGCGATCCGCGAAGCCTTCGTCAACAGGCTCAGTCAGCCGGCGGCATCCTCGTAGAAATGCAGCCTGTTGCCGAACGGATCGGCGACCGACACCTCGCGGGTCTTCCAAGGCGTATCTTCCACGCCCGGCCTGGCGAAGCGGTAGTTTTTGCCGATCAGTTCGCCATGAAGAGCGGTGATGTCCTCGACCTCGATGCGCAGGGCGATGCCGGGTGCACCGTCGCCATGATGTTCGCTGAGATGCAGAACGCAGCCGTCGCGGCCGACCGCCACGTAAAGCGGCGCGTCGTCGGCGAAGCGATGTTCCCACTGCACCTCGAAGCCGAGGAAGCCGACATAGAATTCACGCGCCTTGGCAATGTCGAAGATGCGCAGGATGGGTGTGACAGCGCCAAGTCTGGGCATGGTGGTGCACCCGTGCGAGAGGTTTTCAGGTGAGATGGACGCGGGCGGCAATCCCTTTGTTTTTTCGCAATTCCGGACGGAAAACCGCTTCACAATTTTCCTGGAATTGCTCTATTTCAGCTCGAGCAGCCGTTCCAGATAGCTGCGTTCGATGTCGGGGCTGAGCGCATTGCCGAGCCGTTTGCGGATCGCTTCCAGAATCTGACGGGCACGCTGCACGTCGATCTCGTCGGGCACCTTCACCGAATCGCCGAAATCGGGACCCTGGCTGGCGCGTGGCCGGCCGAGCGGATCACGATCGGCGTTCTGCTGGCGGCCGCCTTCCTCGCCGCCGCCCTGGTCGCCCTGCATGGCCTGCATCTGCTTCATCATGTCCTTGGCGCCCTTGCGCAGCGCTTCCAGCGCCCGGCCCTGATGACCGACGGCCGCATCGCCTTCACCCTCGCCGAGTGCCTGTTCGGCATTGCCCATGGACTTGCCGGCCTCGCCAAATCCTTCATTGGGCTCCATACCCATGCCTTCGAGGCCCTTCTTCAGCTGATCGAGGTCGCTTTGCAGCTGGCCCTGGCCCTGCTGCAGCTGTTTCAGCGCATCGGCGAATTCCTGGGGTGTCATCGGCTTTTGCCGGGCGAGCGGATCGCGGTCTTCGCCGACGCCGGGTCTGTCCTCATCCTGGCCGCCTTCGCCGAGCTGCTCGTCACGGTTCTGCCCGCGCTGGCGCTCGCCGCGTTGCATCTGATCCATGCGGAAGGTGTCGTTCATCATCTCCTGCTGACGCCGCAGGATCTCACCCAGCTTGTCCATCTGCTGGCGCATCTCGCTGTCCTGCTGGCCGCCTTGCTGCTGACGGCCGGCTTGCAGATTGTTCATCATGTCCTGCAGTTGCGACAGCAGTTGCTGGGCCTTGTCGCGATCTCCGGACTTCGCCAGGTTTTCGATCTGGTCCATCATGCGATCGATGTCGCTCTGGCGCAGTTCCTGGCCGTTCTGCTGCATCTGCGGGGCGTTGGGATTCTGCTTGGCGCGCTCCGCGAATTCCTGCAGGAACTGGTTCATCGCCTCGCGCAGTTCCTTCATCGCCTTTTCGATTTCAGCGTCGCTGGCGCCATTCTTGATGGCGTCCTGCAGCGCCTGTTGCGCCTGGCGCAGCCGCTTTTCGGCGGCCGAAAGATTGCCTTCCTCGATGCCGAGCGCGATTTCCCAGAGATAGGAGACCTCGCTGCGCAATTGATCGTCGCTCTCGGCCATCTTCAGCCGGGTGCGGGCGCTCATGATGGCGAGATAGTGGGACATGTTGTCGAACGTATCTTCCGGCCGAAGTGTGATGGCGTCCATCAGGTCGAGCACGCGCGGCTTGGCGTTGGCGTCGAGCGCCAGCAGGCGGCGCTGTTCGATCACGGCGCGTGCCAGCGGATTGGCGAAAGGCCGCTCCGGCATCAGCAGCGTCTTGGTTTCGCTCGATGCGGTGTGCCCGGCATCATCGGTGGCGACCAGCTTCAGCTTGATGCTGTTGCCGGCCCAGACATGCTCGGTCAGGTCCTTGGAGGTCTTGGCGGCGTTCGACTTGCCGCCGCGGCGCGGCAGCGTCAGCGGCATTTCAGGTGCACCGTACAGCGGACGCGCATTCGGCGCCTGCGGATCGGCGAGCGCGAACACTGCCTTGGCGGTGGCGGCGCCATAGTCGTCGTCGATCTGGTAGTTTAGCTCGAAGGCGCCGTTTGCGGCGCGCTTGGGCTCGCCGACGAAGCGGATCTGCGGCGGCTTGTCCGATATGACCGCGAAGGCCCAGCGGCCGAGCTGGTCCTTGCCCGAGGTCAGCGTCAGCGTGCCGTCGCCGGTCAGCTTGCTGGTGAACTGGCGCACCTTGGACGGCGGCGCCGGGCTTGCGGCCGGCTTGGCGGCGGCCTGCGGCGCAGCGGGGTCGATGACGCGGGCGTTGCCATTCTTGTCGGCATAGCCGAGCGTTTCCTCGCCCGAGCCGCCCGTCACGCGCAGCGAAACGTCACTGCCTTCGGGAATCGTAAAGGTCGGGATCGCCTGGTTAGCGTCGGCGGTCAGGAAGATCGGCGGCTTGCCGGTATAGGCCGGTGGCGTCACCCATGCATCGATGCGCGGCGGCACGATATCGCGCGCGCCATGGGCATTGAAGCCGTCGCTGATCCTGCCGCCGGTCGGCCCGAAGGAGAAGGCGAAGGCGGTAACGAGTAAAAGGGCCGCCACCGCGCGCAGCCCCCAGGGGTCGCGCTCCGGCACGCGCGTGCGCGGCAGGTCGGCGCCAAGGTTGTCGAGCTTTCCGGCCATGCGCTTCTGGTGTTCGCGCCACAGCGCCTGCGAGAAGCTGCTTTCCCTGCCGCTGGGCCGGTCGGTCTGCACCAGCACCGGGCTGTGCAACAGTTGATTGGCGGCCTCGATGCGGCGGTCGATTTCGCCGGCGCCCGGCAGGCGGAAGAAGCGCAGCGGATAGAGCGCGGCCAGTGCCGCTATGGCAAAAGCAGCGACCAGGCCGATGCGCGCCATATCCGGCAGCCGGGAGAACAGCCCCAGCCAGGAGATGCTGAGGAACAGGCTGGCGACTATCACGAGCGGAAGCAGCAACGGCCAGCCGCGCTCGACCATCATCGAGACCCGCGTCGCCAACCGGCTCAAGGCCAGGCGTCCGGCCAGGCCGCGATCGCTGCTGAAGGTGGGTCGTTGCGTCATCGGCCCTTCCTTGAGCCTATCCCGAAAACCGGGATGCGGCCCTATCCCTTTGAGCATGATCTGTTCCGAAAGGGATTTCACTTTTCGGGATCATGCTGTGGAGCGGGCAGGATAGCCCGACGCCTCACGACTCAAAGAATACCAGCAAACACGGCAAAGGCGAGGCAGTTCGGAAAAACGTGAAGTGGACCGTTATAGTTCCATCCTGCATACCCTTTAGAAGGCAGCAGGCCCTTTAGAAGGTAGCGGGGTCCGCATTCGCTCCGCAGACCAGCACGGCGACCCGTTCGCCCGCCGCCGGCGCATAGCGGCCCGACAGGACCGCGGCAAAGGCGGCGGCGCCACCCGGCTCGGAGATGATGCGGGCCCGGTTCCACAGCGCCTTCTGCGCGGCGATGATGTCGTCGTCGCTGACCAGGATCGAGCGTTCGACAAAGGCTTCGGCAATCGGGAACATCATTTCGCCGACGCGCTTTGGCGCCAGTGAATCGGCGGCGATACCCTCGGCCGGCGCGTCGACGGGGTGTCCGGCCTCGAAGGCGCGATGCAGCGTCGGCGCTCCTTCCGGCTCGACGGCGATGATACGGATGCGGCCGGTAAACCAGGCAGCGATGCCGCCGATCAGGCCGCCGCCGCCGACAGCGACCAGCAGCATGTCGATCCGAGGCAAATCGCTCTCGATTTCGAGCCCGAGCGTGCCCTGGCCGACGAGCGTTTCCTCCTGGTTGAAGGCATGGATCTGCAAGGCGCCGGTCTCCTCGGCGAACCGTTCGCTGGCCGCCAGCGCCTCGGCGTAGCGGGCGCCGCCGACGATCAGTTCGGCGCCGTAGGAGCGGATTCGCTCCAGTTTGGCTGGCGGGCTCACTTCGGGAACGAAGATGGTCGCCTTGTGGCCGAGCCGCATGGCGGCATAGGCGACGGCCGCGCCATGGTTGCCGCCCGATGCTGCGACGACACCGGCCTCGGGAACCGGACGCTCCAAGAGATTGGTGAAGGCGCCGCGCGCCTTGAACGAGCCGGAATGCTGCAGGCATTCGAGCTTCAGGTCGACGGCCAGCGGCGGCTGGTCGAAGTCGGCCATGTCGACGCGCAGCACCGGCGTGTGCCTGATATAGGGGCGGATGCGCGGTTCCATCGCGGCAATGCGCTCGCGTGTGACGGTGATGCCGTTCGTCATGACTTGCTCCCTATGACGGGTAGGTGTGTTTCCGGCGCTTCTATGCAAGCCAGTCGGGCATGGAATCCAGCCCGATCAGGTCGTCATAGGTCGGGCGTGGGCGCACGACGTGGAACCGGTCGCCGTCGACCAGCACCTCCGGCACCAGCAGGCGGGTGTTGTAGGTGCCGGCCTGCACCGCGCCATAGGCGCCGGCGGTGGAGACGGCAATCAGGTCGCCGGCCTTCAGCCTGGGCAGATCGCGGTCCAGGCCGATATAGTCGCCGGTCTCGCAGACCGGGCCTACCACGTCGACCATCATGCGCGGCGTGTCGGCCGGCGGCTGCACGACCGGACGGATGTCGTGGAAGGCGTCGTAGAGCGTCGGCCGGATGAGATCGTTCATGGCGGCATCAACGACGAGGAAGTTCTTGGCGTCGCCTTCCTTCACGAAGATCACTTCCGAGACGAGGATGCCGGCATTGCCCGATATCAGCCGGCCAGGCTCGAACATCACCTTCAGCCCGAGCTTGGTGACATGCTTCCTGACGATCTGGGCATAGGCGTCGGGCAGCGGCGGCGGGTTGTTGTCGATGCGGTAGGGAATGCCGAGCCCGCCGCCGACATCGATATGCTCGATGGCATGGCCGTCCGCCCGCAGCGCGCCGACGAGATCGACAAGCAGGGCGAAGGCATCGTCGAAGGGCTGCAGCTCGGTGATCTGGCTGCCGATATGGGTATCGATGCCGGTGATCCTGATGCGGGGAAGCTTTGCCGCGCGGGCATAAACCTGCCGCGCCCGCTGCCACGGGATGCCGAACTTGTTCTCGGCCTTGCCGGTGGAGATCTTCTTGTGGGTCTTGGCGTCGACGTCGGGATTGATGCGCAGCGAGATCGACGCCACCTTGCCAAGGGCGGTGGCTCGCGCCGACAACAGCTCGAGTTCAGGCTCGGATTCGACGTTGAAGCAAAGGATGCCGGCAGCAAGGGCAAAGTCCATTTCGCGCGCGGTCTTGCCGACGCCCGAAAACAGGATCTTGCCGGCCGGAATGCCGGCGGCGAGCGCCCGGCGCAATTCACCTTCCGAAACCACGTCGGCGCCGGCGCCGAGCTTGGCCAGCGTCCGCAGGACGGCCTGGTTGGAATTGGCCTTCATGGCGTAGCAGACCAGCGCGTCCAGCCCTGCAAAGGACTGGGCAAACACCCGGTAGTGCCTGGTCAGGGTCGCCGTCGAATAGCAGTAGAATGGCGTGCCGATCTGTGCGGCGATGTCGGGGATCGCCACGTCCTCGGCATGGAGCACGCCGTCGCGGTAGTCGAAATGGTTCACGAGAGTGGTTCCGGAAGTTGGGGCGCGATGAGATCGGGTTGAAAGGCCCGGCTCTCGTCGGCTCTAGATCAGCGGGTCGAGGATGAATTTCTTGTCCTTGACCGGTTTTTCCGGCTCCGGCGGCACGGGCTGGTGGGCCTTTGAGGCATCCTTGCGCGCCTGCACGGCCGCCTCATAGGGCGTGTCGAGAGCGCCCCTCCTGCCGCAGGCCGAAACGGCCGCGATCGCAACCAGCAGCGTCAGCGTCACCAAAATCCTGCTTCCGGTCATCGATCCATCCGTCCGAAACGTTTGTCAGCCGCCGCTTTTAGCCGAGTTCTCGGCGCATTGCACCCCGAGATATTGCCCGTCGCAATATCCGGGATATTACTGCTCGCAATATCCGGCATTACGCTTTCGCCAGTCGCTTTTTCCAGGCACGGATCTGCTTCCTCACTTCCGACGGCGCCGTGCCGCCGAAACTGGTGCGGCTCTTGACCGAGTTCTGCACCGCCAGCACCGAAAATATGTCGGCCGTGATGCCGGAATTGATCGACTGCAAATCCTCCAGTGAAAGCTTCTCCAGCCCCACCTTCCTGTCTTCGGCCAGCGCCACCGCCCGGCCGGTGACATGATGCGCCTCGCGGAACGGCAGGCCGAGCGTGCGCACCAGCCAGTCGGCAAGATCGGTTGCTGTCGCGTGGCCGGAGCCGGCGGCCTTCTTCATTGCGGCAGCGTTGACCGTCATGTCCGAGACCATGCCGGTCATCGCCGCCAGCATCAGGTCGAGCGTCTCGGCGGCGTCGAACACCGATTCCTTGTCTTCCTGCATATCCTTGCCATAGGTCAAAGGCATGCCCTTCATCACCGTCAGCAGGCCGACCAGATGACCGGTGACGCGGCCGGTCTTGCCGCGCACCAGTTCGGCGGCATCGGGGTTCTTCTTCTGCGGCATGATGGAGGAGCCGGTGGAAAACGAGTCCGACAGCCTGACGAAGCCGAACTGCGGCGTCGACCAGATGATGATCTCTTCGGCCAGCCGTGACAGATGCGTGGCGCAGATCGCCGCCACGCCGAGGAACTCGAGCGCGAAATCGCGATCCGAGACGCTGTCGAGCGAATTGCGCATCGGCTCGCGGAAGCCGAGCGCCTTGGCGGTCCGGTGACGGTCGATCGGGAAGCTGGTGCCGGCGAGGGCCGCGGCACCGAGCGGGCTTTCATCCATCCGCTCGATCGCATCGCGCACGCGCGACAGGTCGCGCGAAAACATCTCGACATAGGCCATGCAGTGATGGCCGAAGGTCACCGGCTGGGCCGCCTGCATATGGGTAAAGCCCGGCATCACGGTCGCGGCATGCTCCTCGGCCCGCTCCAGCAGCGCCTCGATCAGCCCTTTCAACGCCTCGGCGACGCGAAAGCATTCATCCTTGACCCACAGCCGCAAATCGACCGCGACTTGATCATTGCGCGAGCGGGCGGTGTGCAGCCGGCCGGCCGCCGGGCCGATC
The DNA here is from genome assembly GCF_055811655.1 of Mesorhizobium sp. WSM4809. Taxonomy (NCBI): domain Bacteria; kingdom Pseudomonadati; phylum Pseudomonadota; class Alphaproteobacteria; order Hyphomicrobiales; family Phyllobacteriaceae; genus Mesorhizobium; species Mesorhizobium sp. WSM4809. Next base: position 108,275 of record NZ_JBVVQW010000009.1, read on the forward strand.
AGATCGGCGAGGCGCGCCTCGATGTTCATGTGGATGTCTTCGAGCCGTGTCGAAAACTCGAAGCTGCCGGCCTCGATCTCTTTCAGGATCGTGTTCAGCCCGTCAGCGATTTTTTCTTGGTCGGCCGCCGAAATAATGCCCGTTTGCGCCAGCATCTCGCTATGGGCGATCGAGCCTTTGATGTCCTGCGCATAGAGTTTGCGGTCGAAGGAGATAGACGCGTTGATCGCTTCCATGATCGCGGCCGGACCCGAGGCAAAACGTCCGCCCCACATCTGGTTGCTGGTTTTCTTGTCGCTCATGGCTATAACCCGTGCTTCGGAGCAGTTTTGAGAAAATGGCAGACGGTAGTAGATTCTTCCCGGCCCCGCGCCTGATCCTCGCCGCCTTGGTGGCGGGCGCGCTGGCGGGCGCGGTCGCGGTATATGTCAGCGAGAGCCGGTCTGGCAACAATGCACCGGCACAAGCTGCCGTGGGTGACAGCAGGGACGACGTGACTTGCGCGGCCAAGAGCGACCGCGCCAAGAAAGTCGCGGCGTCGGCCACCGGTGAGGTTGCGGCACTTTTGCCGGCCGATCCGCCTCAATCCATGAAGAGCCTTGCCTTCAATGGTCCGGACGGCAAGCCGATGACGCTTGCCGATCATGCCGGCAAGACGGTGCTGCTCAATCTGTGGGCGACATGGTGCGCGCCGTGCCGTGCCGAAATGCCGGCGCTCGATGCGCTGCAGAAGGAAAAGGGCAGCGACTCCTTTGAAGTGGTCGCCGTCAACGTCGATGCCGGCGACGATGTGAAGCCGAAGAAGTTCCTCAGCGATACCGGCGTCGCGACGCTCGGCTATTACCGGGATTCGACGATGACGCTGTTCAACGACCTCAAGAAGCGCGGCTTGGCGCTAGGCCTTCCCGTCACCATGCTGATCGACGGCGAGGGCTGCCTGATCGCCCACATGAACGGCCCGGCCGAATGGTCGGGGCCGGACGCCAGGCGGCTGGTCGAGACGGCACTCAAGCCCGAGAGCCTGTAGTCTAGCGTGTGGCTAGCGCGGGTGCGGGCGCGAAGGCCAGAACGCTTCTGTCGCGCAGGCTGGCGGGTTTGCTGCCGACAGCGGGTGCGACGACGCCGGTCAGATCGCCGAATTCCTCGATGAGAGCCGGCTTGCCGATATAGTAGCCCTGGCCGATCTCGCAGGCTTCGGCGTCCAGGAACTTCAGTTCGCCGAGCGTCTCGACACCCTCCGCCAGAACCGGCAGGCCGAGCCCGCGTCCAAGTCCCAGGACGGCGCGCACGATCGCCGCGACCTGGCCGTTCTTGTCGACGGACTTGATGAATGAGCCATCGATCTTGATCTTGTCGAAGGGAAAGGCGCGAAGGTTGGAGAGCGAGGAATAGCCGGTTCCAAAATCGTCCATGGCGACGCGCACGCCTAGCGCCTTGACCTGCCGCAAGGTGGCCAATGCCCGCGGCATGTCCTTGACAAGCGCCGTCTCGGTGATCTCAAGCTCGAGCCTGCCGGGCGCCAGGCCGGAATTCAGCAAGGTTTCGTGGACCTCGCGGCTGAAATTCGTGTTGTGGAGCTGCACCGCCGAAACGTTGACGGCCACCGTCAGCGGATTTTCCCAGCGGGCGGCTTCCTCGCAGGCGGCCGTCAGCACCCATTCGCCAATCTGGCCAATGGCGCCGCTGTCTTCGGCGACCGGGATGAATATGCTCGGCGAGACGTCGCCGCGCGTCGGATGCCGCCAGCGGACCAGGGCTTCGAAGCCGACCATCTTTCCGCTGCTGATCTCTTTCTGCGGCTGGTAGACGAGGTAGAACTCCTGGCGTGCGACCGCCTGGCGCAGTTCGTGCTCCATCACGCGCTTGTCGCGGGCCTCGGCCCCCATCGAAGCTTCGAAATAGCGGTAGGTGTCCTTGCCTTCGGTCTTGGCCCGGTAGAGCGCCGTATCGGCGTGGCTTATCAGGCTGGCCTGGTTTTCGGCATCCGATGGATACAGCGCAATGCCGATGCTTGCCGACACAAGGCCGCCGCCGGCAGAAAGCCGGTTTTCCTCGCGCATGGCGGTCAGCACGGTGTTGGCGATACGGCCCGCCTCCAACGGGTCGGTCAGGTTCGGCGCGATGATGGCGAACTCATCGCCGCCCAGCCGCGCCACCATCTGTCCTTGGCGAAGAATGCCGGTAACGCAGTGCGCAACCTTCTGCAGCATGGCGTCGCCCGCGCCGTGCCCATACAGGTCGTTGACCTCCTTGAACCGGTCGAGATCGAGCAGCAGAAGCGCAAGCTGGCCGCCTTTCCTGGTCCGGCCCATCGCAGCAATTTCCGTCTCCAGCCGGCCGGAAAAGCTGCGGCGATTGGCCAGTCCGGTCAATGGATCGAAATGGGCAAGCCGCAGGATCTCCTGTTCCGCCTTCTTGCGCTCGCGAATGTCGCGGACCGCAACCACGTTGTGAGGCTTGCCACAATAGTCGATGCTCCTGGCGATCAGCTCGACAGGAATGCTCGTGCCATCGCGGCCGCTCAATTCGGCCTCCTGCGGCTGTTCGCCGAAGCCCGACATATCGGATCCGAAGAGATCGCCAAGCTGCATTCCGTTCAGCGTCGCTGTTGCGATGCCCGTCAATGTCGCCATGCTGTCATTGGCACTGATGATGCGGTGGCCGTCGCAGACGATCAGCCCCTCCACGGCGGCATTGGCCAGACCGTGCATGCGGTCTACCTCGAGCTTCTGGCGACGGAAGCGCAAATCGATCCACAGCGCCGATGCCGACAGAACCAGGATCACCAGTGTGGCGGCGGCGGCCGCAAAAGCCTGCGAGGTCGGCTCGATCGTGTATTCGGATATGACGATCGAGGGATCGGGGAAGATCGAGACGGCACCCATACCGATGAAATGCAAGGTGCAGATCGCCAGCGTCAGCAGCACCGCGCCGCCGGATGTCGCCTTCAAGGAGGGACGGCGCTGCACGACACGCAGCGCCAGCGCCGCGAGCGTTACGCCGGCCAGAAGGGAAACGGCGACAAGCAACAGGTTCCACTCGATGCGGCCCTGAACCTCGAACGCCGCCATACCGATGTAGTGCATGGCCGCGATACCGCCGCCCAGCACGGCGCCGCCGACGAGATGATAGTCGAACTCATTCCGCAAGGTGGCGATCCACATGCCGGCTGCCGTCAGAGTGACCGAAGCAGCGAGCGAAAGCACGGAAAGTGCGGGATCGTAAGCACTGGGTATGCCCGGTGTGAATGCGAGCATGGCGATGAAGTGCGTTGCCCAGATGCCGAAGCCGGTCGAAGTGGCCGCGATCATCAGCCAGGCAAGCCGGTTCCGATCGGTGGAGCGGCTTATGTGATGAAGCAGGTTGACGGCAGAGAAACAGGAAATTCCGCAGATCAGCGCGGCGAGTGCGACCAGTCTCAGATCGTGTTCGTTGACGATACAATTGTAGACCGTCAGCATTTTATTTCACCTGATCTTTGGAAATAAACAGGGCAGCAGGATTGAGTAGCGCTTTGCCGTTGAGGGATCGATAAAGTCGCCTGCAACCTTGGCGTGTCTCTTCGGGTTGCAGCGGCTGCAATCAAGGCTGCCACCCCGAAAGCTAGCTTGGCAGTTCCGACGGCAGTTCCTGGCGCTCGTCGTCTCGCTAAGCCGGCTAGCCGTGTGGCTTTCCATGCGTCCAAGCGGAGGCGAGGGTGGCGTTGGGTAAAGGGCGAAGTTCGTCGATCTGCAACAAAACCGTTGTCTGATTGTCACGAGCGACACATATTGCCTTTGCGGGAGTGCCCCCTTTCGCCAATGACAAACGGGAGATGAAACATGAAGTCCTTCGGCTTCGCGGCCGGTGTTGCCGCTACCTTTATGATGCTTTCCTCAACCTCCGCTTTTGCTGTCACGCAGATCAGTTGGTGGCACGCCATGACTGGCGCCAATGCCGAAGTTGTCGACAAGATCTCCAAAGATTTCAATGCCAGCCAGAGCGACTATGAACTTGTTCCGGTGTTCAAAGGCACGTATCCCGAGACGCTGAATGCCGGCATCGCCGCCTACCGTGCCGGCCAGGCGCCCGACATTATGCAGGTGTTCGACGTCGGCACCGGCGTGATGATGGCAGCCGAAGGCGCAATCAAGCCGGCAGCCGATGTGTTGACCAGCGCTGGAATGACCTTCGACAAGAGCCAGTATCTGCCAGGCATAGTCGGCTATTATTCGAAGCCGGACGGCACCATGCTCTCCTTCCCCTACAACTCCTCCTCGCCGATCCTTTATTACAACAAGGATATCTTCAAGAAGGCTGGTCTCGACGTCGACAGCCCGCCCAAGACCTGGAACGAGGTGTGGGAAGACGCCAAGAAGATCAAGGCGAGCGGCGCGGCCGCCTGCGGCTACACCTCGACCTGGCTGACCTGGATCCATCTGGAGAATTTCGCGGCCTGGAATGACGTGTCATGGGCCACCCAGCAGAACGGTCTGGCCGGCGGCGATGTCGAGCTCAAGATCAATGCGCCGATTTTCGTCAACCACTTCCAGGCGCTGGCGGACCTCGCCAAGGACGGCACTTTCAAATATGGCGGCCGCACCTCCGAAGCCAAGCAGATCTTCCTCGCCGGCGAATGCGGGATCATGACCGAATCCTCCGGCGGCCTTGGCGATATCGTCAAGTCCGGCATGAATTACGGCATCGGCCAATTGCCCTATGACAGCGACGCCAAGGGCGCACCGCAGAACACGACGCCGGGTGGCGCCAGCCTGTGGGTTTTCGCTGATAAATCCGACGAGGAATACAAGGGCGTCGCGGCCTTCTTCGCCTACCTGTCGAAGACCGAGGTGCAAGAATACCTGCACCAGAAGTCGGGTTATCTGCCGGTAACGCTTGCCGCCTATGAAGCGACCAAGAAGTCCGGTTTCTATGACAAGAACGTCGGTCGCGAGACCCCGATCCTGCAGATGACGGGTAAGGCGCCAACCGACAATTCCAAGGGCGTACGTCTGCCGAACCTGCCGCAGGTGCGCGATATCCAGAACGAGGAGTTCGAAAAGATGCTCGCCGGCCAGCAAACCGCGCAGCAGGCGCTCGACAATGCGGTTACGCGTGGCAATGCGGCGATCAAGGAAGCGCTGGGGAATTAGAGCGAGCGCAGGTCCTTGCTCTACGGCGCATCCACCTGTCCTGCCAGGCATCTCCCCTCGGCGAGGGGAGTTTTGCCGTCGCTTGCGATTTCGCCAACGGTCGATGAAGCCCAATCCGAAACGCTCATCAAAGCCATCTTGGCGAAGAGGGATGCCACATCGTGCCGCCCGCCTCATCACCTCGGAGTGGCTCCATGACCCCTCGCGTCGTGTTTCCCAACAAGATCCTTCCCTACCTGCTGGTGGCGCCGCAACTGGCCATCACGCTCGTGTTTTTCTACTGGCCGGCCGGTCAGGCGTTCTACCAATCCATGCTCAGGCAGGATCCGTTCGGACTGAGGACCAAGTTCGTCTGGTTCGCCAATTTCAGGAAAGTGCTTGCCGATCCGGCCTACCTGAACTCGATCAAGGTCACGGTGGTGTTTTCCCTTGCGACCGCCATCGTTGCCATGTGCGTGGCGCTCTTGCTCGCGGTCATGGCAGAGAAGGTGGTGCGCGGCAAAGGTCTCTACCGCACGCTCTTGATCTGGCCCTACGCGGTGGCGCCGGCGATCGCCGGTATGCTGTGGCTGTTCCTCTTCAACCCGTCGATCGGGTCGCTGGCCTACATGCTGAGAAGTTTCGGCATCGCCTGGGATCCACTGCTCAACGGCACCCACGCCATGATCCTGCTGGTGTCCGCCGCTGCCTGGAAGCAGATCAGCTACAATTTCCTGTTCTTCGTCGCCGGCCTGCAGGCGGTGCCGAAAGCCTTGATCGAGGCGGCGGCCATGGACGGCGCCGGCGAGACCAAGCGATTCTGGACCATCGTCTTCCCGCTGCTTGCGCCGACGACCTTCTTCCTGCTGGTCGTCAACACCGTCTATGCCCTGTTCGACACGTTCGGCATCGTCCATGCCGTCACCGGGGGCGGTCCGGGCAAGACGACTGAAACGCTGGTCTACAAGGTCTACAATGACGGCTTCGTCAATCTGATCCTCGGTGACTCGGCGGCGCAGTCGGTCATCCTGATGGTCATCGTCATCTCGCTCACGGCCATCCAGTTCCGCTATGTGGAACGCAAAGTCCATTACGGCTGAGGGCGAGCGATGATCGGCCAGTCACCGCTCCGCACCGTCATCGCCCACGCCGTGCTGATCCTCGGCATATTGATCGTTGCTTTCCCGATCTACTACACGTTCGTTGCCTCGACGCAGACGCTGCAAACGATCCTCAGGCCGCCATTGCCGCTCCTGCCCGGCGATCAGTTCTGGAACAATTACACCGAAGCGCTGTTCGGCGGTGTCGGCCGTATCGGCGGCGTCAGCGTCGGCAGGCTGCTGCTCAACACGACGATCATGGCGCTCGGCATCGCGGTGGGAAAGATCTTCATCTCGATCCTGTCGGCCTACGCGATCGTATTTTTCCGCTTTCCGCTGCGCATGACCTTCTTCTGGCTGATCTTCGTCACCTTGATGCTTCCCGTCGAGGTGCGCATCCTGCCGACCTACAAGGTGATGGTCGATCTCGGCATGATCGACACCTATGCCGGCCTGATCATCCCGCTGATCGCCTCCGCCACCGCCACATTGCTGTTTCGACAGTTTTTCATGACCATTCCAGGTGAACTGGTGGAGGCGGCGCGTGTTGATGGTGCGGGGCCGTGGCGCTTCTTCTTCGATATCCTGTTGCCGCTGTCGCGGACAAACATCGCGGCGCTGTTCGTCATCCTCTTCATTTATGGCTGGACACAGTATCTGTGGCCGTTGCTCGTCACCAACAGCAGCAACATGAACACGATCGTTATCGCGTTGAGAAAGATGGTCTCCTTCGCCGATGCCGACACGCAATGGCACCTGGTCATGGTCACAGCGATGCTGGCCATCGTGCCACCGATCCTGGTCGTGGTGCTGATGCAGCGCTGGTTCGTTCGCGGCCTGGTCGATTCCGAAAAGTGAGAAGCTGATGGCGACCGTCGATCTGAAGGATGTGAAGAAGGTCTACCCCAGCGGTTTCGAGGCCGTGAAGGGCGTTTCAATCGCAGTTCCCGACAGGCAGCTTTGCGTGCTGGTCGGCCCATCGGGCTGCGGCAAGTCCACGCTGCTCAGGATGATCGCCGGGCTCGAAACCATCTCCTCGGGAACAGTTGCGATGGACGGCAAGATCGTAAACTCAATCGGTCCGACCGAGCGGGACATCGCCATGGTGTTCCAGAACTATGCGCTCTATCCGCATATGAAAGTCTACGACAACATGGCCTATGGGCTGCGCAACCGCGGCACGCCGAAAGATGAGATCGACAGCCGGGTCCGCGCGACGGCGAAAATACTCGAACTTTCGGCGCTGCTCGACCGCCGCCCGCGCGAGCTTTCCGGCGGCCAGCGCCAGCGTGTCGCCATGGGTCGTGCCATTGTGCGCAACCCGAGGGTTTTCCTGTTCGACGAGCCGCTCTCCAATCTCGATGCCAAATTGCGTGGCCAGATGCGCGTCGAGATAAAGAACCTGCAACGCTCGCTTGGCGTCACGTCGGTCTATGTCACGCATGACCAGCTCGAGGCGATGACGTTGGCCGACATCCTCGTCGTCATGAACGGCGGACTGGTCGAGCAAATGGGGGCGCCGCTCGACATCTATGAAAGGCCGGCCTCGACCTTCGTCGCTTCCTTCATTGGCGCGCCGCCGATGAATCTCTTGGCACTGACCGAAAGCGCCTCGGGCGCGGTGCTCGCAGACGGCACGGCGATCGCTTTCGCACCTCGGGAGGCAAGAGCTGCGACCCTCGGTTTTCGGCCCGAGGATGCCGACGTCACCTTCAATGCGGAGGCGCCGCCCGGCGCCCTCGTCCTGCCGGCGCTGGTCGAGGCAGTCGAACCGGTAGGCGCCGAAAGTTTCCTTCACTGTGCGGCAGGCGGCAACCGTATCGTCGTGCGTGTCGCGGGTCGCGCCACCGCCACGGTTGGCAACCAATTGCGCGTGGTTGCCAAGGCAGAAAAGCTGCACTGGTTCGATCAGACAGGAAAGCGCGTCGGCTAATCCAAAAGATATGCCCAGAGCGTTTCACCGTTTCACGGAAACGGCGAGCTGCTCTAACTCTTTGTTTTGACGCAATTCCAGACGGAAAACCGCTTCACAGTTTCCTAGAATTGCTCCAGCATACGGTGTTCAGGCGAAGACATGCGCCTTTCCCGATACGGTCAGCCGGACGATCTCGCCGACCGCCGGCGCGTCCATGCCCGGTTTGCGCAGGACCAGCGGCGTGTTGCCGATCGCGGCCGCATCGGGCGGATCGGCATTGTTCAAGAGCCGCACCGCGACCGTGCACATCGAGCCGGCGAATTCGGATTCCGTCACTTCGCCGAACAGCATGTCCGAGGTGCCGGACATGCCCTCGCGCGACGTTCTCTTCAGCGCGATCTGCTCCGGGCGAAGCATGATACGGGCGATATCGCGGCTGTCATTGGTGTCGACCGCGATGCGGCCGAGGGGCGAGTTGGCGAATCCATCCGATATCTTGGCCGGCAGGATGATGGCGTCGCCAAGGAATTCGGCGATCATCCTGTCCTTCGGCTTGAGATAGAGCTCGCGCGGCGTGCCGATCTGCGAGAACTTGCCGTCGCGCATCACCGCGACCTGGCTGGCGAAGGACAGCGCCTCGGCCTGGTCGTGCGTCACCAGGATGGTAGTGATGCCGGCAGCTTCCAGAAGCTCGGCCACCGCCTTGCGCATCGAGGCGCGCAGGCCGGTATCGAGTGCCGAGAACGGCTCGTCGAGCAGCATCAGCCGGGGCTTCATCGCCATGGCGCGAGCCAGCGCCACGCGCTGCTGCTGGCCGCCGGAGAGCTCGTGCGGGCGGCGCTTGAGGATCGCCTTGTCCAGCCCGACGATATAGGCGAGCTCGACGATGCGCTCGGTGCGCTTGTCCTCGCCGCGACCCATGCCGAAACCGATATTGTCGCCAATGGTCAGATGCGGAAACAGGGCGCCATCCTGCGCCACCACGCCGATGCCTCGCCGATATGCCGGCACCGCAGCGCCGCCATTGGCCAATATCGTACCGTCGAGCGTGATGTGCCCCTGGTCCGGCGCCTCGAAGCCGGCAATCAGCCGCAGCAGGGTCGTCTTGCCGCAGCCGGAAGGACCGACAATCGCCGTGCGGCTGCCGCTGGCGACGTTCAGGTCGACGCCGGCAAGGGCGGCCACCGGGCCGTACTGCTTGTGCAGGCCGCCGATTTCGAGAAAGCTCATCGTCCGGCCATCCGTTTCGACTGGACATAGAGCAGCCAGGTCAAGGGCAGCGACATCGCCACCATGATGAAGGCGTAAGGTGCCGCGGAGGCATAATCAATCTCGCCGCTGTAGGACCAGAACGCCATCGCCAGCGTGCGGGTGCCGTTCGGCGCCAGCATCTGGGTGGCAGTCAGTTCGTTCATGATGCCGAGCGCCACCAGCGCCATGCCGGCCGCGGCACCCGGCGCCGACAGGCGGATCGTCGTCGACCACAGCGCCTGCAGCGGCGGGCGGCCGAGGCTGGAAGCGGCGCGTTCGAGCTCGACCGGTGCCTGCGCGATAGATGCCCGCAAGCTGACCAGCGCGCGTGGCAGGAACATCAGCGCATAGGCCACCAGGATGGTGAACAGGGTCTGGTAGAGCGGCAGCGCGATGCGCACCGTGATGGTGACCAGCGCCAGCGCTATGACAACCCCCGGCAACGAGCCGACAATGTAGTTGCAGCCCTCCAGCAGGCGCTGCAATGGCCCCGGGGCGCGGATCGAGATCCAGGCCATCGGCATGGCGGCGACGGTGGCGAGCAAGGCGCCGGCGAGCGCCAGGAACAGCGTCTGCCCAAGCGCCAGGCCGATCTCGTCCAGGCGCCAGACAGCGGCGCCGCCGGCGACAAGCCAGCCGCCGATGGTGACGAACGGCACGCCGAGCGCCAAAAGCGTGGTGACGACAAGCAAGAGCAGGCTCGGAATGGTGGCGCGCCCGAGGCTTGCGCGTTGCTGATGGCGCGCCGCACCCGAGCCGACGCGGGCATAGCGCTCCTCGCCGCGCACCAGCACTTCGAGGCCGAGCAGCACGAAGCAGCAGCTGACCAGCACGCCGGCCAGCATGTTGGCGGCCGGTCCATTGAAGGTCGATTGGAACTGGTCGACGATCGCCGTGGTGAAGGTGTCGAAGCGGATGAAGACATAGAGGCCGTACTCGGCCAGCAGATGCAGGCCGACCAGCAGTGAGCCGCCGCAGATGGCGAGCCGCAATTGCGGCAGCACGACCCGCCAGAACACGCGTCGGGGTCCAAGGCCGAGTGCGGCGGCGGCGTCCTCGAGGGCGGGATCGAGACGGCGCAATGCCGCCGACACCGGCAGATACAGGAACGGGAAATAGGCGATAACGGAAACCAGCACGCCGGCCCACAGGCCGTGCAGTCCCGGCACCATGGTGATCCAGGCGTAGCTGTGGACGAAGGCGGGGATGGCGAGCGGCGCCACGCACAGCCAGGACCAGATCCGGTCGCCCGGCAGGTCGCTGCGCTCGGTCAGCCAGGCCAGCGCAACCGACAGCACGATGGTGATCGGCACCGAGAGCGCGACCAGCAGGACAGTGTTGACCAGAAGCTCGCCGACACGCGGCCGGAAGACCAGCGCCGAGACGGTTTCCCAGCCGGTCTGCACCGCGATCCAGATGATGAAGGCGAGCGGCACCAGCGCCAGCAGCGCAACGAAGATGGCGGCGAGGACCAGCCACAGCGGTGCGCGTCGCCGGGCCCTTCGGCCTGTGCCCGAAGGCAGGCCCGAACGCGCGAGATCGACCGCGGACTGCATCAGGTCAGACGCCGTGCCGTTGCCGTCCAGCGGCAGCAATTGAAGGACCGCGATCGCGGTCGGGAACACAGCGTGTCGTCATCGACGAATGCCATCTCGAAAAACAAAATCACTCCCGCGGAAGGCGAATTCCCGCGGGAGCGTGGTCGGGTGTCCTTTTAGGACGAATGGCAACTAAAGCAAGCCGGCTGCCGTCATCAGGTCGGTGACCTTCTTGGAGTTCAGCGTCGTGGCATCGACCTTCGGCGCCTGCAGATCGGCGAGCGGCACCAGCTTCGGGTTGGAGTCCGCACCCTTGCCGACCGCGTATTCGAAGGAATCGCCTGTTTTCAGCACGTCCTGACCGCCCTTGCCGGTCAGCCATTTCAGGAACGCCTGGGCTTCCTTGGGATGCTTGCTGGAGGCCAGCACGCCGCCGCCGGAGATCGAGACGAAGGCGCCCGGATCCTGGTTCTTGAAATAGTGCAGCTCGACATTCTTGCTGTTTTCGCCGGTCTTGGCCTGATCGCCGAAGTAGTAATAGTGATAGATGACGCCGCCTTCGATCTCGCCGGCATTGACCGCCTTCATCACCGTGCTGTTGCCCTTGTAGGCGGTGAAATTGGTTTTCATCGCCTTCAGCCAGTCGGCGGTAGCGGCTTCGCCCTTGAGCTGGAGCAGGGCGCTGACGATGGCCTGGAAATCGGCGCCCGACGGGGAGGCGGCCCAGCGGCCCTTCCAACTCGGATCGGCGAGGTCAAGCATCGACTTGGGCAGCTGGTCGGCGGTCAGCTTGGTCTTGTTATAGGCAAAGACCGTGCTGCGCGCGGCGACGCCGACCCATTTGCCGCTGGCCGGCTGATAGTCCTGCGGAACCTGTGCCAACGTGTCGGCATCGACCGGCGCGAACAGGCCGGCGCTCTCGACCAGCGCCATGGCTGGTGAGTTTTCCGTCAGGAACACGTCTGCGGGTGAAGCAGTGCCCTCGGCGACGATCTGATTGGAGAAGTCGCTGTCGCCGCCATTGCGCACTGTGACCTTGATGCCCGTTTCCTTGGTGAAGCCTTCGGCCCACGCCTTGGTCAGGCTTTCGTGCTGGGCGTTATAGACAATGATGCCGGCATCCTCGGCCATCGACGGGCTGGCGATCAGCATGATTGCCAGCGCCGTGGCGCCGGCGAGGGTGGAAAGAGCATATTTCATGACATTGTCCTAAAGTTCGGGTTGGCACCGGCTCACCTACCGATACCTGACAGGCTTAGTCAACATTGGTGATCTGCTTCAATCGGTCGCTGAAGCACAAACGCTTGATATCGGGCTCACAATTCCAAGCATGAAGGGACCCGAATGGAGTGCCGAATTCAAACCGATGGTTGATCCGCGGGCCGGATGAATGGGGCGGCTTGCAGACCGTGGAAAAGCACCGAATGCCGCCTGACGACCCTGGGAAGGTCCAAGCACCAGCCTTTGGCCTGCGTGAACAAGGCCTCCAGCAGTACAGCTATTTCTAACCGGGCGACGTGTTGACCCAGACAGGCATGCAGTCCGGTGCCAAAGGCAAGGGCCGACGAAATGCCGGAACCCAAATCCAACCGGTCGCCCGCCGGAAAAACAGAGATGTCTCGATTGGCGCTCGCCAGCACGGGTACGACGGCCTGCCCGGCTTTTATGGTTGCGCCACCAAATTGCAAATCTTCCGCGGCGATGCGCGCTCCGGCATAGTGAACCGGAGCGCAAAAACGGAGCAGCTCTTCGGCTGCTGAAAACCAACTGACTTTCCCATCTTCAAGCAGCGAAAGCTGTTCTGGGAAGCGTGCAAGCGCGACCAGCGCATTGCCGAAGGTATCGACGACTGTCGCCTGCCCGGCAAAGAGCAGGAATACGATGTTTGCAATGGCATCGTCTCTCAGCCAGCGGCCAGCCTCGACTTCGGCAAGCATCTGAGCTGAAATACCGTTTGGGCGCACAGTACCGTGTTCTATCACGCAGGATACCCATGCCTCCAACCGGCGGCAGGCATCGTTTGCGTCTTCGTCTACGCCGCCGGCCCTTATTTCCAGGGCGTTGGCCATAAGCTGTGCGTCGGCGCCAATCCGCCAGGGATCGTCCATGTCGATACCAAGGATCTGTTCCAGGCCTGAAAACGATAGCGGCAGGCCTATATCACGAACCGCGTCGAACTCCGGTTTTTGTACAGCTGCCTGCGTAAGTTCCGACGCTTTGGCCGCAAGCCGGTCGAATAGCCCGTTGCTGGAGGAAAAGCTTAGCGAACCAGCCAATGGGCGGCGCAGGCGCATGTGCCGCGGCGGGTCGGACAGCAGCATGGAACGGGTCAACAGGTCCAGGGCCGGATTGGCGCTGATCTTTTGCCTGACCTCCTGATAGGCGCCCGGCGGTGCCTGCAGCAACAGCGGGTGTTTCAAGGCCTGGGAAACAAGCGCATGGCTGAACACGTAGAAGGCTTCACCGACCTCGGGATAAGGAGGTTTGCCCCAACTGGCGCCTCCCGAACTCCGACGACGGGCGAATTCGGGAAACGCATCGCTGCCATGGGCGATGGGGTCAAATAGATCAGCCTGATCTATCATCGGGCAAGATCGACAGCAAAGATAACGCGAAATCCGCCGGAACTCATGTCTTCAGGTAGAAAATCGGACGCGAGATGTAGAAATTCGCACCGGAGAACACGGTTATAGAACCGCAGTAGCGGATCCCTCGTTATGGATTCCACCGAAGGCATGACACCGGTCCGATGCCAATCGTCGATGGTCCGACGAAATTCCGGATCCGGCCGAACCTTGTCGGGCAACTCGTCCTGTGCTCCCGCGTAGGACGGGCAACGTCCGTCGCCGACCAACCAACGCGCACCGACCTGCCGTCCATACTCAGACATTTGCGACAACAGGCGGCGTGCCATGTCGGTGCCGCGGAATTCGGGTCGCACACCAAGATTGTACACGTAGAGTGACCGTGCAGGTTGGCTCCTGGCAAGCGAAGAGTAGGCGGAGAAGGTCTTGGGGAACCTTCCCGTATCGTGCGGATCTTGGCTGGTTTCCACGAAGCAGATCGCGCCGGCAACAAGGTTCTCAACCATGGCCAGGATCATTGTATGCCCGAGCGAAAGCCGGTGGTGAATTGTTTTTTCGCTGGCACCGAGTCTTCCCCAGGCCGCGGCCTCCATCGCGGCCATGCCCGGAACGTCGTCTGCCATAAGCTGTTGAAATACGATCATCTTCATCGTCGAAAGGCGGCTCGTAATTGCGATATCGAATCGATAATTTTCTGATACCAGCTGTTGATGAGTGCATGAGTAGGGGCGGGTTGTCTCATGATCTTCTATGTTTGCCATCGCTTGCATGCCTATACCCTGGCAAGCCTGCTACTCTATTTTCGAACAGATTTGCAGGGTTCTGTGCGCTTTGTCCCCTATGACGAACGGGAGCATCTGCTTGAGATTTCCAGAGGCACCGTTCTTTGGACGGATTTGGACCGACTGAGCGAAGCAGAGATTGAAGCATGCTCCAATCTCAGCCAGCGGATGAAGTCGCAGCAGCCTGATCTGTTTCAACTCAACCATCCCCGAAAAAGCCTTCAGCGTTTCGATCTATTGCGTATGCTGTTCGCGGACGGCATCAATGATTTCAATGTATACAGACCCGAAAGTCTGCCGGCGGGAATGCGTTTCCCTGTCTTTCTGCGTGACGAGACGGGCGCCGCTTATAAAGTGCCGCCGCTGTTGCAATCGCCGGTGGAACTCGGCCAGGCGCTCTCTGACCTGGGTACGATGAATTTTGTTCGCCCCATGGTGGTGGAGTTTGGAGCAAAGGCAGGTGCCGATGGCAGCTACCGGAAATACTCGGCATATCGGATCGGCGCGCGCAGTTATGCGCAACACTGCTTCGCCAGCAAGGAGTGGTTCATAAAGGTACAGGGAGGCGGCATGTCGCGGCGACATCGGGTCGAGCATACCGCCTTTGTGCGCGACAATCCGCATGCGGTAGAACTGATGCCGATTTTCGAGAAGGCGGGGATCTCATATGGCAGGATCGACTACACCATTGTCGATGGTCGTATCCAGGTTTTCGAGATCAACACCAATCCCACTGTATTGAACGACCCGCCCACACCCTTCGACAGATACGATTCGTTGCCTTACGCCAACATGCATGCAGATGCCTTGGCACAGCTGCCATATGCTAACGATCCCCTATCCACTCCGGTTATCGATGAGACACATCTCCAGATCTTGGGCCGCCTGAAAAACAAGTACCGTCGCAGACGGATGAAGCTGACCGTTCGAAAGGGCTTCAGGTCTTTCCGGGACGCCATGTTCGGCGCCAAGCCTTGAGTTCTCGAACAAGAGCGCTGGGCAATATCGCACTGGCGATCGGCGCGCGGTGTGCCGCAATCTTTCGTGATTTGCCGATAGTTTGGCTTGGACATTATTTCGCCGGCCACGTAACAAATCAGCGCCGAGACGCGAAATTCGGGGGAGTGAACTCTTGTGAGCGGCAAGGACGAGGCCGAACTTTCCCGGCTGATGCGGGCCGCGATCGCGGGAGATGAAAGGGCTTACGCCGACTTTCTGCACCGGATTGCCGCGCTGGTTCGCGGTTTTGCCAGGCGCAAGATCGTGCAGGGCGGGGTCGATCCCGAGGATGTCGTGCAGGAAACCTTGCTGGCTATTCATGTAAAACGACATACCTGGCGTCAGGATGCGCCGGTGTTGCCGTGGATCTACGCGATCGCCCGCTTCAAGCTGATCGATGCGTTCCGGCGGCGAGGACGGCGCATCGAGATCGATGTCGACGATATCGCCGAGACGTTCGCCGAGCCGGAAATCGAGACCGTCAGCGAGCGAGACATCAACCGGGCATTGGACAGCCTGTCGCCGGCACAGCGCTCCGTGGTCTCGGCCGTGTCGGTGGAAGGGCGGTCCATCGGTGAGACGGCGGCGAAGTTCGGCATCAGCGAGACGGCGGTGCGTGTGTCGCTGCATCGCGGACTTGCCGCGATAGCCAAGCGATTCGGGCAGGGGCGGTTCGGGCGGGAATGACATGAGGACGGATGATCTCATCAAGGCGCTGGACGCCGACGCAAGCAGCAAGGCAATCCCGTTGCTGTCGGCCTGGTGGCTGGCCGCCGGTGCGGGGGCGGTGATCGCGGCCGTCGTATTCCTGCTGACCATCGGCCCGCGCCCGGACTTCGTGGCGG
Source organism: Mesorhizobium sp. WSM4809 (assembly GCF_055811655.1). NCBI lineage: Bacteria > Pseudomonadati > Pseudomonadota > Alphaproteobacteria > Hyphomicrobiales > Phyllobacteriaceae > Mesorhizobium > Mesorhizobium sp. WSM4809. The sequence goes on from NZ_JBVVQW010000009.1 coordinate 124,401, forward strand.
CCGCTCACACGATGCGCTTCCTCTCCAAATTCGTCTTCACCATCGTGCTGGCCGTCAGCGCCTTCGCCCTGATCCGCGCCTTGTCGACGCCGGGCGCCTCGACGGGCCGGGCAATGGCCTGGATGGCTGCGGCGCCCGTGCTGGTCGCCGTGGCGGTGCTTCTTGAGCTTTTCATGGTGCCGGAGGCGCTGTGGGGTACACGGATGGTCGGCTCCAACATGATGCTCTGCATGGGCTTTATCCCGCTGATCGGTATTGGCCCGCTTGCCATCTTCCTGTGGATGCTGCGCTATGGCGCGCCGACACGGCCGGTGCTTGCCGGTGCGGTGGCGGGTCTGCTCGCCGGCGGGCTGGCGGCAACCTTCTATGCCGCGCACTGCTTCGACGACTCGCCGCTTTTCGTCGCCACCTGGTACACGGCAGCGATCGCAGGGCTCGCATTGCTCGGTGCGCTCGGCGGACGGTTTTTCATACGCTGGTAGCGTTTCGCAACGATCGCGGACCCGTGCACCGATCCTTAATCATGCCGGCAATTGTTTGCCGGTTAGCGACCACGCCGGCATGCCGGACGCAACCTTTCCTTAAAATCGATCCGCCAAGGTTGATGCGAGAACATGCGTTTGCGCACGGGGGTGGCACGTATCGTGATGTGGCGAGGATTGACCAGCCGAAAATCTCTTGGGCATGCAGGGCTGGCGTTGCTCGTCGCCGGCCTGGGCGTGCTGGCGACCTCGATCCTGCTGTCGAGCCTGGATTTCGGCACCGAAGCGTTGAGGCTCTGCCTGCAGATCGCGGTGGCGGTGGCGGCGGGCGCGCTGTTCCTCGCCGCCCTGTCTATCCGCAGGATCAGCAGGGATCGCCAGCAGATCGCCGAGAGCGAGCTGCGCTTCCGCCGCGCCATGGAGGATTCGGCGATCGGCATCGTGGTTGTCGGTCTCGACGGTCGCATCCGCCAAACCAATCCGGCCTTCGCCGCCATGCTTGGCTACACAAGCGAAGAGATCGAGGCGCTGACTTTCTTCCATGTCACGCATCCCGACGATCTGCTGATCGGGCGGGAGACGATGGACGATCTGAAGGCGGGCACGGTCAATTCCTTCCACTTCGAGAAGCGTTATCTCAGGAAGGACGGAACGCCCGTCTGGGCTCATCTTGCCGGTTCGGTCATTCGCGATGAGACCAGCGGCCGCCCGCTCTATCTCGTTTCGCAAATCGAGAACATCGACGCGCGCAAGCAGGCCGAGGCGCGCATTGCCGAGGCGGAGACGCGTTGGAATTTTGCTCTGGCTGGTGCCGGCCAAGGCGTCTGGGACCTCGACATGCGCAAGGGCGGCACGACCTATTCCTCGACCTGGGTCAAGATGCTGGGCTATGCGGATGGCGAGCTCGATGGCGACACCGATCGCTGGCTGACGATGATTCATCCCGACGATCGCGAGACTGTCGCCGAAGCGGATCGCGCTCATCTCGAGGGCAAGACACCGTTCTTTGAGGCCGAGTTCAGGATGCGCCACAAGGATGGCCACTGGATGTGGATACTCGACCGCGGCAAGGCCATCGAACGCGACGAGAATGGACGGCTGATCAGGGCCATCGGCAGCCTGACCGACATCACCCGTCGCAAGGAGGCCGAAGAGCGCCTTACTGTGTCGGCGGCAATGCTTGCCGACGAAAAGGAGCGGCTGAGGGTGACGCTGCAATCGATCGGCGATGCCGTCATCTGCACCGATGCCGCAAACCGTATCACCTTCATGAACCCGGTCGCCGAAAAGCTGACCGGGATTGCCGGCGGCGAGGCTCTCGGCAAGATGCTTGGCCATGTCTACTGGGCGGTCGACGAGGAGACGGGGCACAGGATCGGCGTCACCCGGCCCGCAGTTGGCGTTCATGCGCCCGCCGACCAGAACAGCCGCGCCGTCCTGATCCGGCGCGACGACACGCGCTGCAGCATCCGCCAGGTGGTGTCGCCGATCATCAACGAACGGAACGAATTCTGCGGGCTGGTCATCGTCTTCCAGGACTTTACCGATGCGCGCGCGCTGCAGCGCCAGCTGGCGCACGCCGCGGCACACGATGCGCTGACCGGCCTTGCCAACCGCTCGAGCTTCATCCGAGCCATGGAGGGCCTGGTCGGCCAGGCGCGCAAGAACGGCACTGCCGACACGACGAAGCCGGCCGGCGGCACGACAGAGTCGGTCGGAGCCAGCGGACATAAGTTCATGTTCATCGATCTCGACCACTTCAAACTGGTCAACGACACCGGCGGCCACGCGGCGGGAGACGCGCTGCTGAAGCGGGTTGCCGAGGCGATTCGCGGCGTGCTTGGTCCAGACGATATCGTCGCTCGCCTCGGCGGCGACGAATTCGCGGTCATTCTGAAATCGGGTTCGGCAGCCGGCGCCAAGATCGCGGCACGCTCCATCATCGATGCGATCGGCGGGCTGGACTTCACTTGGGACGGCCGTCGTCACGTGATCGGCGCCAGCATCGGACTGGCTGCGATCAATGCCAATTGCGGCGAGGTCGACGAGATCATCGCGAGAGCCGATGCGGCCTGCTATGCGGCCAAGGCGGCCGGCCGCGGCTGTGTCTCCGTGGCGTCCGACGCACGGATCGTGGAGGGCCGGACAGAGCCGCTGGCGGCGGCCTCCTGATCGAGCCTGTCAACCGCCGATCCGAAGGCTTGTCCCTGATTTGCGTCGACGATGCGCTCAGCGCGTCGGAACGGGATGCTCGCCACGATAATCGTAGAAGCCGCGCCCCGTCTTGCGGCCGAGCCAGCCGGCCTCGACATATTTCACCAGCAGCGGGCAAGGGCGGTACTTGGAGTCCGACAGGCCGTCATGCAGCACCTGCATGATCGACAGGCAGGTATCGAGCCCGATGAAATCGGCCAACTGCAGCGGCCCCATCGGATGGTTGGCGCCGAGCCGCATGGCGGTGTCGATGGCGTCGACCGAGCCGACACCCTCATAGAGCGTGTAGATCGCCTCGTTGATCATCGGCAACAGGATGCGGTTGACGATGAAGGCCGGAAAATCCTCCGAGACCGTGATCGTCTTGTCGAGCTGCTTCACATAGGTCTTGGCCGCCTCGAAGGTCTGGTCCTCGGTGGCGATGCCGCGCACCAGCTCGACCAGCTTCATCAGCGGCACCGGGTTCATGAAATGTATGCCGATGAACCGCTCAGGCCGGTCGGTCTGCGCGGCAAGCCGCGTGATCGAGATCGACGAGGTGTTGGTCGCCAGGATGGCTTCGGGATTGAGCTGCGGACAAAGCTGGGCGTAGATCTTGCGCTTGACCGTCTCGTCCTCTGTCGCCGCCTCGATCACCAGATCCGCGCCGGCAAGATCGGCCATCGCGGGCGCGGTCGAAATGCGGCCCATCGCGTCGTTGCGCACCTTCTCGTCGAGCTTGCCGGACCCCACCTGGCGGGCCATGTTGCCGCTGATTGTGGCGATGCCTTTCTCGATGCGGTCGGGCGAAATATCGTAGATCAGCACCTTGTAGCCCGAAAGCGCGGAGACATGGGCGATGCCGCCGCCCATCTGGCCCGCGCCGATGATGCCGATCGTCTCGATCTTGCTCATTACACCGATCCCGTCCTGAGCCCTTCCGCTTGAACTGCGAAAGCGCTCCACCTTTTTTTACCGCAATTCCGGACGCAAAACCGCTGCGCACTTTTGCTGGATTGCTTTTCGCCTTTGCGGCCTGCTTTTTGTGCGGTGCAAACTAAAAGGGCGGGGCGACTTCGTCTACCCCACCCTCACCATTTAATACGCTTTGGCAGAAGGCGTCAAAGCGCCTTTTGCAGCTCCGGCAGAATGACGAAGAGATCGCCGACGAGGCCGTAGTCGGCAACCTGGAAAATCGGCGCCTCCTCGTCCTTGTTGATGGCGACGATGACCTTCGAATCCTTCATGCCGGCGAGATGCTGGATGGCGCCGGAGATGCCGACCGCGATGTAGAGATCGGGGGCAACCACCTTGCCGGTCTGGCCGACCTGCCAGTCGTTCGGCGCATAGCCGGCATCGACCGCGGCGCGGGAGGCGCCGACGGCTGCACCGAGCTTGTCGGCGACCGGCAGGATGACCTCCTGGAACTTCTCCGCCGAACCCAGCGCACGACCACCCGAGATGATGATCTTGGCCGAGGTCAGCTCCGGACGGTCGGTCTCGGAAAGCTTGTTCTCGACGAAGGTGGACAGGCCGGGATTGGCCGCGGCCTTAACAGCCTCGACCGCCGCCGAGCCGCCCTCGGGGGCTGCCTGGAACGAGGCCGTGCGCACCGTGATCACCTTCTTGGCGTCGCTCGACTGCACCGTCTGGATGGCGTTGCCGGCATAGATCGGCCGCTTGAACGTGTCGGGCGATACGACTTCGATGATCTCGGACACCTGCGCGACATCGAGCAGCGCTGCGACGCGCGGCGCGACATTCTTGCCCGACGAGGTCGCCGGCGCGATGATGGTGTCGTAGGCGCCCGCCAGCGACACAATGAGCGCTGCCGTCGGTTCGGCCAGGCGCTCGGCAAGTTCGTCTGCCTCGGCCAGCAGCACCTTGCTCACGCCCTTGAGCTTGGCGGCAGCGTCGGCTGCCGGCTTGGCGCCTTTGCCGGCAACCAGCACATGCACGTCCGAGCCGATCTGCAGCGCCGCCGACAGCGCCTTGGCGGTCTGGTCGGAAAGCGTTGCGTTGTCGTGTTCTGCGATGAGGAGAATAGCCATTTTTCTGTTCCTTTCCCGATCGCTTACAGCACGCCGGCTTCGTTCTTGAGCTTGTCGACCAGCTCAGTGACGCTCTTGACCTTGACGCCTGCCTTGCGGCCGCTCGGCTCCTCGGTCTTGATGACCTTCAGCCGCGGCTTGACGTCGGCGCCGTAGTCGGCCGGGGTCTTCTCGTCGAGCTGCTTCTTCTTGGCCTTCATGATGTTGGGCAGCGAGGCATAGCGCGGCTGGTTGAGGCGAAGGTCGGCGGTGACGATCACCGGCATCTTCAGTTCCACGGTCTGCAGGCCGCCGTCGACTTCGCGCGTCACCTTGGCCTTGTCGCCGTCGAGCACGATCTTGGAAGCGAAGGTGCCCTGCGCCCAGCCAAGCAGTGCCGCCAGCATCTGGCCGGTCTGGTTGGAGTCGTCGTCGATCGCCTGCTTGCCGAGAATGACGAGGCCGGGCTGCTCGGCGTCGACGACGCCTTTCAGCACCTTGGCGACGCCGAGCGGCTCGGTCTGTTCGTCGGTCTTGACCAGGATGGCGCGGTCGGCGCCCATGGCGAGCGCGGTGCGCAGTGTTTCCTGCGCCTGCTGCGGGCCGATCGAGACGACGATGATTTCTTCAGCCTTGCCGGCTTCCTTCAGCCGGATTGCTTCTTCCACCGCGATTTCGTCAAACGGGTTCATCGCCATCTTGACGTTGGCGAGCTCCACCGCCGAACCATCAGCCTTCACGCGAACCTTGACGTTCGCATCCACAACCCGCTTCACGGGCACAAGGATCTTCATTTGCCTGTCACCTCTTCACGCTAGTTGGGCGCGCTATAACAGCCTGCGCCCGTTCTGAGTTGTCGAAAGCCGACATTCCTGACTGAATTTTGGCCGGATGGAATTCCGGCCGGATGGAAATTCTGGTGTTTGCCCGCCTTAGGTTGCGGCGGTGACGTTTCCGTAGTTGTGGCAACCCTGCACGTCAATACGCTGCAAGCGGCTCAAATCGGTTCAGTCCGAACTGGAAGCGTTTCCTCGCCCCCAGCGCGGCGTCGCGGCGGGCGGGTCGGGGATCAGCGGTTCCGTGGCAACCGGCGGTTGGTCGGGAGCGGTGGGCGCGACGTCCTCGTCGGCGCCGGCAAACAGCGGCACGCCGCGGCTGCGCAGGACGAGCACAAGAACGGCTCCGGCAATGATGCCGCCGATATGACAGGCCCACGAAATCTGGTCCTCGCCGCCGGCGGCAAACATCACCACCTGGAACAGCACCCACAAGATGAGCGGGATGAAGGCCGGAATCCGCAGCGGGATGCGGGCAAAGGCCAGCACCCAGACCTTCACCCTGGGATAAAGGATCAGATAGGCGACGACCACGCCCGCGATGGCGCCGGAGGCACCGATCAGCGGCGCCTGCGAATCCCAGGCGACGAGGCCCTGGAAAGCGGCGCCGGCGATCGCACACAACAGGTAGAAGATGAGGTAGCGGATGTGGCCGAGCGCATCCTCGACATTGTCGCCGAACACCCACAGGAACAGCATGTTGCCGCCGAGATGGAAGATGTCTGCATGCAGGAAGGAATAGGTGAGGTAGCTCAGGCTTTCGGGGATGACGATGAAACGGGGATCGAGCTCGGCGGTGTCATGGACGACCGACGGGATGAAGCCGAGGCCAAGCACGGCGGCATTGGAGAAACTCTCACCGCCGAGCGCGGTGGCGAGGTAGACCAGGGCATTGACCACGATCAGCCCGATGGTCACATATTGCAGCCTGATGTGCCGCAGCCTGTTGGTGTCGTAAAGCGGGATGAACATTGCCCCAGGCCCTCTTCCGCTTTCGACAATCAGCGGTTCTTGCCGGGAACCCATAGCACGTCGGCGTTTCCGTTGTCATTGACCGCCCGGGCGGCGACAAACAGGAAATCCGAAACCCGGTTGATGTATTTCAGACCGTCGCGGTTGACGTGCTCGTCCGGATCCTGGGCAAGGGCCACGATCAGCCTTTCGGCCCGCCGCGCCACGGTGCGGGCAAGGTGAAGTGCCGCCGCTGCCGGCGTGCCGCCATTGAGCACGAAGGATTTGAGCGGCTGAAGCTCCTTGTTGAGAAGGTCGATGTCCTTTTCGACCCGGTCGGTCTGCACGGCGACGATGCGAAGCGGCTCATAGCCGAGCGGCTTGCCGTCGTCGGGCACGGCGAGATCGGCGCCGAGATCGAACAGATCGTTCTGGATGCGGGAAAGCATGGCGTCGATCGCGGGATGGATCGCGGCCGTGTGGACCCGGGCGATGCCGATGCAGGCATTGGCTTCGTCGACCGTGCCGTAGGCGTCTACCCGCAGGTCGGATTTCAGCCGCCTCTCGCCGGTGCCGAGACCCGTGGTGCCATCATCGCCGGTGCGGGTGTAGATCTTGTTGAGCTTGACCATTTCGCCTCCCAGCCGACATCCCTCACTTGCGGGTGAAATACACCGCAAGCAGGATCAGCACCAGCGCCACGGCCTGCAGCATGACGCGCGCCTGCATCAGCTTGTTCGAGGTGACGCCGGAGCCGCCGCGCATCATGTTGATGAGGCCACGAACAAGCACGACCGCAACGGCGACCATGACCAGAATGGCGAGAATGTTGAAGACGGTTGCCATTGCTTCGTTCCAGTTGTTTTGGCGTTCAGGCGCGTTTGGCCATCAGGCGGTAAAGCATCGATGCAGGCAGGATGCGTTTGAGCACCGCACCGATCCTGGCCGGCACTGTTACCACATAGTGCGGGCGTGGGCGCCGCGACAGAAGTGCATGGCGCAGCGCCGCATGAACGACTTCCGGCCCTGGCTTCAAGGCCGATTGGCTGCCGCCGGCCCGCAGCCGTTCGAGTTGCGCCGCATAGTCCACGCGGTGCACGGAATTTTCGTGGTCGATGTTGCTGAGAAACCAAATGAGGCCATTGCTGGCGATCTTCGACTTCACCGGCCCCGGCTCGATCAGCGAAACGTGGACGCCGCTGCCGGCCAGTTCCTGGCGCTGGCAGAGCATCAAGGCCTCCAGTGCATGCTTCGACGCGGAATAGGCGCCGCGAAAGCGCACCGGCACGAGGCCAAGGATCGACGAACAGTGGACGATGCGGCCCTGACCCTGGCGGCGCATCACCGGCACCAGTCGGCGGGTCAAATCATGCCAGCCGAAGAAATTCGCCTCGAACTGCTGCTTGAGCGCCGCGACGGGCAGATCCTCGACGGCGCCAGGCTGGGCAAAGGCGCCGTTGTTGAACAGGGCGTCGAGCCGGCCGCCGGTGCGGTCGAGCACCGCCGTCACCAGCGCGGCGATGGACTCCGGCTCGCAATAATCGAGATAGAAGGCCTCGATGCCATCGGCTTCGAGCGCGGCGATGTCCTGCGGCTTGCGCGCCGTTGCGAACACCCGCCAGCCTTCCGCCTTCAACGCGCGGGCGCAGTACGCGCCTATTCCCGAAGACGCACCGGTGATGATAATCGAGCGCAACTTTCGCGCCGGACTGTTCGTGGTTTCGCCAAGGGTTGCCATTTGCCGCAATCCCTTCCCATATTCCCGGCGTGGAGACAATTGGAGGGCGCGGTTCTTGTTGCGGAAGATCGTAGCCCTCAAGCGGGTCCTCTACGACGCGCTCGGCCATTTCAACACCGATGACGGCTGGGCGATGGCCAGCCATCTGGCGATCACATCGCTGATGGCGCTGTTCCCGTTCCTGATCTTCGCGACGACGCTGGCGAGCTTCCTCGGCGCGCAGGCGTTCTCCGACACCGCCGTGCATCTGGTCTTCGACACCTGGCCCGAACAGATCGCCAAGCCGATCGCGCGCGAAGTGCTCAATGTGCTGACCGTCCGGCGCACCGACCTTTTGACCTATGGCGTGGTGCTTGCTGCCTATTTTGCGTCGAACGGCATTGAGGCGCTGCGCACGTCGCTCAACCGCGCCTATCGCGTTTCGGAAACGCGCGGCATCATCTACCGCCGGGTGCAGAGCATCATCTTCGTTCTCATCGCCACGGCCGGTTTCCTGGCGATCAGCGTGCTCCTGGTGTTCGCGCCGCTGCTGGCGCGGATCGCCGAAGCCCATATCGACTGGATCAAGCCCTATATGGGCACCATCACGCTGTGGCGTTACGTCATCGCTTCGGCGGTCATTGTCGGCGGATTGTTTGCCGTGCATTTCTGGCTGCCGGCGGGCAAGCGCCGCTTCGTCTCGCTGGTGCCGGGCATCGTCTTCACGCTGGCGGCATGGCTTATCGGTTCGACCATCTTCGCCACCTATCTCGACCACTTCTCGTCCTATGTGACGACCTATGCCGGCCTGGCCTCGATCATGATCGCCGTGGTCTTCCTCTACATGGTCTCGGCGATCTTTATCCTTGGCGGCGAGCTCAATGCCGCGATCAGCCGCTATCTGGAGGCACGTGCGCGGGTGGGATGACAGGTAGAATTGAGGAATTGAAGAACTGAAGAATTGGAGAAAAAGCGGGCCATATCCGGTGCTGTCTGTGCTTCTTCCTCAATTCCTCAATTCCTCAATTCCTCAATTCCTCAATTCCACAGTTCTTCCCTTCGTCTGCCGCGCCGTTGCCAGGCCAACGCCGAATGTGGTGATCGCCATGCCGACGATCTGCAGGGCGTTGAGCTGCTCGTCGAACAGGGCCCATGCGATGACCGCCGTCACCGCCGGTACCAGGTAGAACAGCGAGGCCACTTTCGACATCTCCCCGTCGCGGATCATGACCATCAGCAGGAAAATGGCGCCGAGCGACAGCACCAGCACCAGCCAGGCCATGGCGAAGATCAGCTCGCCATTGATGACGACGGTGTGGGTTTCGAAGGCGAGCGAGGCGAGGAGCATCAGCGAACCACCGCCGACATATTGCCACATGGTCGCCGCGACGAGGTCGCCGCCGGAAGCGAAGCGCTTTTGCCAGATGGTGCCGGCGCTCATACCGAGCACCGAGACCAGCGAGGCGGTCAATGTCGCCGCGGTCACGCCGCCGCCGAGCGCGCCGAGCTTCGGCCACAGCACGATGACGATACCGATGAGGCCGATGCCAAGGCCAAGCCAGTGGCGCGGCAGGATCGCCTCGCCGAGAAACTTACCGGCAAGCACCGCCGTGATCAGTGGCTGCAGGCCGACGATGAGGGCTGAAAAGCCGGCCGGCATGCCCCTGTGGATGGCCCAGAAGACGGCGCCGAGATAGACGCCATGCATCAGGATGCCGGCGCCGGTGGCATGCAGCGCCTCCTGGCGGGTGGCTCTTTTCGAGCCAAGCACAAGCATCAGGACGGCCAGCAGGATAGCAGCGAGGACGAAACGCGCGGCGAGGAAGGTGAACGGTTCCGCCCACGGCATGGCGTAGCGCGCACCGATGAAGCCGGTGGCCCACAAGACGACGAAGGTGGCGGGAATGAACCGCTTGATGCTGTGCATGTTCCGCAGACGCCGCACTGGAGGGAGTTGACCGTGGCGCTGCTCTACTGCGCTTCAACCCGGCGTGCAAAACGAAACCATTGATCCATGCATCACCGGAATTCAACGGGCGTCAAGTTCGACATGCGTTACCTTGGCCGCGCCGCGCTCAAAGCCCGACCATCCCCCTGATGTCGCCAGGCGACGCGCCGGCATTGCGCAAGGCGGCAAGGCCGGTATCGCCCAGGCTCTTCGACAGCTTTCGTCCGTCGGGCCCGAGGATGAGACGATGATGGAAGTAGGCCGGTTGCGGCAGCCCCAGGAGTTGCTGCAGCAGGCGCTGCACGCCGGTGGCGGAAAACAGGTCTTGGCCGCGCACGACGTGGCTGACGCCTTGCAGCGCATCGTCCATGACGACGGCCAGGTGGTAGCTGGTCGGGATGTCACGGCGCGCCAAGATCACGTCGCCCCAGTCCTGCGGGCGGGCTTCGACGGAGCGCGTCGTGGAAAGCGTCTCGTCGGAATACTCTGTCCAAGACAGGTCCTTGCCGACACGCGCCATGGCGGCCTCGACATCCAGCCGCCAGGCGAAGGGCGCATTCTCGACTATCCGCCGCTGGCGTTCCTTCAGCGGCAGCGCCTTGTCCACGGCGGGGTAGAGCGGCACGCCATCGGGATCGCGCGGCCAGTCGCGCCCACGTTTTTCGCTGTCGGTGATGAAGGCGCGGATCTCGCCACGGCTCATGAAGGCGGGGTAGACGAGTTCCTCCGCGATCAACCGCTCGAGCACCGCCTGGTATTCGGCGAAATGCTCGGACTGGCGGCGCACCGGCTCTTCCCAGCCAAGCCCCAGCCATTTCAGGTCGGCAAGCACGCCGGCCTCGAATTGCGGCGTGCAGCGCGTCGTGTCGATATCCTCGATGCGCAGCAGCAGGCGTCCGTCCGCCCGTGCCGTCAGCTTCTGGTTGAGCAGCGCCGAATAGGCGTGGCCGAGATGCAGGTCACCGTTGGGGCTAGGCGCGAAGCGGAATGTCAGGAGTGTCATCTCTCAGGCGGCAATCATGTTTTGCGACGCTTCGCCAATTGCTACCCTGTCGACGGTCGAGGAACAAGAAAGCATGCGCCGTATCGTGACATCAGACGACATTGCCCGGGGGCTCGATGCGCTTTGCGTGATCGACCCGCGCCTGGAAAAGGTGCGCGGCATGGCCGGCGAGGTGCCGCTGCGGCTGTCCGAGCCGGGGTTTCGAAGCCTGGCGTCGATCGTCGTCTCGCAGCAAGTGTCCCGCGCCAGTGCCGATGCCATCTTCGGCCGGCTGACCAAGCTCGTCGATCCGCTGACGCCGCAGGCGATCCTGGCCGCCGGCGAGGACATGTTTCGCGAAGCCGGCCTGTCGCGGCCCAAACAGCGCGGCCTGATCGCTGTTGCCCAGGCCGTGGTCGACGGCCTCGACCTTCATCACCTCTGTTCGCTCGATGCCGAGGAGGCGATCACGACGATGACGGCGGTGTCCGGCATCGGTCCGTGGACAGCGGAAGTGTATCTCTTATTCGCCGCCGGGCATCCCGACATCTTCCCCGCGCGCGACGTCGCGCTGCAGAGCGCGGTCGGCCACGCGCTCGGCATCGAGCCGCGTCCGCCGGAGAAAACCCTGATCGCATTGGCCGAATCATGGAGCCCGTGGCGAGGTGTCGCATCACGGCTTTTCTGGTCCTATTATCGCGAAACCAGAGGGCGGGACGCCGCGCCGCCGGCCTCAATCCGCAAAAAATCATAAGAATCATGCATTTTTGGCGCTTAGGCGACGCGACAATCCGCTTCACATCCCTGTCATGTCGGGCTTACAGTATCCGCGCCGTTCGGGTCTAGAACCAAGGAGGTGAACACGTGACGGTTGCCGTATCTCCGGATGGGCTTCCAGCACTGGTGCTGAATGCGGATTACCGTCCGCTCAGCTATTACCCCTTGTCGCTCTGGTCGTGGCAGGATGCCATCAAGGCGGTGTTCCTCGACCGGGTGAACATCGTCGCCGAATACGAGCACGCCGTCTCCTCGCCGACCTTCTCGATGAAGCTGCCGAGCGTGGTCAGCCTGAAGGCCTATGTGAAGCCGTCCAGGCACCCGGCCTTCACCCGCTTCAATGTCTTCCTGCGCGATCGCTTCCAGTGCCAGTATTGCGGCACGCCGGAGGATCTGACCTTCGATCACGTCATCCCCCGCCATCGCGGCGGCGCGACGACATGGGAGAATGTCGTTGCCGCCTGCTCGCCCTGCAATCTGAGGAAGGGCGGCATGATGCCGGCGCATGCCAAGATGTGGCCGCTGCAGAAGCCTTTCCAGCCGACGGTGCACGATCTGCACAACAATGGTCGCCTGTTCCCGCCCAACCATCTGCATGAGAGCTGGATGGATTATCTGTATTGGGATGTCGAACTCGAACCCTGAGATCGTTCGAGAATTCGGGAGGCTGGCCGTCTGGAGCGATTGTCTGCGCTTCCGCCTACCAGACCATGATATCCGACACTCCCCGGTATCGGACCAGTTCGGTCGTGCTCACTTATCAGCGGCTTCGCGTAAGGACCGGCTTCCCCCACTCCGTCGCTGCTTCGCAGCGCCACCTCTCCCCCCCTCCGGAGGGAGAGGAAGGGAGCCTCTCTCGGAGGAGCGCTGGCTACAACAGGCTCGCGCCCTTCCTCTACCCCGTCGATCGGGGGAGAGGTGGCTCGGCGAAGCCGAGACGGAGTGGGGGTCGACCTGGCTCGGACGTCGAAAGCCGCGCCATCCGACTCAGCCCGGCGAATTTTTGCTCGAACTCTGCGTCGCGCTGCTCAATCAGTCGCGGGTGAGGGCGCCGCGGAAGGCGACGGCGGCGAGGATCAGGCTGGCGATGGCGTTCCAGCCGGCCAGCGACAGGCCAAGGATGCGCAAGGCGGCTTTGTCGCAGGACGGCGGCACGAATTTGTCGAGCGCGTCGAGCACGCCCTTGCCGCCGGTGTCGACCGGCCCGGCGCCTGCGGTACAATCGGTCGGGCCGGCCCACCACTGCCATTCGACGCCGGAGTGGTAGACGCCGAGATAGAGGCCGTAGAGCATCAGGATGCCGCCGACGGCCAGCAGGCCGCGCGTTAGCCAGCTGGGTGCGTGCAGCATCGACGCAATCACCGCCAGCACCATCAGCGGCACGCCGATATAGTAGGGCGTGCGCTGTTCGAGGCAGAGGTGGCAGGGGATATAGCCGCCGAGATACTGGAAGCCGAGCGCCGAGCCAACGGTGGCGGCCATGGCGACGGCGAGGAACAAGGCGGTCAGCGTGCGCTGGCGTCCGGTGTCGGCATTCATGGTCGCTGTCATTTCAATCGGTCCGTCCGGCTCGCAATGGTTCTGTTCAGAACGCGTATTTGACCAGGATATAGAGCAAAATCAGGGCAGCCGCGCCGGCGCCGGCGATGAGGCCGAGGCGCTTTTCGATGAATTCGCGGATCGGTTCGCCATAATGGCGCAGCAGCCAGGCGAGCAGCAGGAAACGGCCACCGCGGGCCACGATCGCCAGCACCACGAACAACAGCAAATTGACGCCGATGACGCCGGACAGGATCGTCACCACCTTGATCGGCGGCAGGTGGGCAGCGCCCGACGTGATCAGCATCAGGACGATGAAGCCGACGCCTGCCCCTGCGCGCAGCGCTTCGAACTCGTCGTACTTGCCGTAGAATTCGAGGATCGGCCTCGCCACCGCGTCATAGGCGTAGTGGCCGATGAACCAGCCGGCGATGCCGCCCAGCACAGAGGCGACGGTGGCGATCAGCGCATAGCGGTAGGCGCGATCCGGCCGCGACAGCGCCATCGGCAGATAGAGCACGTCGGCCGGCACCAGGAACACCGAGCTTTCGACGAAGGCGATGAAGGCCAGCCACCATTCGGCGGATTTGCGGGCCGCCAGCGACAAGGTCCAGTCGTAAAGTCCGCGAAGCATCGGCACTCCTAATGCGTGTCGTTCCATTGCGCAGGCAGGTTGGGGTTAACGGCATGCACAGAACAAAGACCCAGAGCACGCCATCCGTCCCCGCAGACGTGCCGCGCTTTGATGCGCCGCCTGTCTAGAAAGATTTTCCGCGCTGCACAATGGCAGCCCCCTCACGAAATCGAAAGGCGCAGTTTGGTCGCATCTTGAGGGCGCCGGAGAATTGGCCAGTTGACGAACAGCCCTCCAACCGTATAGTCCCGCGCCATCCAGGCCGCCCGGCCTGAGCCCCTATGGCGGAATTGGTAGACGCGCTCGACTCAAAATCGAGTTCCGCAAGGAGTGCTGGTTCGATTCCGGCTAGGGGCACCATCCTACACTCTTCGAGCTTCGGGTGGGACAATTTAGCCTGTGTTTGTTTTGGGATCCGCTTGTGCGCGGCAGCGCCGGCGTTGCGTTCCCGGTTGGCCTTTTGGTGTATCGTGGTCTGCTGTTTCCCATGCTAACGCTTGCCGGCCCTTGTTCGCCTGCAAGTGCCCCTTCAGGCTGATCGGCGCTTTTCGCTCAACAAAACTCGCAGATGCGGTAACGCCGCATGCGCCACCGCCTTGGGTGGTTGCGTGAACATGCAAGGCGGTTCCGCAGCGCCTAGAAGGCAGGTCTTTTGCCAATCCAATGTAAGGGACCAACAACCGCCGCAGACACGCGGGGCAATATTGATATTGTTCGGGTAGGCGTAATAGCCGATCGGCGTTGGACCGAAAACGACACAACACGGCGTCCCTACACAGCTTGCGATATGAACAAGCCCTCCCTCCATGTCGAAATGCATGGACGAGTTCGCAAGAACGGAGGTGATTTGCGGCTGTGTTGTCTTGGAAGAAAGGTTGTAGTCGGCCGAACTGAGGGTGCCTCCTACCACGCCGACTTGGACAACAGGAAGATCCGGCAACTGCGCCTTCACCTCTTTCACGACATCATCCAAGAACGGATAATCTCGCGTAGCTCGAGGGCGACCCGACTCCTCGCTGAAGGAATTATGGACAGTAATGTAGGGTTTATGGTCCAGTCCCAAGCTTTGAACCAAGGACGCATCCTCAGGTAACGGATATTGATGGCCGCCAAAGGGCACACCGCTGACATGGTTCAGAAAGGTGTCTCGCCTCACGTTCTGAAATTGGGCTACAAGTGCTGGATGGAAGTCCAAATGAGGATGCGCATCGATCGCATGCGAAAACATCTTCCGATACGGTGCGATGCTTTGCAGCATTGCCGAAAGCGCCGGCCACCGTTCGGCAGCGGCAGAACTCATGTGCACAAGATCTACGGTGTGTGTGAGCTGCAGGACAAGAAGATATCGATGCGTGACCCACGTAAATACGCGTTTCTGAGCTTCAATGAAAGTTACATCCGGGAGAGGCTCGTAGAGCCAGCCCATTCCGCCCGTTACGGAATAGACGTCGATCTTTGCGCGGCCAAAGTGGCTCAGCAGATCGCGAATAAACCGGACGGCCACGATATGGTCGCCCATGCCGCCTGTTACACGAATGGCAATGCTGTCTCGTCGTTCTACGTTGATCGCTAGATGAAGTGCTAACGCCGCATTCTTGAAGCCGTTGCGCGTCCTGCGTGAGAAGCGCGTAAGGCCTCGATCTTGCCTGCTCATGGCGATTCCTAAGCTTTGACGTTGAACATTCTTCCAAACGGTATCTACGCCGCCGCCGCTCCAGATGCTATCCAAGGGCATGGAGCGCTCGGCGATGCAATGATCGAGCCGGGACTGATGGCGAGGAGACCTGCGGCAGCCATTTCATTTTTCATGGCTCGGAATCCTCGCTCTGGCAGGGATCAAGACGCTTGCTGAGGGCATCCACAGACACGGAAACCGTTGGAATGCACTCGACGTTTCGACGGCCTCGAGTTCGGTGTGCCAGAAGGGCGGCGACGTCATGCCGATCACCAACACGTCCGTCGGCTCGACGTGGCCACCTGCGTACCGATATGCCTCAGCAGGCGGTCAAGACGCTTTGCGCGTCCCGCCGGTGGGGCCGCCGTCATTGGCCGCGCCGATCTCGCCAGCCGCCAGCAATTCGTCGAACGTCCGTTCGAGATCGGCATTGTCATCGGCTGCCGGTCCGCTGGGGGGATCCTGGCGTGTCAGCGTTTCCAGCCTTTGGTGAAGCTGGCGGTTCTCATCGCGGCAACGGGCATGCGCGAGTTCGTCGGTCTTGCCGCGCAAGCGGAGATCGGCGAGTTGAACCTTCACCGCGCCATAGTCTCGGCGCGCCGCGTCGCGCTCCTGGCGCAACGTCGCAATCTCGGTTTCCGAGGTTTGGCGCCGATGCTCGGCCACGTCCTCGGCGCGCTGCCCGACGCCCGGCGTTGCGCGGACCACGCTTTGATCGGCGGCGCTGCGCTGGAGCGAGCGCAACCTCTTTTCAAGTTCGACGGCCCGCTCCTGCGCGGCGGCGGCGCAATCACCGAGAACGCCGCGCTGATGCTCGAGCGTGGACAGCCGCACCTGCAGGTCCTGCTGCACCAGCATCTGCGCCGAAAGTTTGCCGGTCAGTCTTTCGTTGTGGATCTGGTCATCCGCGACCTTGGAACGAAGCAGCATGGTGGCCTGTTGCAAGCTTGCGAGCCGCCATGCAACGTCCTCACGCGCCTGCTCGGCGGCTTGCCTGGCGATGATCTCGTCGCGAAGTTGCCCCGACACGCGCGCCAGGTTACGGCCCAGACGCTCGACCTCTACATTCGCTTCGAGGAACCGCGTTGCGCGCTGGCCGGCATGCCTGTCCGCTTGCGCAATGGTCTGCCGTGCCCTGTCGAGTTGGACCTCCAGGTCGGCGATGGTCTTGCTCGCGATCGATAGCTCGCGCGATTTTCGCCCAAGCTCTTTCGAGGTGCGATCCTGCAAGCGCTGCAGCTTCGCCACCTCTTCCTGCAATTCCCATTTGTCGGTATCGGGAGCGTCGGCATCGTGCGTTTGCGCATCAAGCCTGCCCACATCGTGGTCAACCAACGACCACGCCAAGTCGTCAACGGCACGTGGATCCAGCCTGTCGTTGGACAAGGACGAGGAGCCGCGCATGGCGCGGGCCTGGCTCGAGCCCGTCCGGGCCGAAGTCGAGCCGAGGGAGGCGGCCAGCGTGTCTGACTGGGCCAATCCGGTCACGGGCTCCTCTTCGAAGAGAGGCAAAGCTTGATACGTTGCGGCTCGAATGCTTCGAATCAGTTCGTCGAAGTCTTCGTCGGCCCTTCGGACAACGGCGCTATCCTCCGCACTGATGTGCCGGGCGCCGTTGGCCTCATGATTCAGCGACATTTCTCTCTCATCGCTACCGAATCACTAGATTATCGTGAATTAAGAACAAGAATGCGAGTAGGTTTTATCGGCTTTCACTGGAAATTTCTGCGAGAAATCTCGCTTTTTTACAAGCAGAGATCAATATTCGCGTTTGCCTGCTGGCAACCGAAGTAAACTCCCGGTCACCCACCCATCAAATATTGCAGCGAAGATGTGCCATTCTCCAGAACCGCACCCTGCCTTTTCTCAGCGCCGCCCCAACAGGCTCTTCATGCGGTTGCGCAGCAGGCGGGCCATGTTGCGGGTCTCGCGGTAGAGGTGCAGTTGCGAGGCGGCCTGGCGGGTGAGGCGGTCGGCATCCGGCGCCAGGCCGATCACCAGCGTGCCCATCGGCTTGCGCTCCGCCCATAGCCGGCTCATCACCGGATGGTCGGGCACCGCGCAGGAATCGGTCATCATGATGTTGGGATCGTCGAGATGCTGCCTGGTCACCTCGATCATCAGCAGCGTGCCGGGCGAATAGCTGGCCAGCGTCTCGTCATAGGCCGTCTTCCAGGTATAGGCGATGCCGGCTTCGACGAAGACGATCAGGCAGGCGATGGTGCGGCCGTCGAGCGTCAGCGAATGGATGCGGCACATGTCCTGTTCGGCCAGCCGGTGCACGGCTTCGCGGGCGAAGGCGGCGCGGAAGCGGTCGATCGCCATGGCGGTGCGTTCGCGGCCTTTCCAGCCGGCGGCTTCCAGCGACAGGAAGCCTTCGATGGCATGGCGGATGTCTTCAGGGCCGCGCGCCACGACATGCTCAAGCTTGCCAAGGTCGCCAAGGCGCCGCTTCAGGCGGCGGAACTCGCGATAATGGTGCGCGCGCAGCGAGGCCTTCAGATAATCGTCTCCATCGAGCTCGCTCTCCAGCGCCGGGCGCTGGATCTGGCCGGTGGTGACCAGCGTCAGGCCGCGCGCCTCGGCCACGGTGGCAAGCAGGCTCGCCACCGGGCCATCGAGCCGGACATCGGCCAGGACGAAGACTTTCGGCAGCTTGAAGTGCGGGCGCGACAGCATTGAGAAGAAGTCTTCGACGACGCCGACAGGATCGTCGCGGTCGACCAGCGGCGTGCCGAGCGGACCGAACGGGCTCGACCATGTACGCATGACCGGCACGCCGAGCGGCACCACCGGCCGTTCCACCGAGAACGGCACCAGAAGGCGCAGCCGGTTGCGGTATTCGTCGCCGTCGCGGATGACCGCCAGCCGCACCTCGCGGTCCTCCAGCCGCGGCATGGCGGGCGCCAGGAAACGCGGGTTGAAGAACACGTTGGGCTCGACCGTGCGGGCGCAGAGATAATCCAGCTCCTCGACCAGGTCGAAGCCTGCCGATGGCGGATAGATGGCGAGCTTGCGCTCGGGCCGGTTGTTGGCGAGGATTTCAATGTGAGCGGGGTCGGCGTCGCGGGTCAGTCCGGCAAGGCCAGACACCATCGCGCCGGCAGTGCCGCCGCTGGTTTCCTCAAGCAACGGGATGGCAGCCATCACGCGGCTCCTTTCGGGGCTAAGAAGATGAGCATGGCGATGCCGAGCTTGCGCCACACCGTGAAGGAGAGCGCGCCGGCTTCGAAGATCATGGCAAAGGCGGTGGCCATTGCCGCGCCCCACAGGCCGAACATCGGGATCAGCACCACGTTGAGGGCGATGTTGAAGGCCAGCGTCATGGCATAGACGGCAGCACAGATGTTCTGGTTGCCGCTCATCGTCAGCAGGCTTTCGCAGGGGCCGACGGCGGCCCGCGCCACGACGCCGAAGACAAGCAGGAACAGCAACGGATAGCCTGATGTGAATTCAGGGCCGAACAGCACCAGCATCGGCTCGCCGAGCGCCAGCACCAGCAGTGCCATCAAGAGCGATGGCCAGAACGTCCACGACACCGTCTCGCGGGCGAAGGCGGCAAGCCTTTGCGGGTCGCCATGGGTGAACTGCGCATAGCGCTGGGCAACGCCGGCCTTGACGGCGAAGTAGACGAAATGCACCAGCGCCAGCGTCTTCACGGTGGCGAAATAAACGGCGACGTCGTTGGGATCCATATAGGCGCCGACCATCAGCACATCGGCATTGGTGAGCAGGAAGAAGAAGCTCTCGACCAGGAAGATCGGCAGCGAGACGATGAACCATTGCGCGAAATGCACCTTCATCGGCCCTGCCGGGATCTGCCGTTCCATGCGCTGGGTGACGCCGACGAGTTGTCCCAGCGTGGTGACGTAGGTGGCGGCGATCGAGGCGAAGATGGCGGTCCTGGCATCGGGTGCGTAGCCCGCAAACAGCATCAGCGCCATGAACAGCAGGATCAGCACGGGCCGCACCAGATAGGTCGGCGACAGGGCAAACAGCGCCCAGCTGTTGGCGCGTGCCAGGCCCGACAAAAGGTCGGACATGGCGATCATCGGCAGGCAGATGACGCCGAGGATGAACGGGATCACATAGTAGCTTTCGATCCAGGGTGCCGCCAGCCAGACGCCGAGCGCGCCGAGTCCGGCAATCAGCGTCGAGGCGATCAGCACGAACAGACGGCTGGCCAGCACGATGCCGCGCAGCTCATCCATCAAGCCGCGCTCGCGGTATTCGGGAATGTAGCGGATGACGGAGGTGTGGAAGCCCAGGCAGGCGAGGTTGCCGACGATGACCATCGTCACCCAGACGAGGACGAACATGCCATATTCGAACGAGCCCATCCAGCGTGCCATCAGCACCTGGCTGACGAAGGCGATGACGGCGCTGACGATGCGGATGGAGAAGGCGATGACCGACATGCGGCTCGCCTCGCCGCGCTCGTCGGCGGTGAACAGCACGGCATCGATGCGGCCAAGCAACGGCCCCATGCGCAGCGCCCAACGCTGCGGCAAGAACCGCCCGGCAGTCGTGGCCGCGGAAAAGCGCACCCCGATTTCTCTCCGTTTCCCGCTTCTTTTCAGGGTTCTGTGTAGCGGAGACACATTAAGAAAACGTGGGTAGGAAGCCCCCTTCGCCCGTCCCTATACGGGGAGAAGGTGCCGGCAGGCGGATGAGGGGCGGCGCAGGCGGTGGGAGATCGGGCTGTGCGCGACAAGACGCGCTATGCGCGACTTCGCGCGGGCAAATGGTGGGTCGAGCCGACAAGGCGTGTTTGCGGTCGCCGGCGAAGCGGCCTTCGCCGGATTTTAGCGGCCCGCAAACGCCGGCGCCGCCCCTCATCCGGCCCTGCGGGCCACCTTCTCCCCGTGAACGGGGAGAAGGGAAGGAAGAAGCGCCCTTACGCGAACGCCCCGTGGCAGTGCTTGTACTTCTTCCCCGAGCCGCAGGGGCAGGCTTCGTTGCGGCCGACTTTGCCCCAGGTGGCCTGGTTGTTGGGGTCGCGGTCTTCGGGGGCGACGATGGCGGTCGTCTCCGGGCGGACCAGGAGGGCGGTCTCGCCGCCTTCGAAATCGTTCTCGCCGGTGGTGCCGTCGATATGGGTGCCGAACATGTCGGGGGCTTCCGGAGGCGGCGCTTCGGCGGCCTGGCGGACCAGCTCGACGCGCATCAGCTGCGCGGTGACGGCCTGGCGCAGATTGCCGAGCATCGCCTGGAACAGCTCGAACGCCTCGCCCTTGTACTCCTGCAGCGGATCGCGCTGGGCGTAGCCGCGGAAGCCGACGACCGAACGCAGATGGTCGAGATTGACGATGTGTTCGCGCCACAGATGGTCGAGCGTCTGCAGCACAACAGAGCGCTCGACATAGTTCATCACCTCGGGGCCAAAACGCTCGGCGCGCTCCTTGGCGGCGGCTTCGGCGGCCTGCGCGATGCGCTCGCGGATGTCGTCCTCGGCGATGCCCTCTTCCTTGGCCCAGTCATCGACCGGCAGGTCGAGGTTCAGGAACTCGGCGATCTCGGCCTTCAGCCCGGCAACGTTCCACTGCTCGGCATAGGCGTTTTCGGGAATGGCCTTGGCGACGATTTCGTCGATGACGCCTTCGCGCATCTCGGCGATCGTTTCGGAAAGGCCTTCGCCGTCCATCAGTTCGATGCGCTGCTCGAACACCACCTTGCGCTGGTCGTTGGAGACGTCGTCATATTTCAAAAGGTTCTTGCGGATGTCGAAGTTGCGCGCCTCGACCTTCTTCTGCGCCTTTTCCAGCGCCTTGTTGATCCACGGATGGATGATCGCCTCGTCTTCCTTGAGGCCGAGCTTCTGCAGCATGCCGTCCATGCGCTCGGAGCCGAAGATGCGCATCAGATCGTCCTGCAGCGACAGGAAGAATTTCGAGCGGCCGGGGTCGCCCTGACGGCCGGAACGGCCGCGCAACTGGTTGTCGATGCGGCGCGATTCGTGGCGCTCGGTGGCCAGCACATAGAGGCCGCCGGCGGCCAGCGCCTTTTCCTTCAGCCGCTCGATATCGGCAATGATTTCCTTTTCCCGCGCCTCGCGCTCGGGTCCGACCGGCATGTCGCCGAGCTCATCCTCGATGCGCATCTCGGCATTGCCGCCGAGCTTGATGTCGGTGCCGCGGCCGGCCATGTTGGTGGCGATGGTGATAGCGCCTGGCTTGCCGGCCTGGGCGACGATCGCCGCCTCGCGCTCGTGATGGCGGGCGTTCAGCACTTCGAAATCGGTAAAACCTTCCTTGCGCAGGCGCTCGGCCAGCTGCTCGGACTTTTCGATGGAAGTGGTGCCGACCAGCGTCGGCTGGCCCTTGGCGCTGGCTTCGCGGATCTCCCTGACGATCGCCTTGTATTTCTCCTCGACCGTCCGGTAGACCTCGTCGTCCTCGTCGATGCGCACGACCGGCAGATTGGTCGGGATCTCGGTGACTTCGAGACCGTAGATGTTGCCGAATTCCTCGGCCTCGGTCAGCGCCGTGCCGGTCATGCCGGAGAGCTTCTTGTAGAGGCGGAAATAATTCTGGAAGGTGACGGAGGCCAGCGTCTGGTTCTCCGGCTGGATCGCCACATGCTCCTTGGCTTCGAGCGCCTGGTGCAGGCCTTCCGAATAGCGGCGGCCCGGCATCATGCGGCCGGTGAACTCGTCGATGATGACGATCTCGCCGTTGCGGACGATGTAGTCCTTGTCCTTCTGGAACAGCCGGTGCGCCTTCAGCGCGTTGTTGACGTGGTGGACGATGGCGACGTTCTCGACGTCGTAGAGCGACTCGCCCTTGAGCAGGCCGGCGTCGCGCAAAAGGTTCTCGAGCTTCTCGGTGCCTTCCTCGGTGAAGATCGAGGTCTTCTGCTTCTCGTCGATCTCATAATCCTGCGGCTGCAGCTGGATGATGAAGGTGTCGATGGTGTTGTACATTTCCGAACGGTCCTCGAGCGGACCGGAAATGATCAGCGGCGTGCGCGCCTCGTCGACCAGGATGGAATCGACTTCGTCGACGATCGCGTAATTGTGACCGCGCTGCACCATCTGGGCGCGCTCGTATTTCATGTTGTCGCGCAGATAGTCGAAGCCGAGCTCGTTGTTGGTGGCGTAGGTGACATCGGCGGCGTAGGCGGCGCTGCGCTCCTCGTCAGACAGGCCATGGACGATGACGCCGACCGAGAGGCCGAGGAACTTGTAGACGCGGCCCATCCATTCGGAGTCGCGGGTGGCCAGGTAATCGTTGACGGTGACGACGTGGACGCCCTTGCCGGCGAGCGCATTGAGGTAGACCGGCAGCGTCGCGACCAGGGTCTTGCCCTCGCCGGTGCGCATCTCGGCAATACCGCCATTGTGCAGCACCATGCCGCCGATCAGCTGGACATCGAAGGGGCGCATGCCGAGCACGCGGCGCGCTGCCTCGCGGGCGGTAGCGAAGGCCGGGATCAACAGGTCGTCGAGCGTGGCGCCATTGGCGATGTCCTGGCGGAATTTCGCGGTGCGGCCGACCAACTCCTCGTCGGAGAGCGCCCGCATCTCGTTTTCCATGGCGTTGATCGCCTCGACACGGGGCCGGGTCGATTTGACCCGACGGTCGTTGGAGGAACCGAAAACCTTACGGGCGAGACCGCCGAGACTGACCATCCAATGGTCCTTTCGATAGAATTCTCAATCTTGAGATGAGCGCCGGCCGGCCCCATCAATTCCACGTGAACACTGGCAAACACATTAGTGAACACTGGCAAACACAAAAAGCGCCCGGAAAACGGTTCTGGACGCAAAGTCGTTGGACAGATAAGAGGGGGCTCAACTGATGTCAACGCCGCGCTGGCCCTGCTGGCTGCGCCAAATTCCGCCACAATCTGGCCGATCTGGAAGCACCCCTCTTAACAATCCCCACCGGAGTCCACCCTATGTCCCTGTTGTTCTGCCGCGCGTCGCTCGCCAGCCTTGGCTTGGCCGTCGGCCTGTCGGCCCTTTCGCTCTCGCCGCTGATGGCGCAGCAAACCGCTCCCGCCCCGGCGGATGCAGCAGCGCCAGCCGCGGCACCGGTCGATCCGAATAAGGTTATCGCCACGGTCAACGGCCAGCCCCTGACCGAAGCCGATCTGGTGCTTGCCGAAGGGGAATTGTCGCAGCAGTTCGCGCAATTGCCGCCCGAGCAGCGCCGTGCCGCAGCGCTCTCGGCTGCCATCGAGATCCGTGTCATGGCCGCCCAGGCGGTCACGTCAGGGCTCGACAAGGATCCCGACTTCCAGCGCCGCATGGCTTTCCTGCAGCAGCGCGCGCTGCATGGCGAGATGGTCGAGAAGGGCGTCGTCGACAAGGTCACCGACGCCGAGGTCCGCGCCCGCTACGACCAGGAAATCGCCAACACGCCGCCCACCAACGAGTTGCATGCCCGTCACATCCTCGTGAAGACCAAGGAAGAGGCCGAGGCCATCATCAAGCAGCTCGACGGCGGCGCCGACTTCCAGAAGCTCGCCACCGAGCACACCAGCGATCCCTCGGGCAAGACCAGCGGCGGCGATCTCGGCTGGTTCGGACCTGGCCAGATGGTGCCGGAGTTCGACAAGGCGGCCTCCGCGCTCGAGGTCGGCAAGTACACCGAGCAGCCGGTGCAAACGCAGTTCGGCTGGCATGTCATCAAGCTCGAGGACAAGCGCACCAAGCAGCCGCCGGCCTTCGACGACGTCAAGGACCAGGCCAAGCAGGCGGTCATCCGCGACAAATATTTCGCGCTGGTCAAGTCGCTGCGCGCCGGCGCCAAGATCGAGATCCCCGACGCGAACCTGAAGAAGACGGTCGATACGCTGGAAAGCGCCAAGTAAGACCGATAGGTCTTCGAAAAGGGCGCGGCAGCCAGGGGTTGCCGCGCCCTTTTTCATTGCCGTATTTTTAGGGGGCGGGCGCCGCTATGCCTCGCATCACGTAGTTGACCGCCTTGCCGATGGTGGCTTCGTTCTCGTCGAGCCGGTTGGTCAACAGATGTCTCCAGGCGAAGGAGGCGATCAGGTCTGCGACAACGGCTGAATCGATTTCGGCCGGGATTTCGCCCCTTGCCTTGGCGCGTTCGATGATCTGGCCGGTATGGGAGCGTCGGCCCAGCGAGTAGTCGGCAAGGGCCGCGGCAGCGGTCTCGTCCGACTGCGCCTCGGCGATCAGCGACCGGAACACGCTTCCCGACGATGTCTCGCGCCAGTGGGTGAACAGGTTTTTCAGGAAGCCGACGAGATCCTCCTCCAGCCGCCCGGTATCGGGAACATCGACGCGCTTCTGGCGCTGATAGACCTCAAGCAGCAATGCCGCCTTGCTCGGCCACCAGCGATAGATGGTGGGTTTGCCGGCGCGGGCCCGCCGCGCCACCGCCTCGATCGAGAAACCGGCATAACCGGCTTCGACCAGCACGGCCTCGGCGGCTTGGAGAATGGCCTCGGCGCTGTCGGGGTTGCGCCGCGCACCGATCGATCTGCGCGCCGCATCGGCGTCCTCGGCCATCTCTGTCGTCCTCGCCAACACTTCGCCGGCAATATAGGCGACCCGACGCTCAAACGAAACGGCGCGTTTTCAAGCTTCAGGAACGGATGGTAGCGGCGGGGTTAAGTTCATTCTCTGAAAGTCTACCTGCGTGTCGGTTGGCGAAGCTCCAAACGCAAAAACCCGCCGGGCGGCGGGTCACTGGCGCAAATCAGCACCATGGGCAAAAATGTAGCATAGCTGCCCTCACCGAGTCAAGAAAAAAATTCCTATCGCCATGAGGCGCCGCCAGCTTGAATTGCCCGGCTGGCCGTGGGATCACGCCTACTGCATCGCCTGCGATGTCTCGGATTCGATACGCCAGCCGCCGCCGGCCTTGACCAGCCCAAGCGTAACGCGCGCCTTGCCGGTCAGGCGTGCCGCCGACCTGTCCTTTGGAAGATAGTCGTAGCGCATCGCAAAGACTGCCTCGGCGCGATCTTCGCCCTGTGGAGTGACCTCCAGGCTGCCGGCCTCCATGCTTAGCGACCAAGAGGTCCACTGCGCAAACCAGTCGGCCTTGATCTTGACGATGGCGTCGGCGTCGTAGCGGGTTCCGAAGATGAAGGCGGATGGGCCGTAGAGCCGCTTGACGGTCTCGCTCATCGCCCCGGTGTCCGGCGTCAGATAGTCCTGGCGCAGGAATTTCTCGATCGATCCCTTGTCGTCGCCGACAGAGCGTTCAAGTGCGGCCACTTCCGTTGAAGGCGCCGGCGCCGCGGGCGGCCTTTGTGGCTCTGCGGGTTGTCCGTCCGAGACGAATTCGAAGCGTTCGAGCAGCGATCCCTGCTCCCAGGGGCGCTGGGTTTCGCGGGTTTGCGAAACCACGTCGCGGCGCACCGCGATCATCATGTCGTTGATGCTCTGGCCGGGCTCGGCGATGTGGCGCAGCAGGGCGGCGGCGAAGGGCGAGTTGCGTCCGCTGCCGTCCATGGCGACAGCGCCAGGTGCCGTCGAGAAGGCGATGAACGAGCCGCGCGTCGAATCGAATTGCGCCAGCCCGGCCAGCGCCTTCGCCGAGCGCGTGGTGGCGGTGCGGCTGAGACTGCGGGCGAACGGATTGTTGCGGCAGGCATCGAGAAACACCAGGCTGACCTTGGTCTGCTGTTCCATGATGTCGAGGACTTCGTCGATCGGCACTGCTTCGAGCTGCAACTTGACGGGCACGTCCAGCCTGGCGTCGACCGGCACGATGTAGTTGCGCCCGTCGACCTGCAGGCCGTGGCCGGCATAGTAGAAAAGCCCGACGCCGGCGCCCTGGAGCGCATCGGAAAACGCGCCGATGCTGCGTTCGAGTTCACGCTTGCCGAGATCATTGCCCTCGATGACCTCGAAGCCGATCGAGCGCAGCTTGTCGGCGATGTCGAGGGCGTCGTTGACCGGGTTGGCCAGCGTGCCGGCTTCGGCGTAAGTGCCGTTGCCGATGACAAGCGCCACGCGCCGTTGCGGCTGCGCATCCGCGCTCAGCAGCAAAAGTCCCAGAAATGCCCATGCAAGGATCGCAAGCCTGCCCATGGGGCAGATCATAACGCCATCGGCCCCGGTGACGCCACCGGATTTGAAATGCAGGCCTAACCACGAGCGGGTTCGAGCTCCCGGGCAAGAGCGACGAAAACGCCCTTGCGCCCGCGCGGTCTATCGGGCAAACCGGCCTTCCCCTGCGATTTTTCCCGCCCGAGGCCTCCATGTCCACGACGATTTCGCCGCTCGCGCCGAAGAAATACCCGAAAATGCCGGAAATCGATGGGGTGCGCATCGCCACCGCCGAGGCAGGGATAAAGTACAAGAGCCGCACCGATCTTTTGACCATGGTCTTCGATGAAGGCACCGCGGTCGCCGGCGTGTTCACGAAATCGAAATGCCCTTCGGCGCCGGTCGATTTCTGCCGGCAGAATCTCGGCGCAGGCAAGGCCCGGGTGCTGGTCGTCAATTCCGGCAACGCCAACGCCTTCACCGGCAAGAAAGGCCGCGAGTCGACCGCGCTGACCGGCGCGGCGGCGGCGAAGGCGGCCGGCTGCACGGCAGCGGAGGTTTTCCTGGCCTCGACGGGCGTCATCGGCGAGCCGCTCGACACCAGCAAATTCAGCCACCTGCTGGCCGGGCTGGTCAGCAACGGCAAGCCCGGGCTGTGGACCGAGGCGGCAAAGGCGATCATGACCACGGATACCTATCCGAAACTGGCGACTGCGACCGTCAAGCTCGGCGATACCGAAGTCACCATCAACGGCATTTCCAAGGGCGCCGGCATGATTGCGCCCGACATGGCGACGATGCTCTCCTTCATCGCCACCGATGCGCCGATCGCCGCCCCCGTCCTGCAGGATCTGTTGTCGCGCGGCACGGCCAAGACCTTCAACGCGGTCACCGTCGACAGCGACACGTCGACCAGCGACACGCTGCTGATCTTCGCCACCGGCAAGGCCGCCAAGCGCGGCGCGCCTGACATAACCGATCCCAAGGATGCCCGT
This sequence comes from Mesorhizobium sp. WSM4809, assembly GCF_055811655.1. NCBI lineage: Bacteria > Pseudomonadati > Pseudomonadota > Alphaproteobacteria > Hyphomicrobiales > Phyllobacteriaceae > Mesorhizobium > Mesorhizobium sp. WSM4809. The sequence goes on from NZ_JBVVQW010000009.1 coordinate 152,135, forward strand.
CTCGGCGCGTTCCGCCGGGCGCTCGGCAAGGTGCTGAAATCGCTGGCGCTGCAAGTGGTGCGCGACGGCGAGGGCGCCCGCAAGCAGGTCGAAGTCACCGTCACCGGCGCCAAATCGGCGCGCTCGGCCAAGCGCATCGCGCTGTCCATCGCCAATTCGCCGCTGGTCAAGACGGCGGTCGCCGGCGAGGACGCCAATTGGGGCCGCGTCGTCATGGCCGTCGGCAAGGCCGGCGAACCCGCCGATCGCGACCGGCTGTCGATCTGGTTCGGCGACAACAGGCTGGCGCATGAAGGCGAGCGCGACCCCGGCTACTCCGAGGCCGCGACGTCGGCCTACATGAAGCGCGACGACATCCGCATCCGTGCCGATATCGGCATCGGCCGCGGCAAGGCGACGGTGTGGACCTGCGATCTCACCAAGGAATATGTCGCCATCAATGGCGATTATCGGAGCTGACGGTTTTGAGCTCCAGGCATCCGGCAAGCATGCTCGCGATCGTACGCCGCTACGAGGCGGCCGGCTTTCGCGCCTGGCCGGCAGCCGCCGTCCACTATGACGGCACCTGGGTGGTGCGGCTGACCGCCGGCCATCCGGCCAAGCGGCTGAACTCGGTCAATCCGCTCGATCCCGGCGATATCATGCACATGGCCGACCGTATCGGACGGGCCAGCCGCCGTTTCGATGCCTATGGAAGGCCGCTGACGTTCCGCATGTCGCCGCTGTCGGGTCCCGATCTCGCCAGCCATCTCGACCGCGAGGGCTGGAGCCGGTTCGACGAGTCGCTGGTCATGCGGCTGCCGCTGGCCGGCGCGCAGCTCGACGCCGCCATGGACCAGATTCCGCTCAAGGACATCAGCCGCTTCATCGGCGCGTTGCTCAAGGTCAGCGGTTCGGATGTTTCACTGCGGCCCGGCCTGTCGGAGATCATCGGCGCCATCCAGCCCGAAGCCGGGCTGTTCGCGCTCGAAGATGGAGCCGAGGCGCTGGCGACGCTTATCTGCGTCCATGACGGCGATCTCGCCGGCCTGTTCGAGATCGCTACCGACAGATCGGCGCGCAACAGGGGCCATGGCCGCAACCTGATCCTGTCGGCGCTCAAATGGGCGCGGCTGCGGGGCGCGCGGGAAGCCTGGCTGCAGGTCGAGGCCAACAATGTGCCGGCGCTGGCGCTCTACCATTCGCTCGGCTTCGAGGAAGTCTATCGCTACCACTACCGCCGGCCGCCGGGTCATGAATGATATCGTGACCGCCGGCAAGCGCCTGCTCCTGGTCGCCGCCTGCGCGCTGGTCGATGCCGACGGCCGGGTGCTTCTGGCGCAGCGGCCTCAGGGCAAGCAACTTGCCGGGTTGTGGGAATTTCCCGGCGGCAAGGTCGAGCCCGGCGAGACGCCCGAACAATGCATCATTCGCGAACTGCATGAGGAAATCGGCATCGAAACCGACATTCCATGCCTGGCGCCGCTCACTTTCGCCAGTCATTCCTACGACGATTTCCACCTGCTGATGCCGCTGTTCATCTGCCGCCGCTTTCGCGGCATAGCCCAGCCCAAGGAAGGGCAGGCGCTGAAATGGGTGCGGCCGAAGCAGATGCGCGACTATCCGATGCCGCCGGCCGATGCGCCGCTGATCCCGTTCCTCATCGATCTGCTCTGAGGTTCGCGTCCGGTCGCTTCCTGCCGAGGCGTGTATCAGCCAGCGTTAATGGAAGATTTATCTCGTCGTGAAAAATTGAAGCATGGCCGTTCGCGGCCGAGCCGTCGATTTGCCGGGGAGCGATAGCATGAGCCTAGACAGGGATTGGGACTCGATCCGGCCCGAGCGCGGTTTTCGCGCCGCCGATGCGGGCATGGGCATATTGCGCATCACGCTGCTGTTCGGTTCGGCCGCGGTGGCGCTGGCGCTGATTGCAACCCCTTTCCTCGACAGCCAGACACGCTCGCTGTCGGCCCGTGATGGTTTCGGCGGGCTTGACATGGCGGCGACAGGCTCGATCGGCCATCGCGAAACCTACACGCTGCGCCGCAGCGTGCTGCAGCCGCAACCGAGCTCGGTCTGCATCATCAGGTCCAATGGCAGGAGCAGCGGCGACTGCTGACATGGTTAAGAGATTTCGGAAAGGCGGCGGTTTCATCGCCTGTTAAGCCTTTGCCGTTAACCTTTCTTAACAGGTCGGCGGTAAGGTCCCGGACAGAGGGGTTGAGGCCATGAAAGCAGTGCTGCTGGGTTTTCTGAACGACGAGACCGGCGCCACGGCCGTCGAATATGGCGTCATCATCGCCGTGCTGTCGCTGGCCATCGTCGGCGGTATCGGTGAGGTCCGCGACGGGATCATCTGGCTGTTCAGCGACAACAACAGCAAGCTTGCGAACGCTTTCGCACCCACGCCCTGATCCGGCTTTCCGCGCCTGCGGGCAGGATCATTGCCCGCCGGGCGCCTCCAGGATTGTTCTCAGCGAGACCTTGGCCGACCCTGGCTTAAGCGGTTTTTGCTGCGATGCGTCGGGCGCCCAGCCGGACATCCAGACAATCGAGAAACTTGCCCTCACGCGGCCGTCGGGGTCGGAAAACCGCTCGGCGTAGATTTCCGCCGCGCGGGCAAACAGCTTGCGCGAGCCCGGCCGCCGGCTGCGATCGGTGAGCGCAGAGGTTTCGCCCATGGCCCGCAGATCCGCCATCAGGTTGAACAGGCTGGCATAGCGCACCGTCACCGTCTCTACGTCGGCGACCGGCAGAGCGAGACCGGCGCGCTGCAGCAGCGCACCGGCATCGCGCACGTCGGTAAACGGGGCGACACGCGGACTGGCGCCGCCGTAAAGCTCGGTCTCGGCCGAAAGCAGGCTTTCGCGCAACTCGAAAAGCGTACCGGCGCCGGCAAAGGCGCCGAGGAAAAGCCCATCCGGCCGCAACGCACGGCGGATCTGGATCAGCATGCCGGGGATGTCGTTCATGGCCTGCAGCGACAGAAGCGACACCGCCAGATCGAGGCTTTCCGCTTCGAACGGCACGGTTTCGAGCGGTGCGATCAAGCCGGCGCCGCCACCGCTCAGGAAGGCCGTGTCCGCCTCGACGCGGACGATGTCGGCGACCTTGCCGCTTTCGGCGAGCGTTTCGGCTGCTGCCGGCGTCTGGCAAAACAGCACAGCCGCCTTGCCGAACCTGCGCTCGACGGCACCCAGCCGGTCGGCAAGGTCCTCGGCCGTGCGGCGCATGAGGAAGTCCGCACCGTCGACCGGATGAGCAAGGGCGCGCCGCTTGTGCGCCAGCCACAGAGAGGTATCCATTATCGGCTGCAACGGGCAGATCCTTTGTTTGTCCACGCTCCGGGATCGTTGATATAGTGGCGCGCAGGAGCAACCACGTGGCCGATCCGATGCCCAAGATCAAGTCCATCGCGATCACGAACCTGGCGCGGTCGGTTGTCGGCTGGCCGGCGCGTATGCTGTTTCCGCCGGTCTGCGCCGGTTGCCGCCGGCATGTCTCGCAGCCAGGCGTGCTGTGCGGCGCCTGCTGGCCGAAGCTCAGGCTGCTGGAGCGGCCATGGTGCCCGGTCATGGGCACGCCGTTCACCCATCATATGGGCGAAGGCTTTCTGTCGGCCGAGGCGATTGCCGATCCGCCGCCTTTCGAGCGGGCGCGGGCGGCGGTCGCCTATTCCGGCGTTGCCCGCCAGATGGTGCAAGGGTTGAAATACCAGGATCGCACGGATCTGGCACCATGGATGGCGCGCTGGATGGTGCGTGCGGGTGCCGATCTCATCGCCGAGGCGGATGTGGTGGTGCCGGTGCCGCTGCACTGGCGGCGCTTTTTCAGGCGGCGCTTCAACCAATCGGCGGAACTGGCGCGGGCGGTCTCGGTGCTCAGCGAACTGCCCTTCGCCCCCTCGGCGGTGCGGCGCGTGAAACTCACCCGCCAGCAGGTCGGGCTGGAGCGCAGCGAGCGCGAGGAGAATGTGCGGGCGGCCTTTCGGGTACCCGCCGAGGCGGAAATCGAGATCGCCGGCCGCAGGGTGCTTTTGATCGACGATGTCTACACCACCGGCGCCACGGTGCGTTCCGCCACCAAGGCGCTGAAAAGGGGAGGTGCGGCCGCCGTCGACGTGCTGACCTTTGCCCGTGTGTTGCCGGGGGACTTTCGGGCGGACGAGTCCGCGACTATATAAGTCGGCAACGAACAGCGGAAATTCGTCATGGCCGATGTCACGATCTACACCCGTATGATGTGCGGCTATTGCACGGCAGCCAAGCGGCTGCTCGAGCGCAAGGGCGTCGTCTTTACCGAGCACGATGCCTCCTTCTCGCCGGAACTGCGCCAGGAGATGATCTCACGGGCGCATGGCCGCACGACCTTTCCGCAGATTTTCATCGGCGATACGCATATCGGCGGCTGTGACGACCTCCACGAGCTGGAGGCCGAAGGCCGGCTGGACAAACTGCTCGCCAACGGCGCGACGAATTAAGGGAATGACGATGGGTGTTTTCAAAGCCGCTGCGATCCAGATGCGTTCAGGCGAGAGTCCCGAGCGCAACGCGGTCGATCTCGAACGGCTGGTGCGTGAAGCGGCAAGCCAGGGCGCGACCTACATCCAGACGCCGGAAATGACCGGTGCGCTGATCCGCGACAAGGAAGCTCGCGCCGCCTCGTTTACGTCCGAAGACAAGGACATCGTCGTTTCGACCGCGCGCAGATTGGCCAAGGAACTCGGCGTCTTCCTGCATATCGGCTCGACCGCCATCCTGCGGGCCGACGGCAAGCTCGCCAACCGGGCGCTGCTGTTTGGCCCGGATGGTGCTGCGCTCGCCACCTACGACAAGATCCACATGTTCGATGTCGACCTCGACAATGGTGAGAGCTGGCGTGAATCCGCTGCCTACGAACCGGGCACCGAGGCCGTCGTCACCGAGATCGAGGGTGCAAAGCTCGGCTTTGCCGTTTGCTACGATTTGCGCTTTCCGCAATTGTTCCGCGCCGAGGCACTGGCCGGCGCCGATCTGCTTTCCGTACCTGCCGCCTTCACCCGTCAGACCGGCGAGGCGCACTGGCACGTGCTGCTCAGGGCCCGCGCCATCGAGAATGGCGCCTATGTCATCGCCGCCGCGCAGGGCGGCCTGCATGAGGATGGCCGCGAGACCTACGGTCATTCGCTGATCGTCGATCCGTGGGGCCGTATCATCGCGGAAGCCGCGCATGACGAGCCTGATGTGATCGTCGCCGAGATCGACCCGGCGCAGTCGCTTGCCGCGCGCAAGAAAATCCCCAATCTCAGGAATGCGCGGGATTTCGCCGTCAATGCCGGCTTGGGCGAGGCGCCGCGGCTCAGGGGTGCAGCCTCTTGATCCGCTTTGCCCTGATCTGCGAGCACGAGCACGAATTCGAAGGCTGGTTCCGCAGCAACGACGATTTCGACACCCAGAAGAAGCGCGGCTTTGTCGATTGCCCCACCTGCGGCTCGCACAAGGTGCAGAAGGCGCTGATGGCGCCGGCTGTCTCCACGGCGCGCAAGCAGGAAACCATAGCGCTCGCCATGGGCGAGGCGCAGAAGCAGGCTTTGGCACAGCTCAAGGCGATGGCCGAGAAGGTGCGCGAGAATGCCGACTATGTCGGCGACAAGTTCGCCGAGGAAGCGCGAAAGATCCATTTCGGCGAGAGCGACCCGCGCGGCATCTATGGCGAGGCGACGCTGGATGAAGCCAAGAGCCTGGCCGAGGACGGCGTCGAGTTCATGCCCATCCCGGTGTTCCCGGACGATCGCAACTGAATTCCGAGGGAGCTTTGCGCGACCCAGAAGCGATTGAGCCGGAACGCAGCATAAGAGCCGTCGTTGGCCGGTTGGCCCGCTGGGCCGCCGTGAAGCTTAGCGGTACCCGAACGGTCGACGGATTGCTCATCATCAGCGACAAGGGCACCGACAAGATCGTCGAGGCGCTTCAGCTTATTCGTGATTTTGATCCAGTGCGCTACAGACGGCTGCTTGGTGACGTAAGACAGGTATTCGTCACAACCCTTCCTGCTTCAGTCGCGCAATGGGCGAACTCCTCCAAGGCGTGCGAATTGGACGAGCGCCATATCATCAGCGAAGAGACGACGCCGGAATTGGTCGCTTCGATTATCGTCCATGAGGCCACCCACGCGCGGCTTATGCGATGCGGTATCGGCTACGAAGAGGCGTTGCGGGATCGCGTCGAGCAGGTCTGTCTGCGTCGAGAAATAGCCTTTGCGGCCAGATTGCCGACAGGAAAGGGCCGGGGCCAGCAAGCTGAAGCGACACTTGAGGCCATGCCGGACTTTTCCGACAAGGCGATGAGTGAGCGAAATCTCAGTGGTTTGCGAGATGCTCTGCTCTACCTCAACATGCCGACCCGGCTTGTCCACCTCACCGTATCATACCAGCGCTGGAAACACCGGCGCCGGTTCTCGCGGCAGCCTATGAACTGACCGGCTAGAGCATTTCACCGTTTCGCGGAAACGGCGAGCTGCTCTAACTATTTGTTTTGAAGCAATTCTAGGCGGAAAACTTTTCCTAGAATTGCTCTAGCCCATACTCCCGATCAATTTCTCAAGCAGCCGAGAGAGCGTCTCCTGTTCCGCCGGCGTCAAGCCCGAGAGAACCTCGTGTTCGTTGGCCACGTGGGCGGTAACGGCTTCATCGATCAAGGCCAGGCCCTTGTCGGTCAGCCGCACGACAATGCCGCGCCTATCGTTGGGATGCGGCCCGCGCAGGATCAATCCGGACGTTTCGAGCCGGTCTAGCCTGTTGGTCATGGCGCCGGACGTCACCATCGTCGCCTCGTAGAGAGCGGTCGGCGTCAGCGCGTAGGGAGAGCCTGAACGGCGCAGCGTTGCCAGCACGTCAAATTCCCCGGACTGCAATCCATAACGGGCAAACAACGGCGCCAGGCGCTCGCGGGCGATCAGCGAGGAGGCCTCGTTCAGCCGCCCGAGCACACCCATTGGCGAGACATCCAGATCGGGCCGCTCCCGCTTCCATTGCTCGATCGCTCTTGCTGCCCTGTCCAATTGTCTCACCATCATATATCTTGACGTTAAGAATCTTTCCATTATCTTATCATAACATGCAATGCCGGCCAAGGGCCGCGCTACAGGATTCGGTCAATGAAACTTCTCTGGGATTCGGCGCTCGGCCTGCTGGTCGTCACCGGCGGCCTGCTCGGCCTGACGCTGCCGTTCGGCAAGCTCGCCACGGCTGCCGACGTGCCGGCCATGGTCTGGGCCTTCGTCATCTCGCTCGGCGCCGGCGGGGTCTTGCTGTGCGTGCTCCTGGCTCGCGGCAAGCGGGTCCGGCTCACCGCGCACAAATTGCGCTATTTCTTCGTGACTGCCGCGGTGTCCTATGCTGTCCCCAACCTCCTGATGTTCTCGGCCATCCCGCATCTGGGCGCCGGCTACACCGGCATCATGTTCACCCTGTCGCCTGTCATCACACTGGTGTTCTCGATCCTGTTGCGTGTCCGGCGCCCCAACATGCTGGGCATTGTCGGCATCGCCGTCGGCTTCGTCGGCGCCGTCATGGTCGCGGTGACGCGCGGCGAGGCCGGCCAGCCGGCCGATTTGTTCTGGGTAGTGATGGGTTTGCTCATCCCGGTCAGCCTTGCCGTCGGCAACATCTATCGTACGGTCGACTGGCCGGACGGCACCGGCCCGATCGAGCTTGCCGTCGGCAGCCATCTGGCGTCGGCGGCGATGCTGCTTGCCGGCATTCTCCTCCTGTTCGGCGGCGAGGCTTTCGCGCCACTCGGCGGCGTGCCGCTGGTGGTCATCGCGCAGGTCGCGTCGGCGTCGGCTATGTTCGCCTTCTTCTTCAGGCTGCAAGCGGTTGGCGGCCCGGTCTATCTCAGCCAGATCGGTTATGTCGCGGCGGCCGTCGGCCTGTTTGCCGGAACCATCTTCCTCGGCGAGCACTATCAGCTGCTGACCTGGGCAGGCGCGCTCATCATCACCGCCGGCGTGTTCATCACCACCAGGGCACAAAGCCAGAAGGCGTGAGCGGTCGCAAGGGATCCGAATCACCTTCGCGCCTGGAGCCGATTTCACCTGAATTTGTATCCAGATCTGCTTTATCTTCCTGTTTGAGCGTGATCTTTTCCGAGGACCGTTCCCTTTTTGGAATCGTGCTCTGGAGCAAGCCATGAACGAACCGAAGACATCAGAGGCGACTGCTGTCGATGTAGCTGATTTTCGCGCCGCGATGCGGCTGATCGTCGGCAATGTCAGCGTCATCACCGCCGGCACCGGCGAGGATCGCTCCGGCCTGGTGGTCATTTCGGTCGTCTCGCTGTCGGCCGAGCCGCCCAAGGTGATCGCCTGCGTCAACAGGTCGTCGTCGACCTGGCCGGTGATCGAACGCTACCGGCATTTCGGCGTCAATTCGCTTGGGCCCAAGCATCAGCGCGTGGCCGAGCGGTTCTCCGGCTTTGGCGGCATCAAGGGCAAGGACCGCTATGAGGGCGCCGAATGGACGACGCTCAAGACCGGAGCTTTACTGCTTTCGGACGCGGTGGCCGCCTTCGACTGCAGCCTCGACGAGATGATCGATCGCGGCACGCATTCCATCGTCATCGGCTCGGTCGAGGCCGTGCGCACCCACGATGCCGGCCAGGCGCTGATCTACTGGCGCGGCGGCTACAGGCCGCTGAATTCTGAATAAGGCCAGAATTCAGAATAAGGTCAGACTGAGCCTTTTTCCGCCAGGACCATGTAGTTGACGTCCATGTCCTTCGAGCGTGCCCAGCGGTCGGCCAGCGGGTTGTAGGTGACGCCGGTGCGGTCGATGATGGTCAGGCCGGCGCCGCCAAGCGCCTTTTCGAGTTCTTCCGGGCGCACCAGCTTGCCGAACTGGTGGGTGCCGCGCGGTAGCCAGCGCAGCACATATTCGGCGCCGATGATGGCTAAGCCCAGCGCCTTCAGCGTGCGGTTGATAGTGGCCACGAACATGACGCCGCCGGGCCGCACCATCTCGCCGCATTTGGCGACGAACAGGTCGATGTCGGCGACATGCTCGACCACTTCCATGTTGAGGATGACGTCGAACTTTTCGCCGGCGTCGGCAAGGTCCTCAGCCGTCGTGGCGCGATAGTCGATGCTGACATTGCCCTCGGCGGCGTGCAGCTTGGCCACTTCGATATTGGTTTCGGAGGCATCCGCACCCACGACTTCGGCGCCAAGCCGCGCCATCGGCTCGCACAGAAGTCCGCCGCCGCAGCCGATGTCGAGGATGCGCAGGCCCTCGAAAGGCCTTGCAGCGCGCGGGTCACGGCCGAAGCGCGTTGCTATCTGGTCGCGGATATAGGCCAGCCGGACCGGATTGAATTTGTGCAGGGGACGGAACTTGCCGTTCGGGTTCCACCATTCGGCGGCAAGGGCGGAAAAGCGCTCCACCTCTCCGGCATCGATCGTCGATCGTCGGGGCTCTGGCATGGGTTGGTCTCCTCGACACTACAGCGCCGCGCGTCCTCTTGGACGCGCAAAGGACGCTGTAGCACTTTAGATTCTGCGCATGATCCTTTCCGAAATCGACTTCGATTTCGGGGTCATGCGCTAGGAAGTCGGGCGTGAGGCCGCGAATGTCAAGGCAACAATTTTCGATGCTGCCAAGGGGCTGACAGAGTGGCCGACCTACTTCGTGCCGAGCACGTCACGCAGTTTCGCCGCCAGTTGCTCGATGGTGAAGGGCTTGGCGAGGAAATGCACGTCGTGGTCGAGCACGCCGTTGTGGACCACCGCGTTCCTGGTGAAGCCGGTGGTGAAGATCACCTTCAGCAGCGGCATGCGGGCAACGGCCTCTTCCGCCAGCTTGCGGCCGTTCATGACGGGCATGACGATGTCGGTGAACAGCAGGGCGACGTTCGGGTTCTCCGCCAGTTTCTGCAACGCTTCCTCGCCGCTCGCTGCATGAATGACGGTGTATCCGAGTTCTCGTATGGCCTCAGTCGTGGAGACCCGCACGCGGGCATCATCCTCGACGACAAGGATCGTTTCGGTGACCGGTGCGGCGGTGTTGTCGCCTCGCCGCGTGGTCACGGCCGGCTCTTCGGCGCCGAAATACCGCGGCAAGTAGATCTTGATCGTCGTGCCTTCGCCGGGTTCGGAATAGATGTTGACATGGCCACCCGACTGCTTGACGAAGCCGAACACCTGGCTCAACCCTAGGCCGGTGCCCTTGTTGACCGCCTTGGTGGTGAAGAAGGGTTCGAAGGCCTTGGCGATGACATCGGGGGTCATGCCCGAACCGGTATCGCTGACGGCGATCATCACATACTGGCCGGCCGCGACTTCGGCATGGGCGGCGGCGTAGCTGTCGTCGAGATGGCTGTTGGCGGTCTCGATGGTCAGCTTGCCATCATCGCCCATGGCGTCGCGGGCGTTGACGGCCAGGTTGAGAACGGCGTTCTCGATCTGGCTCGGGTCGGCATGGGTTTTCCACAAGCCTCCCGCCAGCACCGTTTCGATACGGATGGTTTCGCCGAGTGCCCGCCGGATCAGGTCGGACATCCCGGTCAGCAGACGGTTGGCGTCCACGATCTGCGGCGCCAGCGGCTGCTGGCGCGAGAAGGCGAGCAGCCGGGCCGTCAGATTGGCGGCACGGGTCGCGGCATCGATCGCCGCGTCGATGAATTGTGCGATGTCGTGCTCGCCGCGCGCCAGCTTGCGCTGGGCGAGGTTCATGGCGCTGATGATCACCGCCAGCATGTTGTTGAAGTCGTGGGCGATGCCGCCTGTAAGCTGGCCGACCGCCTCCATCTTGTGCATCTGGCGGATCTGGGATTCGGCCTTTTCGCGAGTCTCGATCTCCTTACCGAGGGCGACGTTCTTGCGCACCAACTCATCCTGGGCGACGGCCACCTCACGGAAGCGGCGGCGCGATTCCCTGATCGCGTAGCCGGCAAGCAGGAAGATCGCCAGCAGCGCCGCCAGCGAACCGATGCGTAGCCAGGCCTCGACCTGGTCGGTATGCGCGTCGCGCGCGGCGACGGCTGCGGCGCTGATGCGTCGGACCGTATCCATTCTGGTCCGGATTTCGTCCATCACGGCCTTGCCCTGGCCGCTGCGAATCAGATCCAGCGCTTTCGTCGCATTGCCCTGGTCGTACAGGGCAATCGTCTCGGCCAGTTCAGCCTGCTTTTGCGAAAGCGCGTCCTTGATATGGTTGATCGGCTGGACGAGCTGGTCGTCGGGGGCGGTCAAGCTGTCGATGTGGGCAAGTTGGCCCGGAATGGCGCCGACAGCGCTCCGATAGGGTTCGAGATAGGATTTCTCGCCGGTCAGCAGGTAGCCCCGCTGGCCGCTCTCGGCTTCCTGCGCCAGAGAAAGCAGACCCGAAAGCAATTGCTGATATTCGATTGCCTCGCGCGCGGCGGCGCGGTTGGCCCGCTGTTCCTCGACCAGCATGGCGCGGCTGCCGACAATCAGCGCCAGCACGGCGAAGCCGGCGACAAGCGGGAGCGATTGCCATCGCATGGCACGTCGAAGACGAGCAATCATCATCTGTTACGCCGAACCAAAAGAATTCCCCGCAGGCTGCATTTCGTAGGCGGCGCCGGGGCGGAAGGCAATATGCCGGCTTCTGGCGCCGGCAATCGGCCGCCAGCCTTGCGAAACCTTCATCATTTGGCTAAGGAGGCCGCGCATTCAGCGGCCGGCGTCAGCCGGCCTTCCGCTTTTCGGGATTCCGGCTTTTGGCCGGGATCCGGCTTCAGGCAAAGGCATTTCGCTCCCATGGCGCGCATCGTGATGAAATTCGGCGGAACCTCGGTCGCCGACATCGCCCGCATCCGCAACGTGGCGCGTCACGTCAAACGCGAGGTCGACGCCGGCCATGAGGTGGCGGTGGTCGTTTCGGCGATGGCCGGGAAAACCAATGAACTGGTCGGGTGGACGCGTGAGGCCTCGCCGATGCATGACGCACGCGAATATGACGCGGTCGTCGCTTCCGGCGAGCAGGTCACGGCCGGCCTTCTGGCCATCACCTTGCAGAACATGGGCGTGCATGCCCGCTCCTGGCAGGGCTGGCAGATCCCGATCAAGACCGACAATGCGCATGGAGCGGCGCGCATCCTCGACATCGACGGCGCGTTCCTGATCAAGCGCTTCGGCGAGGGCCAGGTGGCGGTGATCGCCGGGTTCCAGGGCATCGGCCCGGACAATCGTATCGCCACGCTCGGCCGCGGCGGCTCCGATACCAGTGCTGTCGCCATAGCCGCGGCGGTCAAGGCTGATCGCTGCGACATCTATACCGACGTCGACGGGGTCTACACCACCGATCCGCGCATCGAGCCCAAGGCGCGGCGGCTGGCCAAGATATCGTTCGAGGAAATGCTTGAAATGGCCTCGCTCGGCGCCAAGGTTCTGCAGGTGCGTTCGGTCGAGCTTGCCATGGTGCACAGGGTGCGTACCTTCGTGCGGTCGTCCTTCGACGATCCCGACGCGCCCGGAATGGGGGATTTGCTCAATCCGCCCGGAACGCTCATTTGCGACGAGGAAGAGATCGTGGAACAGCAGGTCGTCACCGGAATTGCCTACGCCAAGGATGAAGCGCAGATTTCGCTGCGCCGGGTCGGCGACCGGCCGGGCGTTGCCGCCGGCATCTTCGGGCCGCTGGCCGAGGCCAACATCAATGTCGACATGATCGTCCAGAACATTTCCGAGGACGGCAAGTTCACCGACATGACCTTCACCGTGCCGTCGGGCGATGTCGACAAGGCGCTGGCCGTGCTTGAACGCCTCAAGGCTTCGATCGGCTACGATGTCGTGCAGTCGGAAGCCGGCATGTCGAAGGTTTCGGTCATCGGCATCGGCATGAGGAGCCATGCCGGCGTCGCCGCCACCGCTTTCAAGGCGCTGGCCGACAAATCGATCAACATCCGCGCCATCACGACCTCCGAGATCAAGATTTCGATCCTGATCGACGGTCCGTATACGGAACTTGCGGTTCGTACTTTGCATTCCGTCTACGGTCTGGATAAGCAGTAGCGAGAACGATTTGAGTTGTTGCGTGTGCGCCGGTCGCGGTGGAAACTGCGGCGGGCAGAATGCCCATTGGAGAAGAAGCCGCGATGCGTGATCAGGCCAGTGGCCCGCGCGTTTTGCTCAAACGGCTCCGCGAGCTCATGCAGGAGCCGCTGGAGCCGCAGGAGCGGCTTGACCGGATTGTGCGCGACATCGCCTCCAACATGGTCGCGGAAGTCTGCTCGCTCTATGTGCTGCGCGCCGATTCGGTGCTCGAACTCTACGCCACCGAAGGTCTGAACCCGAACGCCGTCCATTTGGCGCAGTTGCGGCTGGGCCAAGGCCTGGTCGGCACGATCGCCGCCAGCGCGCGGCCGCTCAACCTGTCCAATGCGCAGGAACACCCTGCCTTCGCCTATCTGCCGGAGACCGGGGAAGAGATCTACAACTCGTTCCTCGGCGTGCCGGTGCTGCGGGCAGGGCGCACGCTGGGCGTGCTTGTGGTGCAGAACAAGACCATGCGCCATTACCGCGACGACGAGGTCGAAGCGCTGGAAACCACGGCAATGGTGATCGCCGAGATGATCGCCACCGGCGATCTGGCGCGGCTGACCCGGCCCGGCCTTGAACTCGATCTGCGCCGTCCTGTCAGCTTCACCGGCCTGTCCTTCAATGAAGGCGTCGGGCTCGGCCACGTCGTGCTGCACGAGCCGCGCATCGTCGTCACCAATCTGTTCAACGAAGACAGCGAGGAAGAGGTCCGCCGGCTCGAAACCTCACTCAGCTCGCTCAGGCTGTCCATCGACGACATGCTGGAACGCCGCGACGTCGCCTTCGAAGGCGAGCATCGCCAGGTGTTGGAAGCCTATCGCATGTTCGCCAACGATCGCGGCTGGGTGCGGCGGCTGGAAGAGGCCATCCGCAACGGCCTGACGGCCGAAGCGGCGGTGGAAAAGGTGCAGAGCGACATGCGCGCCCGCATGCTGCACATGACCGATCCCTATCTGCGCGAGCGGATGAGCGATTTCGACGACCTCGCCAACCGCCTGCTGCGCCAGCTGATGGGGCGCGGGCCGGAAGATGTCGCCGCATCGCTGCCGAAGGATGCCATCATCGTTGCACGTTCGATGGGGGCCGCCGAGCTGCTCGATTATCCCCGCGACAAGATGCGCGGGCTGGTGCTCGAGGATGGTGCCGCGACCAGTCACGTCGTCATAGTCGCGCGTGCCATGGGCATTCCCGTCGCCGGGCAGATGAAGGGCGCCGTTTCCATGGCGGAAAACGGCGATGCCATCATCGTCGACGGCGAAGAGGGCGTGATCCATTTGCGGCCGCAGCCCGATCTCGAGGCCGCCTACGCCGAAAAGGTGCGCTTCAGGGCGCGCCGGCAAGAGGTCTACCGCGAGCTGCGCAAGAAGCCGTCGACGACCAGGGACGGTGTCCAGGTCGACCTGTTGATGAATGCCGGTCTCGCCGTCGACCTGCCGCAGCTTGCCGAAGCGGGCGCGGCCGGTATCGGCCTGTTCCGCACCGAACTTCAATTCATGGTCGCCTCGACATTTCCCCGGGCCGAAGCCCAGGAAAAGCTGTACCGCGACGTGCTCGAAGCGGCGCGCGGCAAGCCGGTCACTTTCCGCACCATCGACATTGGCGGCGACAAGGTGCTGCCCTATTTCAAGGGTGCGATCCAGGAAGAGAACCCGGCGCTTGGCTGGCGGGCGATCCGGCTGACGCTTGACCGGCCGGGGTTGTTGCGCACCCAGATCCGCGCTTTGCTCAAGGCCAGCGGCGGCCGCGAATTGAAGCTGATGCTGCCGATGGTGACCGAGCTGGGCGAGATCGCCCAGGCACGCGAGATCATCGACCGCGAGGTGCGGCATCTCTCGCGCTTTGCCCATCATTTGCCGACCAGCCTGAAGCTGGGGGCGATGTTGGAAGTTCCGTCGCTATTGTTCCAGCTCGATGAATTGATGAAGGCGGTCGATTTCGTCTCGGTCGGTTCGAACGACCTGTTCCAGTTCGTCATGGCCGTCGACCGTGGCAACACGCAATTGGCAAACCGCTTCGACACGCTGTCGGCGCCGTTCCTGCGTGTGCTCAAGCAGATCGCCGATGCCGGCGTCCGCAACAATACGCCGGTGACGCTGTGCGGCGAACTCGCCGGCAAGCCGATCTCGGCGATGGCGCTGATCGGCCTCGGTTTCCGTTCGATCTCGATGTCGCCGGCCTCGATCGGTCCGGTCAAGGCGATGCTGACGGAACTGCCGCTGGACGAGTTGAAGGCGTTTTTCGACGACAATCTGATGGCTCCGGCACAGGGCTTGCCGATGCGGGCGCTGCTGCAGGCCTTTGCCGACGACCGTTCGATCCCATTGTAGCAGCCTCATCATGGTCAATTTGCCCCGCGATCGTATGGATCAAGTCGTCAAGCGTTTCGAGATGCTCGAAGCGCAGATGTCGGCTGGTCCGGCGCCGGATGCCTATGTGCGCATGGCGTCCGAATATGCCGAAATCCAGGATATGGTCGCCAAGGTCAGGGCATTGCGCCTGGCCGAGCGTGAACAGGCCGATCTGGAAGCCATGCTTGCCGACAAGGGCACCGATGCCGAGATGCGGGCGCTCGCCGAGGCCGAGCTGCCGGAGATCGAGGAGCGCATCGAGGCGTTGCAGAAGGATATCCAGATCCTGCTGTTGCCCAGGGATGCCGCCGACGACAAGAACGCCATTCTCGAAATCCGCGCCGGCACCGGCGGTGACGAGGCCGCGCTGTTCGCCGGCGACCTGTTTCGCATGTATGAGCGCTACGCCGCCGAACGCGGCTGGCGTTTCGAAACCGCCTCGGCCAGCGATGGCGACGCCGGCGGCTTCAAGGAAATCATCGCCACGGTGTCGGGCAAGGGCGTCTTTGCGCATCTGAAATTCGAATCCGGCGTGCACCGCGTGCAGCGTGTGCCGGCAACGGAGGCCAGCGGGCGCATTCACACCTCGGCCGCAACCGTCGCGGTGCTGCCCGAAGCCGAAGAGGTCGACATCGACATCAGGGCCGAAGACATCCGCATCGACACGATGCGCGCCTCGGGTTCGGGCGGCCAGCACGTCAACACCACCGATTCGGCCGTCCGCATCACTCATCTGCCGACTGGCATCATGGTCGTGCAGGCGGAGAAATCGCAGCATCAGAACCGCGCCAAGGCCATGCAGATCCTGCGTGCCCGGCTCTATGATCTGGAGCGCGGCAAGGCCGACGAGGAGCGTTCCGAATCGCGCAAGTCGCAGGTCGGTTCCGGTGACCGCTCGGAGCGCATCCGCACCTATAATTTCCCGCAAGGCCGCGTCACCGACCATCGCATCAATTTGACGCTCTACAAGCTCGACCGGGTGATGATGGGCGAACTCGACGAGATCATCAACGCGCTGATTGCCGATCACCAGTCGAAATTGCTCGCCGACATCGGCATCGATGACTGACCTGCCCGACGCACTCGGCCCGCTGCTGCGGGAAGCGCGGGCCCGGCTTGGCACCACTGTCGACGACCCGGCGCTCGATGCGCGGCTGATCGTCGAGCATTTTTCGGGCACGACGCGCACGCAAGCCATTGCGGACCCTGAACGCAGGCTCGGCGCCGGCATTGTTGCCGAAATCGATGCCGCCCTGAGACGCCGCGCTGGCGGCGAACCGGTGCATCGCATCCTCGGCTATCGTGAATTCTACGGTTTGCGCCTGTCGCTGTCGCCGGAAACGCTGGAGCCGCGGCCGGATACCGAAACGCTGGTCGAGGCGATATTGCCCTTCGTCAAGGCAGTTGCGGCGCGGGAAGGCGGGTGCCGCATCCTCGATCTTGGCACCGGCACCGGCGCCATTGCGCTGGCGCTGCTCAGCGTCGTACCGACGGCTAGCGCAACCGGCGTCGATCTGTCCGCAGGTGCGCTGGCGACGGCGGCCAGTAATGCCGGGAAACTGGGTCTTGCAGACCGGTTCACGGCGCTGCAGTCGGACTGGTTCGAAAAAGTTTTCGGCCGGTACCATGTAATCGCCGCAAACCCTCCCTATATAACCACGGAAGACATTGGAAATCTGCAGGACGAAGTCCGCAATTTCGACCCGCGCCTGGCCCTGGATGGCGGCGCGGACGGTCTGAACCCCTACAGAACCATCGCTGCGCAAGCGGCAAGGTTTTTGGAAGCTGAAGGCAGGATTGCGGTCGAGATCGGCCATACGCAAAGCGATGAGGTCTGCGAGATATTCGCTGCAGCTGGCTACATGCCGGGCGGTGTTTTTCGCGACCTCGGCGGAAACGACAGGGTTATTGTCTTTGAAAGGATAAAGCCTTGACGCAGTGCAAAAAAGCGCTTGGCAATGCCGGGGAATGCGGCTAGGGTCGCCTTAACCGGATGAGACGAAGCAGGCAGTGCTCTTAGCGATTCGGTTTTCCTTGGAAATAGCTGCCTTCTTGCGCAAACGATGCCCAAGCTTCGTGCGGGAATCGTCCGGCAAGTGATGTAACCGGAACAGGATGACACGTGGCGCCAACGCAATCGATGCGGGCGAACGCCGGTGAAGAGACGAAACGGCTGGCTGCATGAGCGCCTCCGTTCGTGAAGAGTTTTTCGAAAATTTCAAAATGAAGAGAGTTTGATGAGGCCACAACAGCAGAACAGGCGCATGCGCGGTCGCAACAATAATGGCGGCGGCGGTGGTAACAATAACAACAATAACAACAACAACCGCAAGGGGCCTAATCCCCTGACGCGCAACTACGAGAGCAATGGCCCGGATGTGAAGATCCGCGGTTCGGCTCAGCAGATCGCCGAAAAGTACGCCACCCTTGCCCGCGATTCTCACAGCTCCGGCGACCGGGTCATGGCGGAGAACTATCTCCAGCACGCCGAGCACTACAATCGCATCATCGCGGCCGCACAGGCGCAGATGCCGATCCAGAACGCGCAGCAGAATCGCGATGATTTCGACGATGACGGCGACGAGGACCGCGACGATTTCGACAACGGCAGCAACAACAGCAACACTGTTTCCGATGCCCAGATCCCGGTGATCAACCATGGCGCCGGCCCGCAGCCGGTCATCGAAGGGACGCCGGCCGAGGTTGCGCTCAACCGGGAAGGTGGCCGCGAGGCCCGTGATAATAATGGCGGGCGCAACAATGGTGGCCGCGACAACAATGGCGGGCGCCATCGCGATCGTCGCCCCAATGGCGGTTATGGCCAGAACGGCCAGCGCGACTTTGGTTCGTCTGTGGAGCAAGGTGGTCAACCGCAGGGCAACGAGCCCCCGGTTCAGGGCGAAGCCGTTTCGCCGACTGAATCTGTAGTGCCGGCCGAACCGGCTCCGTCGTTCGAGAATCTTTCGCCGGCAGGCCTTGCGGCCCAGGCCGAACTCAACGAGGCGGCCGCCGAAAGCGGTGCTGCCCGTCGTCCGAGGCGGCCGCGCCGCCCGCGCGTCAACGCCGATCAGGTTGATGGCGGTAGTGACAATGCCAATTCCGTGGCCAACGCCGGCGAGGCGGCTGCGGCCCCGGTCGACAGCGGCAACGCCCAACCGGTCAATGTCGATATCGACAACTGATCGAACGGCATTTCAAGGCATTGAACGGCGGAGAGAAATCTCCGCCGTTTTCGTTTGGGCGGCCGTGCAATATTATGAAGTTGCCGATAGCGAGACGTCTTGAGGGTTCGGAGCTTGTGCACCATATCAGCCTCAACTGGACCCGGCTCGAATGGGCGGGTCCGTCACCGCAATCGGATCCGGTGCCGCAAAGCGGGCCGGTGATGGAAGGAGACAGATATGAACCTTGAGAAATACTCAGAGCGCGTGCGCGGTTTTATCCAGTCCGCGCAGACTATGGCGCTTTCCCGCAACCATCAGCAATTCACCCCTGAGCATATCCTGAAAGTGCTCGTCGACGACGATGAGGGCCTGGCCGCGTCGCTGATCGAACGCGCCGGCGGCAACGTTCGCGACGTCAAGCTTGGCGTCGAGACGGCGCTCGAAGCGATGCCCAAGGTCGAGGGCGGCAATGGCCAGCTCTATCTGGCCCAGCCGCTGGCAAAAGCGTTTTCGACCGCCGAGGAACTGGCCAAGAAAGCCGGCGACAGCTTTGTCACGGTGGAGCGGCTCTTGCAGGCGCTGGCCATGGAGAAGTCGGCCAAGACCGCCGACATACTGGCCAAGGCCGGCGTCACCGCGCAGGCGCTCAACCAGGTCATCAATGACGTCCGCAAGGGCCGCACCGCCGATTCGGCGAGTGCCGAACAGGGCTACGACGCGCTGAAGAAATACGCGCGCGACCTGACCGCGGATGCCCGTGCCGGCAAGCTGGACCCCGTGATCGGCCGTGACGACGAGATCCGCCGCACCATTCAGGTGCTGTCGCGCCGCACCAAGAACAATCCGGTGCTGATCGGCGAACCGGGCGTCGGCAAGACGGCGATCGCCGAAGGCCTGGCGCTGCGCATCGTCAATGGCGACGTGCCGGAATCGCTGAAGGACAAGCAATTGATGGCGCTCGACATGGGCGCGCTGATTGCCGGCGCCAAATATCGCGGCGAGTTCGAGGAGCGGCTGAAGGCCGTGCTCTCCGAAGTCACCTCGGCCAGCGGCAACATCATCCTGTTCATCGATGAGATGCACACCCTGGTCGGTGCCGGCAAGGCGGATGGCGCCATGGATGCGTCGAACCTTCTGAAGCCGGCGCTGGCGCGCGGCGAGCTGCACTGCGTCGGCGCCACCACGCTCGATGAGTATCGCAAGCATGTCGAGAAGGATGCAGCGCTTGCCCGCCGCTTCCAGCCGGTGTTCGTCGACGAGCCGACGGTGGAAGACACCGTCTCGATCCTGCGCGGCCTGAAGGAGAAGTACGAGCAGCACCACAAGGTGCGCATTTCGGATTCGGCGCTGGTGGCGGCGGCGACGCTGTCCAACCGCTACATCGCCGATCGCTTCCTGCCGGACAAGGCGATCGATCTGGTCGACGAAGCCGCATCGCGGCTGCGCATGCAGGTCGATTCCAAGCCTGAGGCGCTGGACGAGATCGATCGCCGCATCATGCAGCTCAAGATCGAACGCGAGGCGCTGAAGGTCGAGACGGACGACGCCTCGAAGGATCGGCTTGCCCGCCTGGAAAAGGAGCTCGTCGGCCTCGAGGAGGAATCGACCGAGATCACCGCCAAATGGCAGGCCGAGAAGCAGAAGCTCGGGCTCGCCGCCGACCTCAAGAAGCAGCTCGACGAGGCGCGCAACGACCTTGCCATTGCCCAGCGCAAGGGTGAATTCCAGCGCGCCGGCGAGCTTGCCTATGGCAAGATCCCGGAACTGGAAAAGAAGCTGAAAGAGGCCGAAACCCAGGACGGCAAGGCCGGCATGGTCGAAGAGGTGGTCACGCCGGATCACGTGGCCCATATCGTCTCGCGCTGGACCGGCATTCCGGTCGACAAGATGCTGCAGGGCGAGCGCGACAAGCTGCTGCGCATGGAAGATGAGATCGGCAAGCGCGTCGTTGGCCAGGGCGAGGCGGTGCAGGCTGTTTCCAAAGCGGTGCGGCGCGCCCGTGCGGGCCTGCAGGACCCGAACCGGCCGATCGGCTCGTTCATGTTCCTCGGGCCGACGGGCGTCGGCAAGACCGAACTGACCAAGGCGCTGGCAAGCTTCCTGTTCGACGACGAGGGCGCGATGGTGCGCATCGACATGTCGGAGTTCATGGAAAAGCACTCGGTCGCCCGGCTGATCGGCGCACCTCCCGGCTATGTCGGCTATGAGGAAGGCGGCGCGTTGACCGAAGCGGTGCGGCGCCGGCCCTATCAGGTCGTGCTGTTCGACGAAATCGAGAAGGCGCATCCCGATGTGTTCAACGTGCTGTTGCAGGTGCTCGATGACGGCCGCCTGACCGATGGGCAGGGCCGCACGGTGGACTTCCGCAACACGCTGATCATCATGACGTCGAACCTGGGCGCCGAATATCTCGTCAATCTCACCGAGGATCAGGACGTCGATCTGGTTCGCGACGAGGTGATGGGTGTCGTCAGGGCGTCGTTCCGGCCGGAGTTCCTCAATCGCGTCGACGAGGTGATCCTGTTCCACCGGCTGCGCCGGCAGGATATGGGCCGCATCGTCGAGATCCAGCTCAAGCGGCTGGAGAGCCTGCTTGTCGACCGCAAGATCACGCTGTCGCTGGACCAGGAGGCGGTCGACTGGCTGGCGGCCAAGGGCTACGATCCGGCCTATGGCGCGCGGCCGCTGAAGCGGGTGATGCAGAAGGAATTGCAGGACCCGCTGGCGGAGAAGATCCTGCTCGGCGACATCCTCGACGGCTCGACCGTCAAGGTGACAGCCGGTTCCGACCGGCTGAACTTCCGCTCGAAGCCGGCGATCGTCGCGGCGGAAGTGGCAGCCTGATCCTACGCCGCGCGTCCTTCCCGGACGCGCGGCGTTTTAGGTCTTTGTCATATGCATGTCGTTTTCCCAAAACCGGGGCCACTTTTGGGCGACGTGCGCAAAAAAAGGGGGCGGGATGACGCTGGACGACTACAACGGCTTCTGCGCCTCGCTGCCCGCGACGAACCACGTTGTCCAATGGGGCGGCGCCCATGTCTGGAAGGTCGGAAACAAGGTCTTCGCGGTTGGCGGCTGGGATCAGGGCCAGCAGCTCTTCGTCACCTTCAAATGTTCCGATATCGCCTATGATGTGCTCAAGGAGCAGCCGGGCCTGCGGCCCGCGCCCTATCTTGCCTCGCGCGGTATGACATGGATCCAGCGTCGGACAAGCCAGAGCATGGATGATGCCGCGCTGAAGGATTATCTGCGCGAGAGCCATCGCCTTGTAGCCCTGAAACTGACCAGACAGGCGCGCAAGGAATTGGGACTTGCCGCAAGCTAGTCTATATTCCTCGAGGCGCTGGAAAACCGCCATCTTCATGCCCGGTTCATGTTGGAACTATATGGTGGGTAACTGGTTTGCTGACGAGGGGCTTCGCCAGAGAACAATGCCGGGCGGCGGCAATTACGGACCGGAGAGTTTCGCCACTATGCTGCGTACGATCTTCACCCTTTCGGTACTTGCCGGCGGGCTTTTGTCTGCCAATGCAATCGCAGCCCCGACGCAGGACAGCGCACCACCGATTGTCCGTGCCGCCGATACCGGTGGCATCCTTGTCGCCCAGGACGGCAATCTCGACATCTACTACGACGCCAGGGGCAACCGCGTGATCGTCGATGCCGATACCGGCAAGGTGATCGCCATCCAGCCGCCGCAGACCCGGCTCGACCGCCGCGCCTTGCGCCGCGATACACGACTGCGCGAACTGGGCCGCGCCCCCGAGGGCGACGACCGTTACTATCTCGACGATCCGGAAGACATGGCGCGGTTCCGCCGCCAGCAGTTGGAAGAGGAAGGCCGCGTTATCCCGCCGCCGGCGGACGAGTACGATCCCTATGGGGACAATGCCGTCGAAGCCTATCCGCCGGCACCGCAGGACGATGGCAGCTACGATGACAATTATCCCGACGCGCCGCAGCCGGCAAAGCCGGGTACCATCAAGCGCCAGCCGCTGGACGAGGCCTCGATAGACCCTGCCCAGCCGGCGACGTCAGCCGATCAGGCAGCTCTGCCACCAGAGACTGGCGGCAAGACCACTGTTGCCCCGGCACTGTCGCTGGGAGCGCGCCAGGATGTCGCCGCCCTTCAGGTGCTGCTCGACCGGGGTGGCGCTTCGCCTGGCGTCATCGACGGGCGTTTCGGTTCGAACGTCGACAAAGCGCTCGCTGCCTACAACCAGATCACCGGCGCCAATCTGCGATCGACCGACGCGGTCGCCATCCAGGCGGCACTTGCGCAATCCGGCGGCGATGCCTTCGCCAACTACACGATCACAGCGGAGGATGCGGCCGGTCCCTATGTCGCGTCGATCCCGGAAGACTACAGCCAGAAGGCGCAACTCGATCGCATGGGCTATACGTCGGTGACCGAGGCGCTCGCAGAGCGCTTCCACATGGATGAGAATTATCTCAAAGCGCTCAACCCGGACCTCGATTTCAATCGTCCCGGCACGACCATCAAGGTCGCCAATTTCGGCAAACTGGTTTCGACGCCGGTGGCCCGCATCGTCGCCGACAAGGACAAGAAAGAGGTTTTCGCCTATGATGCCGGCGGCAGGCTGGTCGCGGCCTATCCCGCAACCATCGGCTCTTCGGACACGCCGTCACCGTCCGGCATTCACACGGTGTCGCGCGTCGCGCTCGATCCGAACTACACCTACAATCCCAGCATCAATTTCAAGCAGGGCCAGAACGACAAGGTCCTGACCATTCCGCCTGGGCCGAACGGTCCCGTCGGCTCGGTCTGGATCGCCCTGGACAAGCCGACCTATGGCATCCACGGCACGCCGGATCCGTCGAAGATCGGCAAGACCGAAAGCCATGGCTGCGTACGCCTGACCAACTGGGATGCGCGGGAGTTGGCCAAGCTGGTTTCGCCGGGTGTCACGGTGGAGTTTGTCGGCGGACCTTCAGCCGATAACCTTGCGCAGCAGTGAACTGGGAAGTGCGGCGGCATAGACCAGCTGCATGATCAGGATGAAGCCGAGCTTTCAAGCGGCCGCCTCATCGAAATCCCCGCCGGCTGCACGTAACGGGGCTGGCATGACTGTGCCATTTGCACCCTGTCAGGGTGCAACCCTGGCCAAACGGCTGGTTTCAATGACTGCAAGCCACTGGCCGGTTGTTGCCGATGCGCTAGGGGTTTAAGCAAGGTTTCATGCATTCACCGAGCAAAGCTGCCGCGGTCCCGCTGACCAGCCCGGTCACGCATGGAACGTTTTGTCCGCAGTCGCAGCGGCGATTTGTGCTGATCGCGGCAATTCTGGCCTCGGCGCTTGGCTTCATAGACGGCTCGATCCTGGCCATCGCCACACCGGCGATTCGCGTCAACCTCGGCGCCAGCCTTGCCGAGGCGCAGTGGATTTCCAATGCCTATGCATTGACGCTGTCGGCGCTGATCCTGGCCGGGGGTGCGGCCGGCGACCGATTCGGTCTGCGCCGCGCCTTCGTGTCCGGCATTGCGCTGTTCATCGTCGCTTCGCTGGCCTGTGCGCTGGCGCCGAATGCCATTGTGCTGATCGCATTTCGCGCGTTGCAGGGCATCGGTGCGGCAATCATGGTGCCCGGCAGCCTCGCCATCATCGCCAAGGCCTACCCGAAGAAAGAACGCGGCCGCGCGATTGGGATCTGGGCGGCGGCTTCAGCGCTGACCACGGCACTTGGCCCGGTGTTCGGCGGTTTCGTGCTGTCGGCCTTCGGCGACGGCATCTGGCGGGCGATCTTCGCCATCAACCTGCCGCTGGGCTTGATCTCGATCTGGCTTCTGCTGGCCAAGGTTCCTGCCGATACGCCGACGGAGAAACGCAGCCTGGATCTCGGTGGTGCAGCGCTCGCGACATTGGCCTTCGGCGCGCTTGCCTATGGGCTGACCTCGATGAGCGCCAGCGGCGAGGGCCTCATGGCAGGGCCGAGCATTGCCGCAGGCGTCGTACTGCTGGCTGTCTTCATCGTTTTCGAGCTTCGGCAGCGCGAGCCGATGATCGACCTCAGCCTGTTTCGCGTCGGTGCTTTCGCCGGCGCCAATGTGGCGACATTCTTCCTCTATTTTGCGCTATCGGCCAACCTTTTCTATCTGCCGATGCTGCTGATCGCCGGCTGGGATCTGAGCACGGCCGAGGTCGGCTTCATCTTCCTGCCCTTGTCGGCATTGATCGCGCTTTTGTCGGGACCGGTCGGCAAGCTTTCGGACCGGATCGGACCACGTTTTCCGATCGCCTGCGGCAGCTTGGTCGTGGCTTTCGCGTTTGCCGGGCTGGCCTTGCTCACCTACGCCGGTATCCACAATTTCTGGATTGGAATATTCCCGCTGATGGCGCTGATGGGGCTCGGCATGGCTCTGGTCGTGTCGCCTTTGTCGACCGCGATCATGACGGCGGTGGAAGACAAGGACACGGGGGCCGCCTCCGGCATCAACAATGCCGTCTCACGCATCGGCGGTCTGATCGCGGTGGCGGCGATGGGCTCGCTTGCCGCATGGGTTTACGCGAATGCGCTGGACGCGAGCGCAACGTCCGCCATCCCAGGATTGGTGAACCGGCGCCAGCCGGGCTTGCGCCGGCCATCGATGCGGCGAGGCTCGCCGCCAGCGATGCCGCTTTTGCCGCGGTTTCTTCGGTGACTGCGCTGCTTTGCCTGATTGCGGCTGTCATCGCCTGGACGACCATTCCCGGTGAGCGATTGCCATGGCCGCGACAGGCCGAAGATCGGCAAGGCTGAAGCGGGTCAACCGTCGATCTTGGCGCTCGCAACCTTCAGCGAATCGCTGTCTTCCTGCTTCAGCAGTTCGTCGATGCGCTCGCGCTCGCGCTTGAAGGCGACGAGGTCATCGCCCTTCAGCACCTTGCCGACCGGCAGGCGGACACGCATCGGATCAACCTTGGTGCCGTTGACGATCAGCTCGTAGTGAAGATGCGGGCCGGTGGCGAGGCCGGTCTGGCCGAGGAAGCCGATGGTCTGGCCCTGGCGGACGTGCACGCCCGGTTCGATGCCTTTGGCAAAGGCGCTCTGGTGATTGTATGATGTCTCATAGCCATTGGCATGGCGGATGATGATCTGCTTGCCGTAGCCGCCGGCCCAGCCGACCTTCTCGACCGTGCCGTTGCCGGCGGCGATGATCGGCGTACCGATCGGCGCGGACCAATCGACGCCGGTGTGCATGCGGACATAGCCGAGGATCGGATGCCTGCGGGCGCCGAAACCGGAGCGGAATTTCCCGGCGGGCAGGGGATTGCGCAACAGGAACTGCTCGGCGCTCGAGCCGTCCTCATCAAAATAATCGGTGCCGCCGTCCTGCATCTGGAAGCGGTAGAAGTTGCGGGTCTGGCCGCCGAACGTCGCCGAGACGTAAAGAAGCTCGGAGCTGTCCGAGGTCTGGTCGTCACCGTCGGGCTGCGAGAACAGGACTTCGATGCGGTCGGCGGGGCTGAGGCGGGATTGGAAGTCGACGTCGGACGCCAGCAACTTGATCAACCGCTGCGTCATCGCCTTGGACATGCCGTAGGAATAGGCGGCGCGGTAGATGCCGTCATAGACGTTGGGCAGGTTGCCGCGCACCACCACGGGCGCCGACGAATCATCGAAGGCCGTCAGCAATTCGGGGTTCGGATCCGGTTCCTGCGCCGGCACATACTGGCCGCGATCGTTGAGCGCGATGGTGACGATGTGCTGGGTCCGGTCATAGACGCTGGTGCGCACGACCTTGGCGGCATCGCCGTGAACCTCAAGGCCGACACGCAGCACGGTTCCAGCCTTGAGCGCTGTTGCGTTGAGCAACTTGGCGATAGCTTCGGCCATTCCGGTGGCATCTTCACCCGTGTAGCCCGAATTGGCAAAAGCCTCGGTGACGTCGAGATCCTTGGTGAAGGGGATGATTTCCTCGGCGAAAGCCGGCGCCTGGTCGTCAACAGTGGCACGGGGCGCCACCGAGACATTTTCCGGCACGATCTTGACGTCGTAGGAGCCCGCCATGCTCTCGGCAAAAGCTTCGCCGAATCGCTGCGGGTCGACATAGTGAAGTGAAGCGACCTGCACGGCGCCGTCGCTGAGGTCGGTGCCGGCTTCGCGCACCACTTTTTCCACCTCGTCGGCGGAGAGGTCGCTCTTTTCGTCGAAGGAAGCTGTTTCGATCGGAAAATCGACGGTCTTCAGGCTCATCTCGCTTTCGACCTTGGCGCCGTAGATCTGGCCGGAAGCGGCAGAGGCCGTCGCCGGCTGGGCATTGTCGTCGCTGTCGTCGCCGAACACCTGCATCGGGTCGAAGGGTGGGTAGGCGCGGCTGGTGGTGTGGCCGGCGGCAAGGGCCATCTTGATCTGGACGAAAGGCATGGTGTGGATGACGTCGCGGTCGCCGACCTTGGTGACCATCGACACTTCCATGCGGCGACGGTCCTTGGCCTTTGCGATCTGACGCGGCGCCACCAGCCTGGTGGTCTTGGCGACTTCGCCGGAATCCCCGTTGCCGGCAAGGCTGATCAACTCGGCGATCTCGGGTGGGGTGGCGAGTTGCTGGCGGCCGTCAAGGGCGGCGAACAGCGCCACGCCCATCAGCACGCTTGAGGTGACGCCAGTGAGAAATGTTCCCGACAGCCAGCGTGCAGAAACCTCGCGCCGGTCGGGCGGGCCGCTGCGGCCATCCGCGATAAGCGGCGGCTCGTTGCCGAGTTCGGCTATGACATCTTCCGTGTCTGGCATCCAGAAAGGCTGCTTCTTCCCCGGGCGGAACGGCTTGTCGCTTTTGTTGTGGCCGTGACATTTGCCTGTCATGGCAGGTGAAGTCAACGAAGCGCCAGGCTCCGAACGAATTGCCCCCAAGCACTTCTCTTATAGAGCGCTCTACCAGGCGGGGCGGTGTACCTTCTCTGCAAGGCCCATCGCACACTCCTATATAGAGGGCTCGTAAGACAGGCGCTGCTCCGTCGGCGGCGCCCACTTTCGTTGGCTTTGGTGTCGAACGGCAATGCGGCGGCAATAGGGCTCCTTCCCTGCCGTCCAATCGGTATTGCCAGCGTTCCCCTGGGGCAGTCGGCTATCGGCAGATCGGGTCCGAAATTTCTGTCGCAAAAACTTCAAAAACATTGTCGATGTGTGTTGACAGTTGTCGTTGGTGGCGACTATATACGCCTCACGAACGAGGGCGGCTCGCCGCTGGCGACGAAGAAGTTTGCTTCTAAGCCTGCCCTTAGCGAAATTCAAGAGAGCCGCGTAAGCGACACTCGGACGGCCCCGGAGCCAAAAGCGAAGCGGGCCACGACATTGCGTTTGCGGTGTCTGTTCTTTGAAAATTGAATAATGAAGAAAG
>NZ_JBVVQW010000009.1:182500-187500 GCF_055811655.1 Mesorhizobium sp. WSM4809
GGTGGGCATTGGCAATGAGAACGATCAAGTGTCTTAAGGGCAATTGGTGGATGCCTTGGCATGCACAGGCGATGAAGGACGTGATACGCTGCGATAAGCTACGGGGAGGTGCGAATACCCTTTGATCCGTAGATTTCCGAATGGGGAAACCCACCTAAGGTACTTGGAAAATCAGAGCAGCCGGAGGTCGCAAGGCCGACTTGCTGCTGTGGTTTCCAAGTATCGATAATAGGTAACTTACCCTGAATACATAGGGGTAAAGTGGCGAACGCGGGGAACTGAAACATCTAAGTACCCGTAGGAAAGGACATCAACCGAGACTCCGGAAGTAGTGGCGAGCGAACCCGGACCAGGCCAGTGGCGATTGAGAGACAAGCGGAACCTTCTGGAAAGTAGGGCCATAGTGGGTGACAGCCCCGTACGCGTAATGCAATCACTCGTCCTCGAGTAAGGCGGGACACGTGAAATCCTGTCTGAAATTGGGGGGACCACCCTCCAAGCCTAAGTACTCGTGCATGACCGATAGCGAACTAGTACCGTGAGGGAAAGGTGAAAAGCACCCCGACAAGGGGAGTGAAAGAGTACCTGAAACCGATTGCCTACAAACAGTGGAAGCCCAAGGTTCGTCCTGGGTGACCACGTACCTTTTGTATAATGGGTCAGCGACTTAGTGTGACGAGCAAGCTTAAACCGCTAGGTGTAGGCGCAGCGAAAGCGAGTCTGAATAGGGCGTTCAGTTCGTCGCATTAGACCCGAAACCGAGTGATCTAGCCATGAGCAGGTTGAAGGTAAGGTAACACTTACTGGAGGACCGAACCCATAACTGTTGCAATAGTTCGGGATGACTTGTGGCTAGGGGTGAAAGGCCAATCAAACTCGGAAATAGCTGGTTCTCCGCGAAATCTATTTAGGTAGAGCGTCGACCGAATACCCCAGGGGGTAGAGCACTGGATGGGCTAGGGGTCCTCACCGGATTACCAAACCTAACCAAACTCCGAATACCTGGGAGTACTAGTCGGCAGACACACGGCGGGTGCTAACGTCCGTCGTGAAAAGGGAAACAACCCTGACCTACAGCTAAGGTCCCCAAGTTATGGCTAAGTGGGAAAGGATGTGAGGATCCCAAAACAACCAGGATGTTGGCTTAGAAGCAGCCATCATTTAAAGAAAGCGTAACAGCTCACTGGTCTAAATAAGGGTCTTTGCGCCGAAAATGTAACGGGGCTAAAGCCATACACCGAAGCTTAGGGTTTGGTCCGCAAGGGCCAAGCGGTAGCGGAGCGTTCTGTAAGCTGATGAAGCCATACCCGTGAGGGGTGGTGGAGGTATCAGAAGTGCGAATGCTGACATGAGTAACGTAAGGGGAGTGAGAGACTCCCCCGCCGAAAGACCAAGGGTTCCTGCTTAAAGCTAATCTGAGCAGGGTTAGCCGGCCCCTAAGACGAGGCGGAAACGCGTAGTCGATGGGAACCACGTTAATATTCGTGGGCTTGGAGGTAGTGACGGATCATTGAGGTAGTCCAATCTTATCGGATTGAACGGGCTGCTGCGTGGTTCCAGGAAATAGCTCCTCCTTATAAACCGTACCCGAAACCGACACTGGTGGTCTGGTAGAGTATACCAAGGCGCTTGAGAGAACTATGCTGAAGGAACTCGGCAAATTGCACGCGTAACTTCGGAAGAAGCGTGACCCTTTTCTACGCAAGTAGAGGAGGGTGGCACAGACCAGGGGGTAGCGACTGTTTATCAAAAACACAGGGCTCTGCGAAGTCGCAAGACGACGTATAGGGTCTGACGCCTGCCCGGTGCTGGAAGGTTAAGAGGAGGGGTGCAAGCTCTGAATCGAAGCCCCAGTAAACGGCGGCCGTAACTATAACGGTCCTAAGGTAGCGAAATTCCTTGTCGGGTAAGTTCCGACCTGCACGAATGGCGTAACGACTTCCCCGCTGTCTCCAGCATAGACTCAGTGAAATTGAATTCCCCGTGAAGATGCGGGGTTCCTGCGGTTAGACGGAAAGACCCCGTGCACCTTTACTATAGCTTTACATTGGCATTCGTAGTGGCATGTGTAGGATAGGTGGTAGGCTTTGAAACCTGGGCGCCAGCTCAGGTGGAGCCACCCTTGAAATACCACCCTTATTACTATGGATGTCTAACCGCGGCCCGTTATCCGGGTCCGGGACAATGTATGGTGGGTAGTTTGACTGGGGCGGTCGCCTCCTAAAGAGTAACGGAGGCGCGCGATGGTGGGCTCAGAACGGTCGGAAATCGTTCGCTGAGTGCAATGGCATAAGCCTGCCTGACTGCGAGACTGACAAGTCGAGCAGAGACGAAAGTCGGTCATAGTGATCCGGTGGTCCCGCGTGGAAGGGCCATCGCTCAACGGATAAAAGGTACGCCGGGGATAACAGGCTGATGACCCCCAAGAGTCCATATCGACGGGGTTGTTTGGCACCTCGATGTCGACTCATCGCATCCTGGGGCTGGAGCAGGTCCCAAGGGTATGGCTGTTCGCCATTTAAAGCGGTACGTGAGTTGGGTTCAGAACGTCGTGAGACAGTTCGGTCCCTATCTGCCGTGGGTGTAGGAATATTGAAAGGATCTGTCCCTAGTACGAGAGGACCGGGATGGACGGATCTCTGGTGGACCTGTTGTGGCGCCAGCCGCATAGCAGGGTAGCTATATCCGGACGGGATAACCGCTGAAGGCATCTAAGCGGGAAACCCACCTTAAAACGAGTATTCCCTGAGAACCGTGGAAGACGACCACGTTGATAGGCCGGGTGTGGAAGAGCGGCAACGCTTGAAGCTTACCGGTACTAATAGTTCGATCGGCTTGATCGTTCTCATTCCTTATGCTCATCGCTCCAAATCGGAGGATGACAGGCACAAAAAAGACCAGCGAATAGCCCCGAGAGGCACCCGACAGCTCCGCTGCCGATGCCTCTTTGTGCTCCTTCGCTCAAAAGCTTCTCGAACAACGTGCGTTTTGCCGACCTGGTGGTTATGGCGGAGCGGCTGCACCCGATCCCATTCCGAACTCGGCCGTGAAACGCTCCAGCGCTGATGGTACTTCGTCTCAAGACGCGGGAGAGTAGGTCGCTGCCAGGTCTGCTAAACGCACGTTGAACTCACATCCAATCGGATGGAGTGATGTCTTCTCTTTATGAAATGGCCCGCCAAGGGATCACGGGCCGCGTAAGCGGCCCTTTCATTTGGTCAGCTATATACCTATCTGTAGGCCTCGGCTTACACAAAAAAGCAAGCAAACGCTTGCTTAGGAACGCAAGCAAGCGCTTGCTTAGATTAGCAAGCAAACGCTTGCTAAGATTAGCAAGCAAACGCTTGCTAAGAGGTGACGCGGGGTGGAGCAGCCCGGTAGCTCGTCAGGCTCATAACCTGAAGGTCACAGGTTCAAATCCTGTCCCCGCAACCAAACTTCACTAAACAAACAGCCCGCCTCGTGCGGGCTCTTTTGTTTTTTGCCCTGGTGCCGGCGTTTAACCCGTCATGTCATCAGGCGCCCCCAAGCAGGCCAAGCCCAAGCCGCCAGACAGAAAACTCAAATCCTCTCCCCAACCAAACTTCGGTAAGCAAACAATCCGCCAGGAACAATGCCCGCCGGCCGTTCGCATTCGGGGACAATGGTGCCTGCAGCGGCACTCCTCGGCGCAGAAAGAGGCCTCAGCCGACAAGCTACGACGACAGACAAGCCTCTCAACAAACCTAATTCAAAATAGCCCGCAGCCGCGGGCCGTTTGCGTTCAGGGGATTGGCAAGCGAGGCGCCCAGCCGCCGCCATGGCCAGATCAACCGAATCGGAGGCAGAAAAGACGAAGCATCCGATCCTCAGGCATCGGTCAGTGACGCCGGTGGTGACTTGCAATCAAATACGAAATGAATTGGGTCGGGGTGGTGTTCTATTCAGTCGGCTTTTTGTGGCAACCCTCGGCCATGACAATGACTGAGGACCGCGAATCGACCTGCATGTGGATCCTCGATCGCGCCGGCGGTTGGGTGTGTCACGCCGCAAGTGCCGTTGGCCGAGCGGCCTGGGGGGCGCCGAAGCTACGCCTCGATCAAGTCGAATCAAAGTGAAGGGCGATTCTCTGGGGATGAGTGGCGCAAGGTGTAGCATGGTCGAATCGGCCAATTTTGCTGATAGCTGACATCTGTCGCCAGGTGCGGGATCACTCCCATGTTCCCGCAGGGGGGATGCCAATGCCAAATTCGCTTTGAATGACCATTACGAGAGCTCCATCAGGAAGCAGCTCGAATCAGGCCGCTACAACAATGCCAGCGAAGTTGTCCGCGCGGGCCTGCGCATGCTTGAGGATTTGGAGGCGGAACGGGAGAAATGGCTGCGCGAGGAGATACCGGGGCGCCTAACTGAACTCCGGCAGGATTCATCGAAGGGAATCCCTGCCGAGACGGTTTTCTCCCGGCTGGAGGCGCGTCATCGCGCGAAGCAGGCGAAAGCCTAGTAGGGGTGGAGTATCGGATTGTCTTCCACCCCAAGGCAGAAGCCGAGCTGGAGCAACTCTACGGTGACATAGCCGGACGTGCGTCGCCGGCGATCGCCTGGAGATTCATTGCGGGTATCCCGACCATTGTCTCGGTCTGTCGACTTTTCCACAGCGGAGCACCGAGCGGGTCGAGATCATGCCTGGCTGCGGATTGTTGGCTACCGCGACAGCATTGCCTTTGCCGTCGAGGGCGGGCGGGTCCTGATCCTGGGCAGCTTTTACGCCGGCCGGAACATCACACCGGAATTGCTCGAGGACCGGCCCTAAACGGCGCTTCGGTGGAGAATTGCCCTGCAGTCCTCCAGGCGCGACGGGTGCGATGGCGCACATCAGCGCCTCGAGCTCGGGACGCATCACAGGAATGGTGAGCGCTAGAACGCCGCCCACAATTCAGCCAAGCCAACTCATGAATTTCGGCCCGGTGGATATCTCTACGAGAAATCGAAAAAACATTGTCGATGTGTGTTGACAGTTG
>NZ_JBVVQW010000009.1:190000-215418 GCF_055811655.1 Mesorhizobium sp. WSM4809
GGGAGACGCTCAATCTCCCGCATATGATGGGCTTGCCTAACCGCACCCTCGAACCGATCTCGAGAAGCTGGTCTTTTTGTGCCAATGACATCGAATTGGGTCCCGCACAGGATCCGGTTCAGGCGACAATCTCTTCGGGATTGCGCGGACGCTAACCTCGCAAGGGGAAGGCTGAAGCGACAGTCCCTTCGGGATTGCGCAGGTGGGCATTGGCAATGAGAACGATCAAGTGTCTTAAGGGCAATTGGTGGATGCCTTGGCATGCACAGGCGATGAAGGACGTGATACGCTGCGATAAGCTACGGGGAGGTGCGAATACCCTTTGATCCGTAGATTTCCGAATGGGGAAACCCACCTAAGGTACTTGGAAAATCAGAGCAGCCGGAGGTCGCAAGGCCGACTTGCTGCTGTGGTTTCCAAGTATCGATAATAGGTAACTTACCCTGAATACATAGGGGTAAAGTGGCGAACGCGGGGAACTGAAACATCTAAGTACCCGTAGGAAAGGACATCAACCGAGACTCCGGAAGTAGTGGCGAGCGAACCCGGACCAGGCCAGTGGCGATTGAGAGACAAGCGGAACCTTCTGGAAAGTAGGGCCATAGTGGGTGACAGCCCCGTACGCGTAATGCAATCACTCGTCCTCGAGTAAGGCGGGACACGTGAAATCCTGTCTGAAATTGGGGGGACCACCCTCCAAGCCTAAGTACTCGTGCATGACCGATAGCGAACTAGTACCGTGAGGGAAAGGTGAAAAGCACCCCGACAAGGGGAGTGAAAGAGTACCTGAAACCGATTGCCTACAAACAGTGGAAGCCCAAGGTTCGTCCTGGGTGACCACGTACCTTTTGTATAATGGGTCAGCGACTTAGTGTGACGAGCAAGCTTAAACCGCTAGGTGTAGGCGCAGCGAAAGCGAGTCTGAATAGGGCGTTCAGTTCGTCGCATTAGACCCGAAACCGAGTGATCTAGCCATGAGCAGGTTGAAGGTAAGGTAACACTTACTGGAGGACCGAACCCATAACTGTTGCAATAGTTCGGGATGACTTGTGGCTAGGGGTGAAAGGCCAATCAAACTCGGAAATAGCTGGTTCTCCGCGAAATCTATTTAGGTAGAGCGTCGACCGAATACCCCAGGGGGTAGAGCACTGGATGGGCTAGGGGTCCTCACCGGATTACCAAACCTAACCAAACTCCGAATACCTGGGAGTACTAGTCGGCAGACACACGGCGGGTGCTAACGTCCGTCGTGAAAAGGGAAACAACCCTGACCTACAGCTAAGGTCCCCAAGTTATGGCTAAGTGGGAAAGGATGTGAGGATCCCAAAACAACCAGGATGTTGGCTTAGAAGCAGCCATCATTTAAAGAAAGCGTAACAGCTCACTGGTCTAAATAAGGGTCTTTGCGCCGAAAATGTAACGGGGCTAAAGCCATACACCGAAGCTTAGGGTTTGGTCCGCAAGGGCCAAGCGGTAGCGGAGCGTTCTGTAAGCTGATGAAGCCATACCCGTGAGGGGTGGTGGAGGTATCAGAAGTGCGAATGCTGACATGAGTAACGTAAGGGGAGTGAGAGACTCCCCCGCCGAAAGACCAAGGGTTCCTGCTTAAAGCTAATCTGAGCAGGGTTAGCCGGCCCCTAAGACGAGGCGGAAACGCGTAGTCGATGGGAACCACGTTAATATTCGTGGGCTTGGAGGTAGTGACGGATCATTGAGGTAGTCCAATCTTATCGGATTGAACGGGCTGCTGCGTGGTTCCAGGAAATAGCTCCTCCTTATAAACCGTACCCGAAACCGACACTGGTGGTCTGGTAGAGTATACCAAGGCGCTTGAGAGAACTATGCTGAAGGAACTCGGCAAATTGCACGCGTAACTTCGGAAGAAGCGTGACCCTTTTCTACGCAAGTAGAGGAGGGTGGCACAGACCAGGGGGTAGCGACTGTTTATCAAAAACACAGGGCTCTGCGAAGTCGCAAGACGACGTATAGGGTCTGACGCCTGCCCGGTGCTGGAAGGTTAAGAGGAGGGGTGCAAGCTCTGAATCGAAGCCCCAGTAAACGGCGGCCGTAACTATAACGGTCCTAAGGTAGCGAAATTCCTTGTCGGGTAAGTTCCGACCTGCACGAATGGCGTAACGACTTCCCCGCTGTCTCCAGCATAGACTCAGTGAAATTGAATTCCCCGTGAAGATGCGGGGTTCCTGCGGTTAGACGGAAAGACCCCGTGCACCTTTACTATAGCTTTACATTGGCATTCGTAGTGGCATGTGTAGGATAGGTGGTAGGCTTTGAAACCTGGGCGCCAGCTCAGGTGGAGCCACCCTTGAAATACCACCCTTATTACTATGGATGTCTAACCGCGGCCCGTTATCCGGGTCCGGGACAATGTATGGTGGGTAGTTTGACTGGGGCGGTCGCCTCCTAAAGAGTAACGGAGGCGCGCGATGGTGGGCTCAGAACGGTCGGAAATCGTTCGCTGAGTGCAATGGCATAAGCCTGCCTGACTGCGAGACTGACAAGTCGAGCAGAGACGAAAGTCGGTCATAGTGATCCGGTGGTCCCGCGTGGAAGGGCCATCGCTCAACGGATAAAAGGTACGCCGGGGATAACAGGCTGATGACCCCCAAGAGTCCATATCGACGGGGTTGTTTGGCACCTCGATGTCGACTCATCGCATCCTGGGGCTGGAGCAGGTCCCAAGGGTATGGCTGTTCGCCATTTAAAGCGGTACGTGAGTTGGGTTCAGAACGTCGTGAGACAGTTCGGTCCCTATCTGCCGTGGGTGTAGGAATATTGAAAGGATCTGTCCCTAGTACGAGAGGACCGGGATGGACGGATCTCTGGTGGACCTGTTGTGGCGCCAGCCGCATAGCAGGGTAGCTATATCCGGACGGGATAACCGCTGAAGGCATCTAAGCGGGAAACCCACCTTAAAACGAGTATTCCCTGAGAACCGTGGAAGACGACCACGTTGATAGGCCGGGTGTGGAAGAGCGGCAACGCTTGAAGCTTACCGGTACTAATAGTTCGATCGGCTTGATCGTTCTCATTCCTTATGCTCATCGCTCCAAATCGGAGGATGACAGGCACAAAAAAGACCAGCGAATAGCCCCGAGAGGCACCCGACAGCTCCGCTGCCGATGCCTCTTTGTGCTCCTTCGCTCAAAAGCTTCTCGAACAACGTGCGTTTTGCCGACCTGGTGGTTATGGCGGAGCGGCTGCACCCGATCCCATTCCGAACTCGGCCGTGAAACGCTCCAGCGCTGATGGTACTTCGTCTCAAGACGCGGGAGAGTAGGTCGCTGCCAGGTCTGCTAAACGCACGTTGAACTCACATCCAATCGGATGGAGTGATGTCTTCTCTTTATGAAATGGCCCGCCAAGGGATCACGGGCCGCGTAAGCGGCCCTTTCATTTGGTCAGCTATATACCTATCTGTAGGCCTCGGCTTACACAAAAAAGCAAGCAAACGCTTGCTTAGGAACGCAAGCAAGCGCTTGCTTAGATTAGCAAGCAAACGCTTGCTA
The DNA here is from genome assembly GCF_055811655.1 of Mesorhizobium sp. WSM4809. NCBI lineage: Bacteria > Pseudomonadati > Pseudomonadota > Alphaproteobacteria > Hyphomicrobiales > Phyllobacteriaceae > Mesorhizobium > Mesorhizobium sp. WSM4809. Next base: position 193,528 of record NZ_JBVVQW010000009.1, read on the forward strand.
AGATTAGCAAGCAAACGCTTGCTAAGAGGTGACGCGGGGTGGAGCAGCCCGGTAGCTCGTCAGGCTCATAACCTGAAGGTCACAGGTTCAAATCCTGTCCCCGCAACCAAACTTCACTAAACAAACAGCCCGCCTCGTGCGGGCTCTTTTGTTTTTTGCCCTGGTGCCGGCGTTTAACCCGTCATGTCATCAGGCGCCCCCAAGCAGGCCAAGCCCAAGCCGCCAGACAGAAAACTCAAATCCTCTCCCCAACCAAACTTCGGTAAGCAAACAATCCGCCAGGAACAATGCCGGCGGACCGTTTTGATGTTCATCTTGGCTGGCCACCGATTGCCCCGGATCAGGCGCCCGCAACAAGGCGAAGCCCAGCTGCGGAACAAAAAAACCAATCCCGTCCCCTGCAAACCAATCTGCACCAAACAAACAGTTCGCCAGGCACCAGCCAGCGGGCCGTTCGCATTCGGGGGACAGCCGAAGGTTCTCGGAATACTCCGGGTGGTCAAGGCTGCTGTAAGCCGACGCAGCAGCAGACTTCTTGGCCAAGCGACATGGAGAGCGTCACGCCGCGCCCGGAGCAGATGCTTATCAAACAAGATCTGGGCTTCACGTGATAAGACGCGGCCGGCGGGAGGGCACCGCGCGAACTCCTGGGTGCAGATACTCCAACCACACTCCCCGGTTCGCGGCCAAAAAGGCCGGAAAGGCCTTGCCTGGCCCACCTTGGCGGCCTGCGACCACCTTCGTCGACCGGAGCGTATGACTCCCCGGAAGTAGGTTGTGAAATATATTTCAATATCTGAATTATATTGACAACATGCGCCGAGGTTGTAATGTCCCGATCGTCGGCTTTCGGAGGAAGGTCGGCATCATCAAATCCATACGGCAGCGCTCGGTGAGCGCCTGCGACGGTCATTGAGGATGGCTTCGGCCAAGGGAGGAAACTTGCGCAAATTTCTGAGCACGCTCGCAATCGCGGCGGCTGCATCGACCTGCTTTGGGTCGATGCAGGTACGCGCCGAAACCCCAAACCCGTTCAAATGCGAGCCGGGTGAAAAATACGTCATGAACGTCATGGTCTCGGGCGTCGAATACTGGTTCCCGGTCTATGAAATGTTCAAGCAGGCCGGCCAGCAGTTCGGCTGCGAGACCGCCTATACGGGTACGCCGGAATACGACGTCAACAAGCAGATCGCCACCTTCGACCAGGCACTGGCGCAGAAGCCGGCCGGCATATTGGTGCATCCGATGAATTCCGATCCATTCATAGAGCCGATCAACCGCGCCATCGAACAGGGCACCGCGGTGGTGACCTTCGCCGCCGACTCGCCGAATTCCAAGCGCGTCTCCTACATCACTTCCGACAACAATGCCGAAGGCACCTATGCCGCCGACGCCGTTGCCAAGGCGATGGACGGCAAGGGCGAATATGCGGTGCTGGAGAATCCCGGCCAGGACAACCACGACAAGCGCGTCAACGCGTTCGTTGCCCGCATGGAAGCCAAATGGCCTGACATGAAGCTCGTCGGCCGCGCCGCTTCGAACCAGGATCCCACCAAGGCCTATCAGGCGGTTCTGAGCCTGGCGCAGGCGCATCCTGATCTTGGCGCCGTGTTCATGCCGGAGGCCAACTCGGCCATCGGCGCTGCCCAGGCCGCCAAGGAAGGCGGTGGCAAGATCCGCGTCATGCTCGCCGACGTCAACGCCAAGATCCTCGACATGATCAAGGCCGGCGAGATCTTCGGCTCGGTCAATCCAAACCAGGGCATGCAGGGCTATATGGGCTTCATGCTGTTGTGGATGGCCAAGCATCCCGGCCTGATCGATCCGATGAACGACGCCAAGCGTTCGGGTTTCAACCCGATGAGCGTGCCCTTCGTCGACAATGGCTTCTCCATTGTCTCCAAGGACAATGCGGATGACTTCTACTGGGACAAGTACCTCAAGCGTCGCGGCACCAAGGGCATCGAGGAATAGTCTCGATCTCGCCGCCCGGCCTCGGCATGGCCGGATTAACCGGGAAGGAGGCTTCGGCCTCCTTCCTCCCCCGCAGGTTCATCGCAGGAGCACGGCGTGACCCAGGCGCCCATTCTTGAAATCCGTGGCCTGTCCAAGGCGTTCGGCCCGGTCAAGGCGCTGAGCGACGTACGGTTCGAGCTGCGGCGCGGCGAAATCCATGCACTGTGCGGAGAGAACGGCGCCGGCAAGTCGACGCTGATGAACATGATCGCCGGTGTATTGCAGCCCGACGAGGGCGACATCCTGATCGATGGCGAGCGCATTTCGATCCACTCGCCCGCAGCCGCGCAACGTCTCGGCATTGCGCTTGTCCACCAGGAGATCGCGCTCTGCCAGGACGCGACGGTTGCCGAAAACATCTACATGGCCGCGATCAACAGCCGGCGCGCGCCGCTGATGAATTTCCAAAAACTCTACGCCGACGCCCAGAAGGTCATGGACCTGCTCGCGCCCATTCCGGTGCGTACCAGGGTTGCCGACCTCTCCATTTCCAACCAGCAGCTTGTCGAGATCGCCAAGGCGCTGACGCTCGACTGCAAGGTGCTGATGCTCGATGAGCCGACCGCGGCGCTGACCGAAAGCGAAGCGCAGCGTCTGTTCTCGATCGTGCGCGGGCTCAAGGAGCGGGGCATTTCGGTGGTCTATATCAGCCACCGCATGGCCGAGATCTTCTCGCTGTGCGACCGCGTCACCGTCTTCCGCGACGGCCGCTACGTGGCGACCGATCCGATCGCAACCGTCTCACCGGACGATGTCGTACGCAAGATGGTCGGCCGCGAAATCACCCAGCTCTATCCCGACAAGCTGGCGCCGCAGGAGCCTGGGCGCCTGCTTCTCTCGGTCGAGGGGCTTTCCGATGGCCGCCGTTTCGCCGACGTCGATCTGCAGCTTCGTGCCGGCGAAATTCTGGGCATAGGCGGCCTGATCGGCGCCGGCCGCAGCGAGATCGCGCAAACGGTCTGTGGTCTGAGGCCAAGGACGTCTGGAACCGTCGCGCTCGACGGAAAGCAGCTCCGGCTGCGCGGCTATGGCGATGCGGTCAAGGCGGGGCTGGTCTACCTTTCCGAGGACCGCAAAGGCTCCGGCGTGTTCCTCGATCTGCCGATCGCGGCGAACATCTCCGCGCTCGACCTCGCCAGGCTGACCGGGCGCCTCGGCCTGCTTGACCGCAAGGCCGAGGATCGTCAGGCGAAGGAGCTGACCGGCAGGCTCGGCGTGCGCATGGCCGGCATCGATGCCGCCGTCTCGACGCTGAGCGGTGGCAACCAGCAGAAGGTCGCCATCGCCAGGCAGCTGTCCGTCAGTCCCAAAGTCATCATCATGGACGAGCCGACGCGCGGGATCGATGTCGGCGCCAAGGTCGAGATCCACCGGCTGCTGCGCCAGCTTGCCGGCAGCGGTGTCGGCGTCATCGTCATCTCGTCGGAACTGCCGGAGCTGATTGGCTTGTGCGACCGCGTTGTCGTGGTGCGCGAAGGCAGGATCGCCGGCGAACTCACCGCCAGCGAGCTCGGCGAGGAAGCCATCATCATGCTCGCCTCTGGCGTTCAAGACAGTTCAAATCAAAGGCAGGCCCAGAATGTCGCCTAGGGAATCAGGAGAAGCGCTCGTGCACGCCGAGATCAAGGCCGCCGGGCGGCGCATCAATTTCGCTCAGCTCGCCTCGATGCGCGAGGCCGGGCTGATCGTCATCATCCTGGCGCTGTGCATCGCCATGAGCTTCGCCTCGCCGCACTTCCTGACATGGGGCAATTTCCGCGCCATGCTGATGAGCTTTTCCATCGAAGGCATCGTCGTCGTCGGAATGACGATCCTGCTCATCGTCGGCGGCATCGACCTTTCCGTCGGCTCGGTCGTGTGTTTCTCGATGGTGGTCTCGGGTGCGCTGTTCCTTGCCGGCCTCGATCCCTGGACGGCAAGCCTGATCGGCATCGGCGTCAGCGCGCTGATCGGCGCGGCGATGGGCTTCTTCGTCACGGTGATAGGCCTCAATCATTTCATCACGTCGCTGGCGGCCATGGTCATCGTGCGCGGCATGTGCCTGGTCGTCACCAAAGGTACGCCGCTGTCGCTGTTCACCCTGCCGCCGGCCTTCAAGGCCATCGGCCAGGGCAGCTTCAACAACATCCCCTATGTCATCCTGATCTTCATCGTCGTGGTGGCGATCTTCGACTTCCTGCTGCGTCGCGCCACGGCCTTCCGCAAGGTTTTCTACACCGGCTCCAACGAGAAGGCCGCGCAGTTCTCCGGCATCAGGACCAATCAGGTGAAGTTCTGGGTCACGGTGCTGTGCTCGACGCTGGCCGGACTGGCCGGTGTCATCTACATGGCGCGCTTCGGCGCGGCGACACCGACCTTCGGCGCCGGCATGGAACTCAACATCATCGCCGCGGCCGTCATCGGCGGCGCCTCGCTCAATGGTGGCTCGGGCACCATCTTCGGAGCGATCCTCGGCATGGCGTTGCTGTCGGTGGTGACGAGCTCGCTTATCCTGCTCGATGTCTCGGTCTATTGGCAGGACATGATCAAGGGATGCATCCTGCTCGCAGCCGTATCGATCGATCACTTCCTGCATCGCAAGAAGTCCTGAACTCTAAAGGCACCGCAGCAAGACCATGGCCCCTCCCAACACCCGCGACGACATCGCCGCTGTTCGTCAAATGCACCAGGCGCTTGTCCTGCATTACGTCGAAGGCAAGACCCAGGCCGAGATCGCCGGGGAACTCGGCATCTCGCACGCGACGGTCAACCGGCTGATCAAGCGCGGCCACCAGCTCGGCCTCGTCGAGATCAAGATCAAGTCACCGATCGACCATCTGGTCGACCTGGAAGCACGGCTGGTTGCGCTGGGCGGCATCGAGCGGGCGATGGTGGTGCCGTCGGTCTCCGAGAATCCGCACACGGCCCTGCAGCGGGTCGGCGAGGCGGCGGCTGGGCTGCTGCTCGACACCATCAAGGACGGCGACACGATCTCGATCACCGGCGGCAAGGGCGTCAGCGCGCTGGTCGCCGGTCTCAAGCCGGGGCGCCGATATGACGTCGAGATCATTCCCGCAACCGGCCTGGTGCAGGGCAAGCACTACACCGACGTCAACCACGTCGCCTCGCTGATGGCCGACAAGCTCGGCGGCCGCGCCTATCAGATTCATGCGCCGCTGTTTGCCGACACCGTGCAGCAGCGCGAAATGCTGATGGGCATCAGCTCCGTCGCCGACGTGTTTCGCAAGGCGCGCGAGGCGGATGTCGCGGTGGTGGGTGTCGGCTCCATCCTGACCGACGATTCCAGCTACTACGACCTGCATCCGTCCTCGAATGCCGATCGCCAGGCGATCGAGAAGTCCGGGGCGACAGGCGAGCTGCTCGCTCATCTCATCGACCGCCAGGGCAAGCTTTGCAACTACTCGCTCAACCGTTCGCTGGTCTCGTTGACGCTTGACGAGTTCGCGACCATCCCGCGCTCGATCGGCATTGCAAGCGGCCCCAGCAAGGTCGCGCCGATCCTCGCCGCCCTTCGCGGCAACCATCTCGACACCATCGTCACGGACGAGGCCACGGGGCTCCAGATCCTCGAGCTGGCCGAACAGGAGGTAGCATGAATTCTCGACAGATCCAGCGGCAGATCGGCAAGTCCGGCATATCGGCGTCGGCCGTAGGCCTGGGCACCTGGGCGATTGGCGGGTGGATGTGGGGCGGCACCGACGAGAAGGAGTCGGTCAGGGCGATCGAAGCCTCGATCGATGCCGGCCTCAGCCTGATCGACACAGCGCCGGCCTACGGTCTTGGCCGCAGCGAGGCGATCGTCGGCACCGCCATCAAGGGCAAGCGCGACAAAGTGGTGATCGCGACCAAATGCGGGCTGAACTGGCATTCGGGCAAGGGCGGCCATTTCTTCGATCAGGACGGCAAGCCTGTGCATCGCTATCTCGGCGCCGACGGCATTGCCTATGAGGTCGAGCAGAGCCTGCGCCGTCTGGGCACCGACTACATCGACCTCTATATCACCCATTGGCAGGATCCGACGACCCCGATCGCCGAGACGGTGGCGGTGCTGGAAAAGCTCAAGGCAGCCGGCAAGATCCGCGCCATTGGCGCCAGCAACATCAGCGCCGAGGATCTTGGCCAGTATATCGATGCCGGCCAGCTCGATGCGATCCAGGAGCGCTATTCGATGATCGACCGCGACCTCGAGAGCAGCCTGCTGCCGATCACCCGCCGCCATGACATTGCCACCCTCAGCTACTCGTCGCTGGCGCTGGGCCTGCTCACCGGCACGGTCGACCCGGGCCGCACATTCGGCGGCGACGACCAGCGCAAGGACAACCCACGCTTTTCCACGGCCAACCGGCAGAAGGTCGCAAAGCTGAAAGAGGCCATCGCCCCGATCTCCGAGAGCCACCAGGCGTCGATGGCGCAGATCGTCATCGCCTGGACGCTCGCCCAGCCGGGCATCACCTTCGCCCTGTGCGGCGCGCGCAATCCCGAACAGGCGCTCGACAATGCACGGGCCGGCGAGATCACGCTTGCGGCAAGCGAGCTAGCGGCAATCGACGCCGCGGCAGCCGCGCATCTCACCGCGATGGATGCCTGAGCAAAAAAGGCAACAGCCCCGATGAACCGAAGCCATACGTTAGCCGGTCTGCGCGACCGGCCTGATATCGCCGTGCTCGTCATCGGTGGCGGCATCAACGGCATCAGCGTCTTTCGCGAACTGGCCCTGCAAGGCGTCGATGTCGTGCTGGCGGAAAAGGGCGATTATTGCAGCGGCGCCAGCGCCGCCCTGTCGCGCATGGTGCATGGCGGCCTGCGCTACCTTGAAAACGGCGAATTCAAACTGGTGCGCGAATCGCTGCTCGAACGCGACCGGCTGCTGAGGAATGCCCCGCACTATGTGGCTCCGCTGCCGACGACGGTGCCGATCTTCGACATTTTCTCCGGTCTCGCCAACGGTGCGGTGCGTTTCCTGGGGCTGACGCGGCGGCCCAGCCGGCGCGGGGCGCTGGTCATCAAGGCTGGGCTTGCCATGTATGACCTTTTCACCGCTGCACGGCGTATGATGCCGACGCACCGGTTCAGGGGCCGCGCCGAAACCCTGAAGACATGGCCGGCGATCAACCCGGCGATCCGCAATTCGGCGACCTACTACGACGCCTGGGTGAGCCGGCCCGAGCGCCTCGGCCTGGAGATGCTGCTGGACGCCATGGCGAGCGCGACGAATGCCCGCGCCTTGAACTATGCGCAGGTGTCGTCGACAGGCGATGGCCTTGTCATCACCGACACGCTGACCGGCGAAGAGCTGCCGGTGCGGCCGCAACTGGTCATCAACGCCACCGGCGGCTGGATCGACCTGACCAACAAGGCCATCGGGGCAACGGCGCAGACGATGATGGGCGGTACCAAGGGGTCGCATCTGATCGTCGACAACGGCGAACTGCTCGACGCGCTCGGCGGCCATATGGTCTACTATGAGAACGAGGACGGGCGCATCTGCATCCTGTTTCCCTATCTAGGCAAGGTGCTGATCGGCTCGACCGACATCCGGGTGGACGATCCGGACCAGGTCCGTTGCGAAGAGGACGAGCAGCGCTACATCCTGCAGTCGCTCGCCTTCGTCTTCCCCTCGATCAAGGTTAGCGATGACCAGATCGTGTTCCGCTTTGCCGGCGTGCGTCCTTTGCCCGCCAGCGAAGACAGTTTTACGGGCCGCATACCGCGCGATCATTTTTGCGAGTTCGTCGAACCGGCCGGACATCTGCCGGCGACGTTGTGCATGATCGGCGGCAAGTGGACCACCTTCCGTTCGTTTGGAGCGCTGGCCGCCGACATGGCGCTGAAGCGGCTCGGCCTCGCGCGCAGCCAGGGCACGCAGGACATGGCCATCGGTGGCGGCCGCGATTTCCCCGCCGATCCGGACGCCTGGTGCGCGTCATTCGCCGCCGAGCATGGCCTGCCGGTCGAGCGCGCGCGCACACTTCTGCAGCGCTATGGCACGTCGGCCAGGGATTTCGTTTCGCACCCGGCGGGCGAACAGATGCTGCCGCGGTCGGACTATTCGGCAAACGAGATAGGGCGCATCATCGAGCGCGAGCAGGTCGAGTGCCTCGCCGACCTGTTCCTGCGCCGCACCGCCATCGCCATTTCGGGCGGTCTCAGTTTCGACCTCGTCAATGCCGTTCTCGACATGCTGGCGGCGCACAAGGGCTGGAGCGCCAGCGAGGCCGCCACCCAGCGCTCGACCTTCCTCACCTTGCTGGCCTACCGGCACGGCATCGATCTCCAGACGCATCAAAGGAGCGCCCTATGCGCATAAACAAGAAAGTCCGCATGAACCGGCTGTTCGATGGCGGCCGCTGCCTCGACGTAGCCATCGATCACGGTGTCTGCAACGAGCCGAGCTTCCTTGCCGGGCTGGAAGACATGGCCGGTGTCGTCACCCAGTTGGTCAAGGCGGGCCCCGACGCCATCCAGATGAACTACGGCCAGGCCGATCTGCTGCAGGCCGTGCCGGGCAAGGACAAGCCGGCGCTGGTGATGCGCATCGACATGGGCAATCCCTATAACAGGATACGCCACCGCGCGATGTGGGCGGTGCTGCAGAACGAAGCCGAGCCCTTGCTTGGCGCCATCGAGATGGATGCGGCTTGCGTCGTGGTCAATCTGTTCATGCTGCCCGACGAACCCGACCTGTTCCGGCAATGCGTGCAGAACATCGCCCGCGTGCGCGCCGATTGCGAGAAATACGGCCTGCCGCTGATGATCGAGCCGCTGGCCATGCTGCCGGTCGCAGAGCATGGCGGCTACATGGTCGACGGCGATGCCGAAAAGATCGTCACCTTGACCCGGCTTGCCCGTGAAATGGGTGCTGATATCGTCAAGGCCGATCCGACCACCGATCCCAACGACTTCCACCGCGTCGTCGAGGCGGCGCGCTGCCCGGTGCTGGTGCGCGGCGGCGGCAAGGAGGATCTGCGTGCCGTGTTCGACAAGTCGGCCGCCTTGATGGCACAGGGTGCGCTTGGCATGGTCTATGGCCGCAACATCTACCAGCACGCCAACCCGAGCGCTGTCGTGCGCGGGCTGATGGCGATCATTCACGACGATGCCGATGGCGGCACGGCCTGGGATCTGTACAACCAGGCCTAGGCTGCGGCCTCGGGAGGCGCCAATGGCAAGCTATATCCTCGGTCTCGATGCCGGCAACACCGTCATCAAGGCCATCCTCTTCGACCTGTCCGGCCGCGAACTGGCATTCGCCGCCCGTGACGGCCGCTCGTCCATGCCAAAGCCCGGACATGTCGAACGCGACCTCGACGAACTCTGGCGCAACGCGGTTTCGGTCATCGGCCAATGCATCGCTGAAGCCGGCATCGACGCCGGCGAGATAGTCGCCATCGGCTGCGCCGGTCATGGCAACGGGCTCTACGCGCTCGATCGCACGGGCGCGCCATTGATCGGCATCCAGTCGCTCGACACACGCGCGGTCGGCATCGTTGCCGAATGGGCAAAACAGAATGTCGGCGACCGCACCTATGCACATTGCCTGCAACGGCCGTGGGCGGCGCAGACGCCGACCCTGCTTGCCTGGCTCAAGCGCTTTTCGCCGGCTTTGTTCGCCAGCATCGGAACTGTGTTCCTGTGCAAGGATTTCGTCGTCAACCGCCTGACTGGTGCGCGCAGCAGCGACACTTCAGACATGTCGGGCTGCGGCCTGCTGCAGATGCAGGACCGCCGCTACGAGCCGGACCTGCTTGCCGCCTATGGGCTCGGCGATTGCATGGACCTGCTGCCGCCAGTGCTGGAATCGGCCGACATTGCCGGTCATGTGAGCGCGGAGGTGGCGGCCCTGACGGGACTGCGCGCCGGCACGCCGGTCGTCGCCGGGCTGTTCGATGTCGTCGCCAGTGCGGTCGGTTCGGGCGTGACCAGAACCGGCGCCGCATCGGTTATCGCAGGGACCTGGAGCATCAACCAGGTCATCACCGACGAACCGATCCGCGACCAGTCGATCTTCATGCTGTCGACTTTCGACCGCCAGCGCTATCTGGCGATCGAATCCAGTGCCACCTCGGCCGCCAATCTCGAATGGATCGTTCGCGAATTCCTCGAACATGGTGGCGAAGCCGGCAAGTCGCCGTTCGAATTGTGCAGCGAACTGGTGGCGTCCGTCGATCCCAACAGCGACATCCCGATCTATCATCCCTTCCTCTACGGCTCGCAGCAGAATGGCCATGCGCGCGCCGGCTTCTACGGCATCGCCGGCTGGCACAGCCGGGCCCATCTGCTGCGTGCGCTGTTCGAGGGCGTTGCCTTCGAGCATAAGCGCCATGTCGAGACCTTGCACAAAGCGGGCGCTGATTTCGACCAGGTGGTGCTGTCGGGCGGCGGCTCGCGCAGCAGCGTCTGGCCGCAGATATTCGCCGATGTGCTCGGCGTGCCCGTCACCGTGGCGCGCAGCCGCGAAACCGGCGCGCTGGGAGCGGCGATCGCGGCGGGCACCGGCGTCGGCATTTTCGCGGACTACAGCGCAGGTGCCGCCGCCATGACTGCGGCCGCCCGACATTTTGTACCCAACGAGGCGGTTGCCGATGCATATGCGGGACGGTATCGACTGTACGGCGAGATCAACCAGGCGATGACCCCGATGTGGGAGCGCATCGCCGGACAGCAGGCGCGCACGTGACCGAAGCTCCACCGTCCCCGTTCGGCAGTTACGACTACGTCATCGTCGGCGCCGGCTCCGCCGGCTGCGTGCTCGCCAACCGGCTCTCCGCCGATCCGCGCAACAATGTGCTGCTGCTCGAGGCCGGCGGCAGCGACCGCTATCACTGGGTCGATATCCCGATCGGCTATCTCTTCTGCATGGGCAACCCGCGCACCGACTGGATGATGAAGACCGAGCCGGAAGCCGGTCTCAATGGACGCAGCCTCAACTATCCGCGCGGCAAGGTGCTTGGCGGCTGTTCATCGATCAACGGCATGATCTACATGCGCGGCCAGGCAGCCGACTACGATGGCTGGCGTCAGGCCGGCAATGCCGGCTGGGGCTGGGACGACGTGTTGCCCTATTTCCTCAAATCGGAAGACTATCACGGCGGCAAAGGCGCCATGCACGGGAGCGGCGGCGAGTGGCGGGTCGAACGGCAACGGCTGTCATGGCCAATCCTTGACGCCTTCCGGGACGCGGCCGAGGAACTCGGCATTCCGCGCACCGAAGACTTCAACACCGGCACCAATGAAGGCTCGGGCTATTTCGAGGTCAACCAAAGGAAGGGCGTGCGCTGGAACACATCGAAGGCCTTCCTGCGCGGTATAGCGGCGCGCAAGAACCTGCGCGTGGTGCTCGGCGCGGAGACCGAACGGCTCGAATTCGACGGCCGGCGCGTCACCGGCCTGATTTTCCGCCGAGGCGGCCGCCTGCATCAGGTCCGCGCTGGACAGACGATCCTTGCGGCCGGTGCCATCAACTCGCCGAAGCTGCTCGAACTGTCGGGGGTGGGCCGCCCCGACCTGCTTTCGAGCATCGGCGTGGATGTTCGTCACGCCTTGCCGGGCGTCGGAGAAAACCTGCAGGACCATTTGCAGATCCGCACGGTCTTCAAGGTCGCCAACACCGCCACGCTCAACCAGCGCTACCACAATCTGGTCAGCCGTGCGTCGATGGGGCTGGAATACGCGCTCAAGCGCAGCGGGCCGCTGTCGATGGCGCCGAGCCAGCTCGGCATCTTCGCCAGGAGCGATCCGCGTCTCGCAACCCCCGACCTCGAATACCATGTGCAGCCGCTGAGCACCGACCGTCTGGGCGAGCCGCTGCATCGCTTTCCCGCGGTCACCGTCTCGGTCTGCAATCTGCGTCCCGAAAGCCGGGGCAGCGTGCACATGGGTTCAGCCGACGTGCGGGAGGCGGCGAAGATCCGGCCGAACTATCTTTCCACCGAGGGGGACCGCAGCGTGGCCGTCGCGTCGTTGCGTCATGTCCGCAGTTTGATGAAGGCACAGGCGGTGGCGCGCTTTGCGCCGGAAGAGATGCTGCCCGGCACGCAGTATGACAGCGACGAAGAACTCATCCGCAAGGCCGGCGATATCGGCACGACGATCTTCCACCCCGTCGGCACCTGCAAGATGGGTTCGGATACGATGGCGGTGGTCGACGACGGCCTGCGTGTTCACGGGCTTGGCGGGCTGCGCGTGGTCGATGCCTCGATCATGCCGACAATCGTCTCGGGCAACACCAACTCGCCGGTCGTCATGATCGCGGAAAAGGCAGCCGAGATGATCCTGCAAGAGGCCCGCTGACCGCCATCGGCTTCAAGCCGCGGCAACACCGCGCGATCGCCGTCTCTCGGCCGCCGCGAGCAGATCGACGAAGGTGCGCACCTTGGCGGGCCGGAACCGGGCCGGCGGAAAGACCGCGTGGATGCCGCCTGACGGCAGGCTCCAGTCGGCAAACACCGGCACCAGCCGTCCTTCGGCGATATCGTCGCTGACACTGTAGTCCGGAAAGACGCCGAGCCCGATGCCGGCGAGCACGCAAGCCAGGGCGGCGGGGCTCTTGTCGCACATGATCACCGGATTGAGCTCGGTCAGCACCGTCTCGCCATCCCTGGAAAACAGCCATTGGCCGATGCCGCGCAACTGGGTGTTGCCGACCCAGGCCAGCGATCTTGCCTGGCGCGGCGTCACGTCGGGCGGCAGGCTCGCCGCGAAGCCAGGGCTCGCCACCACGATCTGCCGGATCGTCCCCAGGCGCCGCGCCTGGTTCGAGGAATCGGTGAGCCAGCCGACGCGGATGCCGAGATCGATCTGCTCGTCCACCAGATTGCTGACGGCGTCGTCGAAGATCGCCTCGACGCGCATATGCGGGTAGGTTCTGAGATAGGCGGCCATGACCGGAGCCACGATCTTGGTGCCGTAGTCGAGTGGCGCCGTCAGCCTCAGCGTTCCGCTCGGTTCGACGGCTCCGCGCGAGATTTCGCCATAGGCCGCCTCCGCTTCGCGCAGGATGATCATCGCGCGGTCATAGAAGAGGCGGCCCTCTTCGGTCGGCGTGACACGCCGGGTCGTGCGCTGCAGCAGCGTTGCGCCCAGCTCCTCTTCGAGCTTGCCGATCTGATGGCTGACCACGGCCTTGGCGACGCCAAGCCGGTCGGCCGCGGCAGTGAAAGAGCCGGTTTCCATGACCGTGGTGAAGTAGGCGAGTCGATTGAGGTTCAGAAGTTCGGCCAAGCTGGCTGCCCTTTGTATGATCAGATCAGACAGTTTGTATAATTGGGCGCCATTTATCGCAAGGCTGCCGTCTGCCACATATGAGCGACGGCCTCGACGAGTCCGGTGGCCGGGCAGGAATGGCAGCGACTATGAGCAATTCAGAAGTGACCTATCTTTTCGATCCGCTCTGCGGCTGGTGCTATGGCGCCACTCCGATGCTCGACCGGTTGTCGGCCGCCGGCCTGAACGTCGAACTGCTGCCGACCGGCCTGTTTTCCGGCGCCGGCGCGCGTCCGATGGATGAAGGCTTTGCGGCGCATGCCTGGGCGAACGACCAGCGCATCGAGCGCCTGACCGGACAATCCTTCACGCCGGCCTATCGGCACAATGTCCTCAATGTCCGTGGGACCCTGCTCGACTCACATGCCGCCACACTCGGCATCAGTGCCGCTGGCCTGGAAGATCCCAGCCGCCGGCTTGCGGCGCTGAAGACGATCCAGCATGCGCGCTATGTAGAAGGACGCGATGTCGTGACGATCGGCGGTGTGGCCGAGGTGCTCGCCGCCGCCGGCATGGCGGACGCCGCCGAAATGCTCAAGGCGCCGACTGAAACATTGCTGACGGCTCACCGCGATCTGGTTGGCCGTGGCCGTGCGCTGTTCCAGCGCCTGCATGCCGATGGCGTACCTTCGCTCTCGGTCATCCGCAATGATGCGCCCCGGCTCATCGGTTCGAACGCGCTGTTCGGCAGCTTCGACAATCTCGTCGCCCATATCGCGGCGGCGTGATCCCATCCTCCAGACCCCAACAAGAAATAAGGAAACAGACATGGCAAAAGTCGCTCTCATTGGTGCATCGGGCGCCGTCGGTTCACGCCTTCTCAGGGAACTCTCCGATCGCGGCCACACCGTCACCGGCATTGCGCGCAACCCGGAAAAGATCGCCGCGCTTCCGGGCGTGACGGCGAAGAAGGGCGATGTCTTCGACAGACAAGGTCTCGCCGACCTGATCCGCGGCCATGACGCGGTGATCAGCTCCGTGCATTTCCTGGACAGCGATGCCGATACGCTGATCGAGGCGGTGCGCGCCTCCGGCGTGAAGCGCTATCTCGTCGTCGGCGGCGCCGGCAGTCTCGAAGTCGCACCGGGCAAGCGGCTGGTCGATAGCCCCGACTTCCCTGACATCTACAAGGCCGAAGCGCAGAAAGGCGCCGACTTCCTGGACAGATTGAAGACGGTCGACGACCTCGATTGGACGTTCCTGTCGCCATCCGCCATGTTCGTGCCTGGCGAGCGCACCGGCAAATTCCGCCTCGGCAAGGACACACTTCTCGCCTCCGACAAGGGCAGCAGCATTTCCTTCGAGGACTACGCGATCGTCATGGTCGACGAGATCGAGAAGCCAGCCCATATCAGGCAGCGCTTCACCGTCGGCTATTGAGCGAACGGGTGGCGGCGGCCGGGTCTCAATCGAGGCCGGCCGACGCCAGCCGCATCAGGGTCCGGTTCAATCTCGGTGCTGCCGCCACCAGCGCCTTGCCGATGGCCGATTGCGGTGCGTCGATGACGGTTTGGGCATCGCCACTTTCGGCAATCCGGCCGGCATCGAGAAGGATGACGCGGTGGGCGACCGACCTGATGACGCCGAGATCATGTGAAATGAAGAGATAGGCGATCTTTTCCTGGCGTTGCAGGTCGATCAAAAGCTCGAGGATCTCCCCGCGCACGGAGACGTCGAGCGCCGACACCGCCTCGTCGAGCACGATCAGCGACGGCTTCGTGGCGATGGCGCGGGCAATGGCGACGCGCTGCCGCTGTCCGCCGGAGATCTCATGGATGGCACGCGGGGCGAGGTTCGCCGTCAGCCCGACGCGCTCCAGCAAGGCGGCGATGCGGCGCGGGCGCTCGGCGCGGGAGGCGATGCCATGGATGCGTAGGGGATCGTCGAGCACACGCGCCACCGTGGCGCGCGGATTGAAGGCGGCCAATGGATCCTGGAACACCATTTGCAGGCGTGCGCGGCGTGCTCGCAGCGCTGTGCTGCGCAGGGCCAGGAAATCGTCGCTTTCGAATTCGATGCGCCCGGCGTCCGGCTCGATCAATCGCAGCACCAACCGCGCGATCGTCGACTTGCCGCTGCCGGAAGGTCCGGCCAATGCCAGCGTTTCGCCGGGGTCGATGTGAAAGGAGACATCGTCGACGGCAGCGATGGTCTTGTTGCCGCGACGGTAGCGCTTGGTCAGGTTGGACACCGCCAGCAGGCTCATGCGTGGAGCCTTGCTCGGTTCAGCAATGGCCTGGTGTCGAGGCCGATATGGGCATCAAGCAGTGCGCGCGTATAGGGCTGGGCCGGGGCGCCGACAATCTGCGCCGTCATGCCAAGCTCGACCAACTGGCCATGACGGAAAACAGCGACACGCTCGGCAAGCTCGGCCGCCAGCGCGATGTCGTGGCTGATGAACAGCAGCGTCATGCCGTCCTCGGTCACCAGGCGTCGGATCAAGGCGACGATCTCGGCCTGCACGATGGTATCGAGCGCGCTGGTCGCTTCGTCGGCGATCAGCAATTTCGGACCGGCCGCAATGGCTGCGGCGATCGCCACACGCTGCTTCTGGCCGCCGGAAAGCTGATGCGGGAAGGCGCGCAAGGCTGAGTCCGGGTCCGGCAGGCGGACGCGCTCCAGCAGGCTTTTGGCCCTGGCATAGGACTGGGACCAGGTGAGGCCGAGATGGGTGCGGGCGACTTCGGCGATTTGCTTGCCGATGGTCATGACAGGATCGAGGCTGGCTGAGGGGTCCTGGAAGACGAAGCCGATGTCGCGGCCGAGGCGGGGGATGTAGCTCTGTTTGAGGGAAGACTTTCGGACTTCGCGCTCTAAGAGGCCCCCCTCTGTCCTGCCGGACATCTCCCCCTCAAGGGGGGAGATTGCGCCCTTATTTCCGCCTTCGCCAATCACCAACGTTGCAGGAGATGAGCCGACAGCGAAACTGCCAATCTCCCCCCTTGAGGGGGAGATGTCCGGCAGGACAGAGGGGGGCGCCTTGGCGCCCAACGGCGGATGTAAGAACCAATCGATCCGCCCATCAACCTTGGCGGACGCAGGCAGCAGCCCGGCAATCGCCAGTGCCAGCGTGCTTTTGCCTGAACCGCTTTCGCCGATGATGGCGAGGCGTTCGCCATTGGCAATATCGAGGCTTACACTCCTCAGCGCTGCCACCTCATTGCTGTCACGGCGGTAGGTCACCGTCAGGTCGCGGATCGAAGCGAGCGTGGTCACGACAGGCCTCTCCTGACTGCTGTCGTCTCGACAATGCCTTCGCCGGCGAGATAGACGCCGAGCACGGTCAGCACCAACGCTATGCCCGGGACAATCGACAGGAAGGGCGCGGTACGCAGGACGGCGCGGCCTTCGGCGATCATTCCGCCCCAGGTGACCCGGTTGGGATCGCCCAGGCCGAGGAACGACAACGCCGCTTCGGTGAGGATCGCGGCGGCGACGATCACCGACGACATCGCCAGCACCGGCGGCAGGGCATTGGGCAGCACCTCGCGAAAGGCGATCGCCAGCGGGTGCATGCCGATGACCCTGGCTCCGGCGACATAATCGCGTTCGCGAATGGAGAGGACTTCCGCGCGGGCGACCCGGGCTGGTCCGGTCCAGGTGCCGAGCGCGATGGCAATCACGACGACGCCGAGCGACGGTCCGACGACGCTGACGAAGGCCAGTGCCAGCAGGAAGCTCGGCACGGTCTGGAAGGCGTCGGTGATGCGCATCAGCACCTCGTCGACGAGGCCGCCGGCAAAGCCGGCCAATGTGCCGACCACGGCGCCGACGACAAGTGCGGCGGCCGCAGCCGCGAGCCCGACAGCCAGCGATGTGCGGGCGCCGTGGAAAAGCTCGGCCAGTACGTCGCGGCCAAGCCGGTCGGTGCCGAGCGGCAGCGACCAGTCCTGGAACGGCGGCAGCAGCGCCGGGCCGGCGATGGCCTGCGGGTCGCCGGGGAACAGCAGCGACGCCGACAGCGCCATAGCGATCAGCGCCGCCAGGAGCATGGCGCCGGCGACCGCCTCGGGCGTGCGCAGAAAGCGGCGGAGCGGGCTCATGCGCCGGCCTCGCTGGCGCCTACGCGCGGATCGAGCAAGGCGTAGGCGATGTCGACGAGCAAATTGATGACGATGACCAGGACGGCGCTGGTGAGGATAATGCCGAGCAGAAGCGGCGTATCGCGGGAGGCGACCGCCTCCTGCGCCAGGCGGCCGAGGCCGGGCACGGAAAACACGCTCTCGATAACGACGCTGCCGCCGAGCATCTGCGCCGATTGCAGGCCGAGCATGGTGACCAGCGGCAGCAATGCGTTGCGGGCGACGTGGGCGAGCACGATGCGGCGGCGTGACAATCCTTTGGCGCGTGCGGCCAGGACGAAATCCTGCCGCCAGACCTCGGCCATGCCGGCGCGCATCATGCGCAGATAGAGCGCCAGGTAGATGAATCCGAGGGCGGAAACGGGCAGGGCGAGATGGATGGCAATGTCGGCTGCGCGATCAAGGCCGGTCTTGTCAGAGGCCAGGGTTTCGATGCCGCCGATCGGCAGCCAGCGGAGGTCGACGGCAAAGACGACGATCAGCACCAGTCCGAGCCAGAAACCCGGCACGGCATAGAGCGCGAGCGAGCCGATCGACAGGAAGCGGTCGCGAAAACTGCCCGGACGCGCGCCGGCATAGATGCCGAGTGCCGAGCCGAGCCCGAAGGAGAGCGCGGTGGCGCTGACCATCAACAGCAGCGTGTTGGGCAGGCGTTCGAGGATCACGTCGCGGATCGGCCTGGAGAAGGTCACCGACTGCCCGAGATCGAGATGCAACAGCGCCCAGAGATAGTTGGCGAGCCGCGTCAGCTCCGACTGGTCGAGACCCCAGCGATGTCGCAACAGCTCGATCATGCCGGCGTCGCCACCGGTCGAGACGATATAGGCGTCGACCGCGTCGCCGGGGGCGGCCTCGAGCAAAAGGAACGTGCCGACGACGACGATCAGCAGCACGAAGACACTGCCGATAAGGCGACGGCGGATGAGCGTGAGGGCGCGGGTCATGCGGGCGTCGGAGGCTTGGCACTGAGTCGCCCAAGAGAGATGTCGCGCCTGAGCGCCCCCCTCTGTCCTGCCGGACATCTCCCCCTCAAGGGGGGAGATCGGAAGTCATTTATGGTTTCGCCAATGTTCGACGCTGCAGGAAAATCAGCCGACGGTGCGGCCAGCCAATCTCCCCCCTTGAGGGGGAGATGTCCGGCAGGACAGAGGGGGGCCTCGTAGGGCTCAACGCCTACGCTGATTTCGCGAATTTTCATCCGCGCAATTCTGTCACGATTCCAAATACGTGTCCGCCCAGTTCGACACCGCCCAGCGCGGGTTGTTGGCGATGTTGCCGACCGTGTCGCGCGCGACGCTGATAAAACTCCATTCGGCGACGTTGATCAGCGGCAGGTCGGTGGCCACCTCCTTCTGGAATTCCTTGTAGAGGTCGGTGCGGGCTGATGTATCGAGCGTCTCCGACGCCTTGGCGATGAGCGCGTCGAGCGCGTCGTTCTTGTAGCCGCCCTGGTTGGAGAACGGCACGCCGTCCGGAATGCCGCTCTGCACCAGAATGGTGGTCGAGATCGCCGGATCGCCGCGGAACACCGGCGGGCCGACAGCGAGGTCGAAGGCGTGGTCGGTGTAGACCGCCTTGATGTGCGCGGCCGAGTCGTTGTTGACCAGCTGAGCATCGATGCCGATGGCGGCGAGCGCCTGGCGCAGATAGTCGCCGAACTGCTTGGTCTCGTTGAAATAGGGCGCAGGCAGCAGCTTGAGCGAAAAGCGGTTGCCGTCGGCGCCTTTCTTGTAGCCAGCCTCGTCAAGCAGCGCGTTGGCCTTGGCGACGTCGAAGGCATAGGTCGGCACGTCGGCGGTGTAGAATTGCGGATCGTTCTTCGGCACCGGGCCGGTGGCTGTCGCGGCATAGCCGAGGAACACCGTCTTGACGACGAAATCCTTGTCGATGGCATGCGCGATCGCCTGGCGGACTTTGACGTCGGCCAGTTCCTTGCGGCGATGGTTGATCTCGACGACAAGCTGATAGGTCAGCCCTTCATAGCCCTTGGAAATCACCTTCAGGCCCGGCACCTTGGAGATGCGGTCGAGGTCGGCCAGCGGCACGGCGGAAAAGGCCGCCAGCTGAATCTCTTCAGCCTCCAGCGCGCTCGCCGCTGACGTGCGATCCGGCAGCACCTGATAGATGATCTCGTCGAGATAGGGCTCGTCCTTGCCCCAGTAATCGGTGTTCTTCGTCAGCCGGTAATATTGGCCGGCCTTGTGCTCGCCGAATTTGAACGGTCCGGTGCCGATCGGCGCGTTGTTGGCCGGGTTTTCCGCGATCTTGCCGACCTCATAGATGTGCTTCGGCACCACGCTGCTCAGCGCCGGCAGCGCGTTGCGGATCAGTTGGAACGGCGTCGGCTTGGCGAACTTAAACACGGCGGTGAGATCGTCGGGGGTGTCGACGCTGGCCAGATCCTTGAACACAGTGCGGCCGAGATTCTGCAGCGGCTTCCAGATCTGCAGCGCCGAGAAGGCGACGTCGGCCGAGGTGAACGGCTTGCCGTCATGCCATTTGACGCCGTCGCGCAGTTTGAACGTCACCGAGAGCCCGTCGGCGGCACCTTCCCAGCTCAGCGCCAGCCGTGGCGCGAGACCGTCCTTGCCGTCGAAGGAGGCTTCGGCCAGCGTTTCGACGATCTTGCTGGAGATGAAGAAGACGCCGTTGGAGGCGACGATCGCCGGGTTGAGGTTGCGCGGTTCGGAATCGGCGGCAAGCACCAGCCGCCCGCCCTTCTTTGGCGTCTGCGCCCAGCCCGGTGCCGGCATTGCGGTGGAGGCCAGCAGCATTGCCGAGCCGGCAAGCATCGTGCGTCTGGAAATCGTGAAACCTGACATGATCGAACTCCGTCCTCTCCGCGACCCGGTCGGGTGCGCCAATACCCCTCAGACGCCGGCAAGCCCACCGGCATCCTTGCGGCGGCGATTATGAGCCTTGCCGAGGGTTTCGCCAGAGACGGAATTGGCGCATCCTCGCTTGGCTTTGAAATTTTCGTCCGCTGGACCAGTTTGGAGGGCGTGGCTCAATTTGATCATTCTGGTAGGACCAGATTGATTGAATATGTGACGAATGACAACACAGAAACATAGAGAGGCGACATTTCATCTGTTTCTGGCTGGACCAGAACGGGCAAAATGGTGCAGATTTGACCGCTGCCAAGGGATCGGGAGCGGAACAGCGGCGATCCGGCTATTCAGGGAGAGACAGATGAACATTGCTCCGGGCAAGAATGCGGTCGGCAATATCCCGTTCGACCAGGCAAGGGTCGACCGGCTGATGGAGGAGGCCGGCATCGATGTGCTGCTCGCCACCTCCAAGCACAACACGCAATACCTGCTGGGCGGCTACAAGTTCATTTTCTTCGCCGCCATGGATGCGATCGGCCACAGCCGATACCTGCCGATCATGGTGTACGAAAAGGGCGGGCCGGACCATGCCGCCTATATCGGCAACCGCATGGAGGGCGGCGAGCATCAGAACAACCCGTTCTGGACGCCGACGCTGCACGCCGCCTGCTGGGGCACGCTCGACGCCGCCAACCTTGCGGTCGAGCATCTGCAGAAGATCGGCAAGGCGGGCGCGCGCATCGGCATCGAGCCCGGCTTCCTGCCGTCGGACGCCTATACGCTGATCCGCAAGGCGTTGCCGGATGCCAGGCTGATCGATGCGACCGACATGCTGGAGCGCATGCGCGCCATCAAGACCGATGCCGAACTGGAGAAGCTGCGCACGGCCTCTGAACTGATCACCGATTCCATGCTGGCGACCATAGCCTGGGCGCGCGAAGGCACGACCAAGGGCGAGATCATCGAACAGCTGCGGCGCGAGGAAACCAATCGCGGCATCCATTTCGAATATTGCCTGCTGACGCTGGGCTCCAGCCACAACCGCGCCGCCTCGCCGCAGGCGTGGAAGCAAGGCGAGGTGCTGTCAATCGATTCCGGCGGCAACTATCACGGCTATATCGGCGACCTCTGCCGGATGGGCATTCTCGGGGAACCGGATGCCGAACTGGAAGATCTGCTGGCCGAGGTCGAGACGGTGCAGCAGGCGGCCTTCTCAAAAGTCAAAGCGGGCACGCTGGGCGGCGACATGATTTCCCATGCCGAGGGCGTGCTGAAGGCTTCGAAGGTCGCGGCCTACACGGATTTCTTCGCCCATGGCATGGGCCTGATCACGCACGAGGCGCCGTTCCTGATGACCAACCACCCGGTGACCTATGAAGGCACCTATGCGGCCAAGCCGCTGGAAAGGAACATGGTGCTGTCGGTGGAGACAACCATGCTTCACCCGACGCGGGGCTTCATCAAGCTGGAGGACACGCTGGCGGTGACGGATGCTGGTTATGCGATGTTCGGCGACCGGGGTCGGGGCTGGAACAGGGGTGGTACTCTTTAGGACGAAGGCGGGCGCTGCCCCTCATCCGCCTGCCGGCACCTTCTCCCCGTATAGTGACGGGGAGAAGAGGGGCAGTGTCCGAACCGGATAGATAGGTAACAGAATGGACTGATTAGATGGGTGACAGTTTTCTTGTCCGCCGGGAGGA